>VBIL01000163.1:0-12071 GCA_005879975.1 Chloroflexota bacterium
GGCTCGGCGACAAACAGCCGAAGGGTCTGGACGTTCGGATCGAGGACGAGCAGGCCTGCCCGCGATTCGCCGCGGCGCTTCTCTCGGGGGTGCGCATCGGGACCTCTCCGGCATGGATGCAGGCCCGGCTGATCGCGGCCGGGATGCGTCCAATCGACAATGTCGTCGACATCACCAACTACGTGATGCTCGAGCTCGGCCAGCCCCTTCACGCGTACGACCATCGCAAGCTGCGCGGCGGCGTCCTCGTTGCGCGACAGGCGCGCCGCGGCGAGTCGCTCCGGACGCTCGATGGAGTCGACCGCGTGCTTCCCGAGGGAACGCTCGTGATCGCCGACGCCGAGCGGGCCCTCGGGATCGCGGGGATCATTGGCGGCGAGGATTCGGAGATCCGTCCCGACACGACGACCGTGGCGCTCGAGGCGGCGTCCTTCGACCCGCGCGGCATCGGTCGGACCGCGACGAAGCTCGACATGCGGGGCTCGTCGGGCAGCGCCGCGGCTCGTCGATTCTCGTGGGAGCTCTCGCCGGACCTCGTCTCGATCGCGCTCGCGCGAGCCTGTCAGCTGCTCCGCGAGCATGCCGGCGCGAAGGTGGAGGGCGTCGTGGATCGCTACCCGAACCCCCGCCCGCGAGTGAACGTGCGCATGCGGTTCTCCGACATCCCGCGCGTGATGGGGATCGACATCGATCCCGCCGAGACTCTGGACATCCTTCGCCGGCTGCAGTTCACGGCGGCCGCCGATGGCGACACCCTCGTCGCCACACCACCGGTCGTGCGAACCGACATCGCGATCGCCGAGGACATCGTCGAGGAGGTGGGGCGCCTCGCGGGATACGACCGACTGCCGGTGCGAATGCCCGATGGTCCGCTGCCGCTAGCCGAGCGGCATCCGCTGGAAGAGTTTCGCGAGCGAGCCCGCGACGCACTCGCTGGATTCGGTCTTCAGGAGATCGTGTCGTACTCGCTGATCGATCCGGCGTGGCTGAAGCAATTGACTGCTGACGGCTCTTCTGTCGCTCCGGAGCCCTTGCGCGTCGTGAACCCGACCACCGTCGCGCAGTCCGTCGCCCGCCCGACGTTGCGGCCTGGCCTCCTCGATACCGCGCGCCGAAATTTGAGGAATCGCGCCGGCGTCGCCATGTTCGAGATCGCGCCCATCTATCTGCCCCGGCGCGGGGACCTTCCCGATGAACGCTGGACGGTCGGGATCCTCCTCGCGGGAAATGCCGAGCCGGTGCGCGACGGCGAGACCTGGCTCACGCCCGAACGGCCCTGGGATGTGCGCGATCTCCAGGGGTACGTGCTTGCCCTCGCTGACCTCCTTGACGTGCAGGCGTCCGGTGACCAGGTGGACGCACCCGGACTGCACCCGGGACGATCGCTCGCGTTCGCCCGCGACGGCCAGAGACATCTCGTCGCCGGCCAGCTCGACCCCCGAGTCGCCGCGAAGTGGGATCTCTCGGCGGAGACCTTCCTCGCGGAGATCGACCTCGCCTCGTGGCTGGCTGCCGCCCGGAAGCCCCGGGTCATCGCGCCGCCGCGCTTTCCGGCCGCCCTTCGGGACCTCGCGATCGTGGTCGACGACGTCACGCCCTTCCGCGACGTCGAACGCGAAATCCGCGCGGCCGCCGCCAAAGACCTCGAGTCCGTCGCTCTCGTCGACCTCTATCGCGGACCGCAGATCGGGGCGGGGAAGAAGTCGTTCGCGGTGAGGCTCGTTCTACGGTCAGGTGCGGCCACACTTGGCGAAGGGGACGTGGACCGCCTGGTCAAGCGGGTCGCCGGACGGCTGCAGCACGCTTTGGGAGCGACCATCCGAAGCTAGCGCGCACTAGCCGCCGGGGAGAATGAGGGGTCGCAGGGGCAGCCCCTTCGTTGGACAGTTAGCGGGCATGTCCCGCCGAAGAGAGTGAGGGGTCGCAGGGGCCAGCCCCTGCGATTGAATGGTCAGACCACGACTGAACCGAAGGGCAGGTCAGGGGGTACCCAGATAGACTCCGCCACCATGCGCTAGGGAGGTGTGTGAACTAAGTGGAGAGTAGTTACTTACATAGAGGGTTCGCCCTCGCTGTCACCGCGACCATCGCACTTGCAGCCTGCACGCAGCCAGGAACGTCGCCAAGCGCGGCGCCGAGCGGGAGCGCGGCACCCGTCGCGCAGCGCGGCGCCGGCGGCGAGCTCAAGATCCTGTACTGGCAAGCGCCCACGATCCTCAACCCGCACCAGGCGACCGGCACGAAGGACAACGACGCCTCGCGCCTGGTACTCGAGCCGCTCGCGTCATGGGACAAGAACGGCGCGCCACTGGCCAACGGGCTCGCGTCGGAGATTCCCACCGTCGCCAACGGCGGCGTCGCCAAGGACTTCACCAGTGTGACGTGGAAGCTTCGTACCGGGGTGAAGTGGTCGGACGGTACACCGTTCACTGCCGACGATGTCGTCGCGTCGTACACGTACCAGTGCGACGAGGCTGCGGCAACCTCCACATTCGACGTCTGCACGGGCGTGAAGAGCGTCACGGCGAAGGACCCGAACACGGCCGTCGTGACGTACTCAGCGTCCCAGCCCTTCTATTACCAGTGGGGCGTCGGCTTCAACAGCCCGATCCTGCAGAAGGCGCAGTACGCGAACTGCCTCGGCGCGAAGGCGAAGGACTGCCCCGCGGATCTCAAGCCGATCGGTACCGGGCCGTACAAAGTGAACACCTTCAAGCCCGGCGACACCGTCCTTTATGACCTGAACGAGAACTTCCGCGACCCGAACAAGCCGTTCTTCAAGACCGTCACATTCAAGGGTGGCGGCGACGCCGCATCGGCCGCCCGAGCGGTCTTCCAGACCGGCGACATCGACTACGGTTGGAACCTCCAGGTCGAGGCGAGTGTGCTCAAGCCGATGGCGGCGAACAGCACGCTCGCGCGGCTTCTCACCGCATACGGTTCGAGCGTCGAGCGGCTGCTCGTCAACTTCTCGAACCCCGACCCATCTCTGGGTGACAAGCGCGGTGAGCCCGATACCAAGCACCCCTTCTTTAGCGACATCCACGTGCGGCGTGCGCTCGCGATGGCCACCAACCGCTCAGCTGTCGCCGCGCAGCTCTACGGCGACGGTCTAGCCGGCAAGGCCACGTGCAACCTGCTCACGGCACCGGAGCCGATGAACTCGAAGAACACCGACTCGCTGGATGTCTGCAAATTCGACCTCAACGCGGCCAACAAGGAGCTCGACGACGCCGGCTGGGCGAAGGGCTCCGACGGCATCCGTGCCAAGGGCGGCGTCAAGCTGAAGATCGTGTACCAGACGACCGTCAACAGCGTGCGTCAGAGCACGCAGGCGATCCTCAAGGCGGATTGGGAAAAAGTCGGCTTCTCGGTCGAGCTCAAGAGCGTTCCGGCGGCAACGTTCTTCACGAACACATCGCCGGACGGGGCGAACCACTTCTGGGCCGACGTCGAGATGTTCACGAACAGCGGCGACCCCGACCCGACCTCATACCTATCGTCGACCGCCTCGTGCAAGCAGGCCACTGGCAAAGCGAACAACTGGAACTTTGGCAACTACATGCGCTACTGCAACGCGGACTACGACAAGATCATCGACCAGCTGCGGACCGAGACCGACACGGCCAAGCGCAACCAGCTGGCCATCCAGGCGAACGACATCCTCACGAAGGACGTCGCGGTGATCCCGCTGATCACCCGCGTCGCTCCGACCCCGGACGGCGTGTCCAAGGCCCTTAAGGGCGTTGACCCGTCACCGTGGGACTCAGCGATGTACAACATCGCCGACTGGTCCAAGTAACGAGTGGTGCTACGGTAGTGCGGTGGACGACCTCCACCGCACTACCCGCACCCGGTAAGGTGAGGGGCTAGCGATGGGTCGCTACATCGCGCGTCGTCTCCTCATCGCGATCCCGACCCTGATCGTGATCAGCTTTGTGATCTACGCCATCCTCGCGCTGGCACCCATCGATCCTCTTTCCCAGTTCGGCGCGGATCCGCGCGTACCGGCCGAGGTCCGGGAGCGGATCCGGGAGAGCCTGGGCCTCAATCAGCCCTGGCCGATCCGCTACGTGAAGTGGGTCACGTCGATGTTCCGCGGCGACTTCGGCGTGTCGTTCATGAGCCACTCGTCCGTCGGCGATCTCATCGCCCAGCGTCTGCCGAACACGCTCGCCGTCGTCGGCGTCGCGTACGTCCTCGGCGTGGCCATGGGCATCCCGGTCGGCATGATCTCGGCGATCAAGCGGTATTCGATCTTCGACCACGTCGCCACGACCGTGGCGTTCATGGGTTTCTCGGTGCCGACCTTCTTCACCGGCCTTGTCCTCATCATCATCTTCGGCATCAACCTTCGCTGGTTCCCGTTCATCTACAGCTCCACGTTGCAGATCAAAGACCTCGACACCTTCTGGCTACAGATCAGGCAGTCGATCATGCCCATTACGGTCCTCGCGCTCTTCAACGTGGCGACCATCGCGCGGTACGTCCGTTCTGAGATGCTCGAGCACCTACCGTTGGATTACGTGCGAACGGCGCGAAGCAAGGGCCTCGTCGAACGGCTCGTCGTCCTTCGTCACGTGCTCCGGAACAGCCTGATCCCCGTCGTGACCCTGGTCGCCCTTGGGGTCCCGACCGTTTTCGGCGGCGCGATCGTCACCGAGCAGATCTTCCGGGTGCCGGGGATCGGCGAGCTTCTCGTCACTTCGATCTCGAACGGGGACATCCCGGTCGTCGCGACGGTGGTGTTCATCTTCGCGGTGCTGGTGGTGACGTTCAATCTCTTCGCGGATTTGCTGTACGCGGTGCTCGATCCGCGTATCCGGTACGCGTAGTGGCCACCACCCAGGCACGCTTTACGACCGCCCCGGTCAAGGCTGACATGCTTCGGCCTCCGCGCTCCCTCTGGACCGACGCCTGGTACCAGTTCAGGCGGCACAAGCTCGCCATGGCGGGACTCGGCGTGCTGAGCTTTCTCATCCTCGCCACGCTCATCGGGCCCTATCTCTGGCAGGTTCGCATGGACGCACTCGACTACAGCATCGCGCTCGAGGGCCCGTCGCCGGACCACCCCTTCGGCACCGACAATCTGGGACGCGACCTATTCGCGCGCGCGCTGTGGGGCGGCCGCGTCTCGATCGCGGTGGGTCTCTCGGCGGTGCTCATCGCGATAACCCTCGGTACGCTTATCGGCGCCCTCGCGGGCTACTTCAACAGGCTCGACAACCCGCTGATGCGCCTCACCGACCTCTTCCTATCACTGCCGATCCTGCCGCTGCTGCTGATCGTCATCTACCTTTTCCGCGACCCGCTGCGGGCGGCGTTCGGTCCCGAGGTCGGCATCTTCATCATGATCGTCACCGTCATCGGCGTGCTGGAGTGGATGCCCGTCGCCCGGCTCGTCCGGGCACAGTTCCTCTCGCTCAAGCAGAAGGAGTTCGTCGAAGCCGCGCGCGCGATCGGCGACCCGGACTTCGCGATCATCTGGCGCCACATCCTGCCGAACACCCTGTCGCCGGTCCTCGTGGCGGCGACCATCGGCGTCGGCGGCGCGATCCTCACCGAATCGACCCTCTCGTTCCTGGGCCTGGGATTCCCGCCCGATGTCCCGACCTGGGGCCGGCTGCTCTACGACGCGCAGAACTTCATCGAGATCGCGACGTACTGGGTCTTCTTTCCCGGGTTCCTGATATTCCTCACGGTGTTGTCGATCAACTACATCGGCGACGGCCTCCGCGACGCCCTCGACCCACGCAAGACATAAGCACAAGACTCGGCGCGAGGCTTCCCCGATCCTTCTACGCTCGGCCAACGGTGCGCGTCGCGCGCGACCTCCTCGGGAAAGTGCTCGTCTACGATGGGCCCGCGGGACGGCGCGCCGTGCGGCTCGTCGAGGTCGAGGCCTATCTCGGAGCGAGCGACCCCGCATCGCATGCGTACCGGGGTCCGACCGCGCGCACCGCACCGATGTTCGGCCCGCCCGGAAGGAGCTACGGGTACTTCGTGTACGGCATGTACTACTGCCTGAACGTGGTCGCATCACGCGGCGGCGTCGCGGGCGCCGTGCTCGTGCGCGGCGCGGAGCCGGTCGCCGGTATTGGGGACGATCCCCGTGCGCTCGCCGGACCTGGAAAGCTCGCGCGTGCGCTCGGCCTGACGACCGCGCAGACCAACATGGACCTGGTCCGGTCCGAGCTCTCCCTCCGTGACGCGCCGCCGGTGCCGTCCTCGCGCGTGGCGCGTGCCGCGCGGATCGGCTTGAACCAGCACGCCACCACGCACGAGCCGTGGCGCTTTTACATCCGCGATTCTCCCGGGGTGTCCCGGCCGTGAACGAAGGCGCACTTGCCCGACTCGAGCTTCCGGCGATCCGGGCGCTCCTGGCCGAGCAAACGGCGTTCGCGCCCGGCCGCGAGCTCGCGCTCGCGCTCTTCCCGACCTTAGACGTTCGCGAGGCCGAGCGACTGCAGGATGAGACGGCGGCCGCCCGCGACCTGATGCGGGCGAGCCCTTCGAGCGGGCTGCGCGGCGCCCGCGACATCCGGGATGCGCTGCGGCGCGCGCGGCTGGGGGGAACGCTCGATCCCGAGCAGCTGGTCGCGGTGTCCGACACCGTGCGCGCGGCGGAGCATCTCTTCGCCGACGTTCGGCCGTATCCGCCGCTCGCCGCACGAGCGCGCTTTGCGCGACCCCCGTCGGATCTCGCCGGCGCGATCGAGAACGCGATCGGATCGACAGGCGACGTCCTGGACCGCGCGAGTGGCCGGCTCGGCTCGCTCCGCGGCGACCTGCGTGCGGCTCAGGCGCGCCTCCAGCAGCGGCTCGATGGCCTCGTTCGCTCCCCCGATCTTGCGCGGCTGCTTCAGGACCCGATCGTGACGCAGCGCGGAGGCCGCTACGTCGTCCCGGTCAAGGCCGAGCACCGCGGCGCGGTGAAGGGGATCGTGCACGACCAGTCCGCGAGTGGACAGACCGTCTTCATCGAGCCGCTCGAGATCATGGAGGCGAACAACGTCCTCCGCGAGGCGGAGCTCGCCGAGCGAGCCGAGGTCCAGCGTACGCCGAGGCGCTCGAGGCGAGCCGTCCCGCGCTCAACGCCGAAGGGATCCTCGATCTCGTAGATGCGCGCCACCCCCTACTGGTCGAGCAGGGGAACGTCGTGGGGATCGACGTGCAGCTCGGCGGCGAGTTCCGCGTCCTCGTCATCACCGGCCCGAACACCGGCGGCAAGACCGTGACCCTGAAGACCATCGGGCTTCTCACGCTGATGGCCGCCTGCGGCCTCGCCATCCCCGCGGCGCCGAACAGCCGCGTGCCGGTGCTGCGCCGCATCTTTGCGGATATTGGCGACGAGCAGTCGATCGCGCAGTCGCTCTCGACCTTCTCCTCGCACCTGCGCAACGTCGTCGCGACGCTCGCGGAGGCGGAGCGCGGCGATCTTGCCTTGCTCGACGAGATCGGCGCCGGCACCGACCCGGATGAGGGCGCGGCGCTCGCGATGGCCGTGCTCGAGACGCTGCTCGAGCGGGGGGTGCTCGTCGCGGCGACGACGCACTATCCCGAGCTCAAGGCCTTCGCCCTCAGCACGCCGGGCGTGCGCAACGCGAGCATGGAGTTCGACTCGGAGACGCTCCGGCCGACGTTCCGTCTGCACGTCGGCCTGCCGGGCGCGTCCAACGCATTCGCGATCGCCGAGCGTCTGGGGCTCGACCGCGCGGTTCTCGGACGCGCGGACGAGCATCTCTCGGAGCTGCACCGCTCGCTCGAGCGGACGCTGCGCGAGGCCGAGCGCCAGCGTACCGAGCTCGCCGCGGCTCTCGAGGAGGCGCGGGTCGCCGCTGCCGACGCCTCGGAGGCGACCACGGACGCGGAACGTGAGGCCGAACGCGTCCGCGATGAGGCGCAGCGCGCGCTACGACGCGCCCGCGCCGAGGCCGACGAGCTTCTGCTACAGGCGCGCCGCGCACTGCGCCAGGCCGAGGAGGCTCGCGACCTCGCGGCCAAACGCAATCTCGTCGACGAGGCCCGCGCGGCGCTCGCCGAGGCCGAATCCGCGCGCGCTGCGTCGACCGGGCCGGCACCCGCTCCCCGCGCGTCCATTCCTATCGCCATTGGGGCGCCCGTGCTGGTCGAGGGAGTCGCCGAGCCCGGAACGCTCCTCGCCATCGACGACCGGGGCCTGGCGGATGTCGCGGCGGGCCCCTTGCGTCTGCGTGTTCCTGCCTCGCAGCTCCGCCCCGCACCGCAGACCGAGCCGCAGCCACGGTCGGAGCGGGCGGTCGTGCACGGTTCGGCGCCGAGCGTGCCGCTGCAGCTCGACCTTCGCGGCGCTCGAGCCGACGAGGCCCTTGCCGTGCTCGACCGTTACCTCAACGATGCCGCGGTCGCTGGCGTCGAACGTCTACGCATCGTTCACGGAAAGGGCACGGGCGCGCTGCGCACGGCGATCCGCGCCGCGCTGGCCGAGCATCCCCTCGTCCGCGCGCACGAGCCTGCAGGTCAATCCGAGGGCGGAGACGGAGCCACGATCGTCCGGCTGTAGAGGCAGAACTCAGAACAGCCGTCGCATGTCCACGCCGACGTCCGCGAGGTCACGAAAGAGCGTGGCTGAGTCACGGTCGATGAGGCCCAAATCAGCGAGGGCCACGGCCAGGCTGGGGTGCGCATCGATGGTGCGAGGGTCCTCCCAGCGCATCGCGCCACCGGTCTCGGCCTGCGGAACCCCGTCGACCTCGCCAGCGCGGAACAGGTGCACCAGGAAGTGGAACCCCGCCGGACGCATGCCTCGTACTTCGTAGAGGGCCACGAGCCGAAGATCCACGGTGCGATAGCCGGTCTCTTCGAAGAGCTCGCGGCGGGCGGCGTCCTCCACCCGTTCATCGCGTTCGACGTTGCCTCCAGGGAGGAGCCAGGCACCGGCAAATGGTCCGCGGTGCTGTCTGACGACGAGGATCCGGCCGGCGAGGTCGATGCAGGCGACGATCGCACTGACGGCCGGGCCGTCGGTCACGCGCTAGGGCTCGCGTGTGCGGATGGGCGTCGG
This sequence comes from Chloroflexota bacterium, assembly GCA_005879975.1. Taxonomy (GTDB): domain Bacteria; phylum Chloroflexota; class Limnocylindria; order P2-11E; family P2-11E; genus 3-1-20CM-2-70-9. Next base: position 9,044 of record VBIL01000163.1, read on the forward strand.
GGTCGGGAATCCGTAGAAGGGCGAGGGCGTCGGCACCGACCGCGTGGGGAATGGCGGAGGCGTAGGGGTCGGCGACGGAGTCGGGCAGGGATCCGGGCTGACGAGGTTCCAGGTGTAACGGCCGTACGTGTGCCGGCCCACGATGGCGTCGCGGATCCACTGGTCCGTGTATCGCTGGAACGCCGCCGGCGCGCGGATGTCCTGGATCTTCATCGCGACTTTCCGTGACCCGTCGGGCAGCTGGCACCCCGCGACGAACCAGTCGTCGTTCCTTGCGGGCTCCGTGCCCTTGATGAACCACTCCGTCGTCGAGAACGGCGACAGGCTCGAGGGAAGGAGGCCCGAGCCGTATCCGCCGAACGCGCCGGGCGCCGACACCACGGTGCCGCTAACGACGTTGGACGGACGTTGCCAGTCCGACGCCGGCGTGTCCGCAAGCGCTTCCTTCATGTAGTCGCGCCAGAGCTGCCCCGGACCCATGGCGCTCGAGAAGTCGTTATGGCTCATAGGGTCGCCGTTTGAATTGCCCATCCACACCCCGGTCACCATCGTCGGCACGTAGCCGACTGAGTACACATCCTTCAGGTTGTCGGTCGTGCCGGTCTTGAGCGCCGCCACGCGTCCGATGTTGGTCCACGACCCGAAGATGAAGTCGCGCGATGGCTGCGTGGTGTCCTTGAGGATGTCGGTCATGATCCAGGCGATCCCCTGGTCGAGCACGCGTTTCTGCTCATAGTCCTTGTGCTCCCAGACGACCTTCCCCCGAGCATCTTCGACCTTGAGGATGTATGTCGGCGTGATCCGAACGCCCATGTTCGCGAGGACGCCGTAGGCGCTGGCCATGTCGACCAGGTGCACCTCGCGTGCTCCAAGCGTCAGCGATAACCCGACCTTCGCAGGGTCGATATCCGTCGTGATGCCGAGCTCATGGGCGGTCTGGATGGTGTCCTCGATGCCCGAGTACTCCGCCAAGAACCGGACCGCCGGCACGTTCCGGGATTCGCGGATCGCCTGCCGCATCGTCACGGGGCCGTGGTACTGAAGGTCGGCGTTCTCCGGGCAGTATCCGCACGCCGTCGCGCTCAGGCGCGTCGGGTCGGCCTTGCCGGTGAAGTCGGTGCGCGCGTCGACCACCACCGTCGCCGCGGTCGCGCCCTTCTTGAGCGCGGTCACGTAATTGAACATCTTGAATGAAGAGCCAGGCTGCCGCAGCCCTATACCTGCGACGTCGAATTGCCCCTGCACCCGCGGGTCATCGCGGTTGTTGTAGTCGACCGAGCCCACGTAGGTGAGCACCTCGCCGCTCCGCGGATCGATCGACACGAGCGCCGCGTTCCAGACATTGCGGTTGTGCAGCTCCTCGACCCAGTCGCGCACCTGCCGTTCACCGATCTCCTGCTTGGTCAGATCGAGCGTCGTCGTGACGCGGTAACCGCCGCGCGTGACGGCCGCCTCGTCGCCACCGAGGATCTGCGACAGCTGGTTGCGGACCTGGAAGACGAAGTGCGGCGCCTTGATCGTCGCAACCGGCGGGCCGGCGACCTTGATCGGCACCGCGTTCGCCGCGTCGGCCTGCTGTTGCGTGATCGCGCCCGTCTCCACCATCTGGTCGAGAACATAGGCGCGGCGCTCCTGGGCACGGTCCACGTTCGCGGCCTGGGTCGGGTCCAGGACCGAAGGCGCCTGCGGGAGGCCCGCGAGTAGCGCGGCCTCCGCCAGCGTGAGCTGCGTGAGATCGGTCTTCCCGAAATAGGTCTGCGCGCCGGCCTTCACCCCGTACGCCTGATTGCCGTAGTAGATCTGATTGAAGTAGAGCTCGAGGATCTGCGGCTTCGAGTAGGTGTTGGTGACCTGTATGGCGAGGATGGCCTCGCGGATCTTCCGCTTGATGGAGAGTTCGTTACCGACGATTCGCTGCTTCACGAGCTGCTGCGTGATGGTCGATGCGCCGCCGGAGCCCGATCCGCGCGTCGTGAGGTCGGCGTAGACGGCTCGCATGATCCCGAGCACGTCGACACCCGGGTTGCTCCAGAAGCTCTTGTCCTCGGCCGCGACAGTCGCGTCGACGAGCAGCTGCGGGATCTGATCGAATGCCACGATCTCGCGGTTCTCCTCGGAGAACTGATAGAGGAGCGTATTGCCCGTGCGGTCGTACACCTTGGTCGCCTGCGCGAGCGGGTCCCTGGCCAGGTCTTGCGGGGACGGCAGATCCTCGGTGAAGAAGGCGAGTGCCGCGCCGGCGCCGAAGACAAGGAGACCGGCCGTCGCGAGGATCATGGCGAGCAGACCCGACGGCAATGCGAGGCGCAAACCGCTGAACGAGCCGCCGCCCTGGCGTCGCTTCGAGCGATATGCCCCGCGCCGGAACGCATGGTCCAGCGTCGTTTTCGAGCGCGCGATTCGACCATGGTACCCGCCGCCGAACGTATCCTGTGACCGTGCCGGCACGTCCTTCAGAACGCGAGGTCGACGAATTCCTCACGCGCGCGATGAGCCAGGTCATCGTGAAAGAGGACCTCGCCAAACAGCTTCGCTCGGGGGAGCGTCAGCTTCGTATCAAACAGGGCTTCGACCCGACGCACCCGAACCTTCACATCGGACACGCGGTGCCGTTACGGAAGCTGAGGCGCTTCGCTGAGTGGGGGCACGAGATCGTGATCATCGTTGGCGACTGGACCACTCAGATCGGCGACCCGACGGATCGCGATGACGCGCGCCCGGTGATGACCCACGAGAAGGTGCTCGAGAACGCGCAGACCTACCTCGACCAGTTCCACAAGATCGTGCCGCGCGAGGGGGTCCGCATCGTCATGCAGAGCGAGTGGTTCGGAAAGTTCGGGCTCGGCGACGTCATCCGCCTCGCATCGCGGTTCACCACCCAGCAGATGCTGGCGCGCGAGGAGTTCCGCAAGCGCCTCGAGAAGAAGACGCCTATCCCGATCAAGGACATCCTCTACCCGCTGCTGCAGGCATACGACTCGGTCGCGATCGAATCCGACGTCGAGGTCGGCGGGACCGACCAGCTCTT
>VBIL01000163.1:12131-42278 GCA_005879975.1 Chloroflexota bacterium
AAGACAAGCTGATGTCCCACTACTTCGAGTGGGCGACGGAGCTCCCCATGCCCGAGGTGCAGGCGATCCTCCGCGCGATCGCGGCGAAGGAGCTGCACCCGCGCGAGGCCAAGCGAAAGCTCGCCCGCACGATCACGACCGAGCTCCACTCCGCCGCAGCCGCCGAGGAGGCCGAGCGCGAGTTCGACCGCGTGCACAAGGAAGGCGGAGCGCCGCTCGCGGTGCCGACCATCGACGTAAAGGCGAATGGCGCGAAGGAGATCGCGATCGTCGAGCTGCTCGTCCTCGCCAAGATCGCGCCGAGCAAGGCCGCCGCGCGAAGGCTCGTCGAGCAGAACGGCGTTCGGGTCGAGGGCGAACTCGCCACGCTCGACACAACCGTCCCCGTCAAGGGTGAGCCTCTCATCCGTGCGGGCAAGCGCTTTTCGCGCATCCGGTTCCGGTGACGACGCCGCGCCCGGTCGTCGCCGTCGTGCCGTTCGGCGCGCAGGGCCACGACGCTCAGGCGGGCGTCATCGGTCGGCAGGTGGCCCGCCGGCTCGTGGACCGTTTCGCCGATGATCCCGCGCTGGAGGTTCGACCCGTCTTCCTCGTCGCGATGCCCGAGACAACGAGCGATGCGGGGTACCTCGTCTTCGGTTCGACACCCGACCCCGAGCTGGCCGTGCGCTACGGCGAGTCGCTCGGCACGACCCACGCACTGACCGGCCTGTACCGCGAGGACGAGCGCGGGCGTGCCTTCTTGGTGACGCTCGTTGACGTCGCGGCACGCGGAGTCGTCGCGTCGCACGAGGTAGCGGTGCCCGAGGGCCAGCTCCATCGGGCAGAGCCGTCGCTCGCCGTGTGGCTGGTCGGCGCCCTAGGCACTCCCGCCCAAGCGGCGCTGGAGGAGCCCGAGACAACGAACGAGACCGCCTACCGCGCGCTCCTCGGCGGGCTCGAGGAGGAAGTGAACGCGACGCTGCTGCGCGAGGGCGACCCGGACGCGGCCGACGCGGCGCGGGTCCTCGCGTTCCAGCTTTACGTCGCCGCCGTCCGAGCGGACCCCGAGTCTCTCCGAGCCGAGGACCGACTGCTCGTGCTCGCCGCCGAGTCCGTCGAACGCGGCGACGAGGAGCGGGCGGCGCGCGCTCTCGAGGAGGTCATCGAGGCGAAGCCCATGTCGTGGCGCTCGCACTACATGCTCGCTGAGCTACTCCGTCAGATCGGCGAGACCAATCACGCGATCGTCGCTCTCGAGCACGCCCACGCTCTGCGGCCGCTACGCGATGTTGACGTGATGATGCTGGCCGAGCTGTACATAGCCGAAGGCGCGCCGGGCCAGGCCGCCGCGCATCTTCGCCGGATCGCGCCAGAAAGCGACGCGTTCGGCCGGGCGCAGGAGCTTCTGGGCGTGCTTGCACTCGGAAAGGATGACCACGAAGCCGCGCGTGCGTACCTCGAGCGCGCCGCCAGCAACGGTCGTCCGAGCGCCGAGGCGCATCTCGCGCGTGCGCACATCGCGGCCGGACGCCTGGATGACGCGCGCCGCGCCCTCGCCCAGATCATCAGCAGTGGGACTGACGCGGATGCAGTCGGCCAGGCGAGACGCCTTCGGCTCGGGCTCGAGCGGCCAGACCTCGAGGCCGATCTCGAGCGTGCCGGCCGCGCCGCGCTGTCCACGAACCCCGTCTCGTATGAGGACGTGCGCGCCGCCTTCACGAGGGTGCTCGGTTTCGATCCGGACCTTTGGGAGGCGCACTTCGGTCTCGGGCTGGTCGCTCGCAAGCAGGAAGACTTTCCGGCAGCGTCGAGCGCATTCCGGCGCGCGCTCGAGCTGGCTCCGGGCCAGCCCGACGTCCTGCACGAGCTCGGCGTCGCGCTGCTCGCTTCGGGCTCGCAGAGCGAGGCCCTCGCCCTTCTCGATCAGGCGGCGTCGCTCCGCCCGCGCGATGCCGGCTACCTTGCCGATTCGGGCTTCGCGCATCTTCGCGCGGGCGACCTCGGCGCGGCGCGCGAGCGGCTTCGCCTCGCCAGCGCGATCGACGCTGACGATCCGCTGACGCAGGCGTATCTCGTCGAGCTCGAGCGCGCCGAGACTGCGACGGGGAAAGTGAATTGATGGCCGGCACTAGGCAAGTCGTTGTCCTGGGCGGGGGGTTCGGCGGGCTGCACCTCGTACGGCACCTCGAGCGGCGACTACGGCGGGAGGAGGTCGACGTGACTCTCGTCGACCGCCAGAACTACCACCTCTTCACCCCGCTCCTCTATCAGGTCTGCACAGGCGAGCTGCCGCCTCACGCGGTGGCCTATCCGCTTCGCGACGCGACGGCACCCGCGGGGTTTCGTTTTCTGCAGTCCGAGGTCGCGTCGATAGACCTCGCGCACCGCCGCGTGGGTACCGCGGAGGGCGAGCTGCCGTACGACCACCTCGTGATCGCACTCGGTTCGGTCACCAACGACTATGGGATCCCGGGCGTCCGCGAGAACGCAATGCCGGTGAAGTGGCTCGCCGACGCCGAGGCTCTCAAGCGACACGTCCTCGATGTGTTTGAGTCCGCCGCAACCGAGACGGACATCGCGCGCCGCCGCGAGCAGCTCACTTTCGTCATCGTCGGCGCTGGTCCCGTCGGCGTGGAGCTCGCGAGCTCGCTGCGCGATCTCATGGACCACACGCTGCGCCGCATCTACCCCACGATCGACTTCTACGCGGACGTGACGATCCACCTGCTCGACGGGGCCGATCGCGTGATCCCGAGCATGGACCCGCGACTATCCAAAATTGCTGCGCGACGTCTCGAGCAGCAGCGCGTGCGCGTCCTCCTGAAGACGCTCGTCTCGGAGATCGGGCCCGGCGTCGTCCATACGAAAGATGGCGCGCAGCTGCGCGCTCGCACGATCGTCTGGTCAGGCGGCGTGAAGGTGAATCCGCTCGTGGCCTCGCTCGACCTGCCGAAATCGAAAGACGGCCGCGTCATCGTCGACGACCGGTTCCGTGCGTCGGGCCGCGACGACGTCCTCGCCCTGGGCGATGCGGCGTATTTCGAACACCAAGGGAAGGGCCTGCCGCAGCTCGCCCAGGTCGCCGTGCTCCAGGCGCCCGCCGCGGCGAGGAATCTGGCGGCGCTGGTCCGTAGAGCCCCGACGGCGCCGTTCGTCTACCACCGGAAGGGCGACCTCGTCGCGCTCGGACGCACGCAGGCGGCGGCCGAGTTCGCGAAGCTCGGCGGCTTCGTCATCGGCGGGCTGCCCGCCTGGACGGTCTGGCGGGTGAACTACCTGATGCAGCTCCTGGGCGTGCGGAATCGCGGTACCTTGCTCGTCGAATGGGTGCTGTCGTTCTTCGCCGGCAGGCTGGTGGCGAACACTCCCTGACGTTCGCGGAGCGAGCGCTCTACCACCAGATCCATCCCGTCAAAGTGTTCACCGACGTCGCGTCCGCGATCATCGCGATCGATCTCTTCTGGCGTCACCTGCTCGTCCCGGGCCTCGTCATCGCGCTCCTGCCACCGGTGCTCGTGTCGGCAACCCTCATCCGTGAGGTCGATCTCGACCGCTATCGGCGCAGCGCGATGGGCGCGTACCTTCGCCGCTACATGCCGCCATGGGTGCAGGCGCTCCGGCTCTTCGGCGCGGCGTTCGCTTTCTACGCTGCCTGGTACCACGTGCCCGCCGGCGTCCTCGGCGCTCTCGCGATCGTCGCTGCCTGCTGGGTGAACGGGATATTGCGTCGCCGACCGACATGATCGTCGTGCTCCTGCCCGAGGTCGAGGCGGCGGTCGACGAAGCCGCCGCGATGATCGGCGCGCTGGACGCAGCCAGATGGGGGCGTCCCGCCGTTCACCTTCGACTGGGAAGCGACCCACGCGCTGAATGCGCGGGTCGCCGCTCGAGGTGTTCCCACGAGGGAGACCGTCCGGCGCGAGCTGCACAAGGGGAGATCGCGCTTACTCGGGCTGGTGTCCGAGATCGACGAGGCGCAGCTTCGCCGCGTGGGGCTCATCTATCAGGGCCACGAGTTCGACGTGGAGCGGATCGTGCGCAGATCGTGCTTCCCCACATGCGGGGGCACCTCGCGAGCATCCGCGCGGCGATCGGGGCGGACCTGTAGCGGCGACTGTCAGCGCGCCGCGGCTGTCTCCTCGGCCTGCCCCTCGTGCGCCGCGATCACCTTCTGCGCGATGTGCGATGGGCACTCCTCGTATCCAAGCAGCTCGGCGCTGAAGGTCCCGCGGCCTCCGGTCATGGAGCGAAGGTCCGTCGCATAACGGAAGGTCTCCGCCATGGGAACATGCGCCTTGATGCGCTGGTGCCCCGCGCCGGTGCTCTCCATCCCGAGCACCCGACCTCGTCGTGAGTTGAGGTCGGCGAGCACGTCGCCCATCTGCTCCTCGGGGACCAGGACCTCGACGTTCATGATCGGCTCGAGCAGGAACGGCTGCGCTTCCTTCACGCAGTTCTGCAGCGCGAGCGATCCCGCGATCTTGAAGCTCATCTCGCTCGAGTCGACCTGGTGGAAGCTCCCGTCGTACAGGGTCGCCTTGAAGTCCGACAGGGGATAACCCGCGATGACCCCGCGTTCGGCGGTCTCGCGGACGCCCTTCTCGACGGCGGGCCAGAAGTTCCGCGGGACCGAACCGCCCACGATTCGCGTGGCATACACGACGCCCGACCCCGCGGGCTGTGGCTCGATCTCGAGGAACACATCGCCGAACTGCCCGTGTCCGCCGGTCTGCCGCTTGTAGCGACCCTGCGCCTGCGCCTTCCCGCGGATGGACTCCCGGTATGGGACTCGTGGCGTCCGCATGTCGACCTGGACTCCGAACTTGTTCTTCAGGTGATGCAGCGCCACTTCGATCGCCGACTCGCCGATGGCCGAAAGGATCGTCTCGTGCGTCGCATCCTCGCGGCGGACGTGCAGAGTCGGATCCTCGTCGGTGAGCTTGTGGAGCGCGGTCGCGAGCTTGTCCAGGTCGGCCTTGCTCGACGGCTCGATGGCTACGGAGAACGAGGGCGGTGGGAAGTCGATCTCGTCGTACAGGATGACGGCGTCCTTGTCGCAGAGCGTGGCGTTCGTGGTCGTCGCGGTGAGCTTCGGGACCGCGCAGATGTCGCCCGCGCCCACCGCGTCGGTCGCTTCCTGCTCCTTGCCTCGGAGGAAGAAGATCTGACCGACGCGCTCGGTCTCCTTCTTCGTCGCGTCGTAGACCTGCGCGTTGTGGTGCAGCGTGCCGGAGTACACGCGGACGTAGCTGAGCTTGCCGACAAATGGATCAGCGAGGGTCTTGAAGACGAATGCCGAGAGCTTGTCCGCCGGATCGGGCTTGCGCGCGATTTCCTCTCCCGACACCGACCGGCCGATGACGGATCCCGCTTCGGCGGGCGAGGGGAGCATCTCGCGGATCGTGTTGAGGAGCGCCGCGTATCCGACGTGCTTGTGCGCGGAGGTGGCGACGACCGGGATGACCCTGCCTTCGCGGACGGCCGCATGGAGCGCGTCCCGGAGCTCGTCGTACGCGAGCTCCTTGCCGTCGAGATAGCGGGTCAGCAGATCCTCGTCGGTCTCCACGATCGCTTCGACGAGCTGCTGGCGGTACTGGCCGACGCGCTCCGCCTCCTGGTCTTTCGGAAGCTCCGCGACGGGATCCTTTGGACCTTTGAGGATCTGCCCGTGAAGCAGGTCGATCGTAGCCTTGATCTCCTGTTTTTCGCCCAGAGGGACGTGCAGGGGTACCACGCGGATGCCGTAGGCCTCGCGGAGCTGCCCGAGGACCTCGTCGAAGTCGGCGTTCTCGCGGTCGAGGCGGCCGACGGCCACCACCCGAGGCGTCTGGGCCTTCTCGAGCTCGGACCAGACGGTCTGCGTGCCCACCTGGACGCCGGCAGACGCATCCACGAAGACGATCGCGGCATCCGCGACCCGCAGCGCCGCGTGCTGGTCGCCGGCGAAATCGGCGTAGCCGGGCGTGTCGACGAGGTTGATCTTCGTGCCCTCGTGGGTGAACGAGGCGAGGGCCATGTTGATGGTGATGTGGCGCTTCTGCTCTTCCGGATCCGTGTCGAGGATGCTGGTGCCGTCGTCGACCTTGCCGAGACGCGTCGTCGCGCCGACCGCATGGAGGATGGACTCGACGAGGCTCGTCTTGCCCGATCCGCCGTGGCCAACGACGGCCACGTTTCTGATCTTCGTGGGCTCCGGTGATGGCATCGAACTCTCCCCAGCGCTAGGTGCGTTGATAGTATTTCGCGCGATGTCCGGGCATTCAAAGTGGAGTCAGATCAAGCGCCAGAAGGGCGCCGCGGACGTCAAGCGCGGCGTTATTTTCACGAAGATGACCAAAGAGATCATGATCGCCGCGAAGGAGGGCGGCGGCGATCCCGACGGGAATTTCCGCCTTCGGCTCGCGATGGACCGCGCGCGCGACGTGAACATGCCACGCGAAAACATCCAGCGCGCGATCGATCGAGCCATCGGATCTGGGGATGCGGCCGCCCTCGAGAGCGTTGTCTACGAGGGTTATGCCCCGGGCGGGGTCTCGGTGATGATCGAGGCGGCAACCGACAACCGGAACCGGACCGTGTCGGAGATCCGCGCCGCGTTCACCAGGGGCGGCGGAAAGCTCGGCGAATCTGGTTCGGTGCAGTGGCTCTTCGAGCAGAAAGGCGTCATCGAGATCGATGCGAAGGGGAAGGACGCCGACGTGATCGAGCTCGCGGCGATCGACGCAGGCGCCGAGGATGTCGAGGCCGAGCCTGGTCTCATCACCGTCTACACGACGCCCGCGGCGTTCGAGCGCGTGAAGAAGGCGCTCGAGACGGCCGGCATCAAGGTGGCTTCCGCCGAGCTCTCGATGCGCCCGACCACCACGGTCCGGGTCGAGGGCGACCAGGCCAAGAAGCTCCTGGGCCTCGTCGAGGCACTCGAGGATCTCGACGACGTCATCAAGGTCCACGCGAACTTCGACGTGCCCGAAGAGGTCTTGCAGCACGCCTAGCCGGTCGGTGATCCTCGGGATCGATCCGGGGACAACGGGGATGGGATATGCGTTCCTTGTAGCCGCGCCCGAGCGCGCTCTACTCATCGAGTGTGGGATCGTCGACGTGCGGGCGAGCTCGAGCGCCGCGGAACGGTTGCTGGCCATCTCCAAAGCGCTGGACGAATTGATCCGTCGGCATCGGCCGTTCGCGCTCGCGGTGGAGCGCCTCTACTTCAATAAGAACGCACGGACCGCGATGCGTGTGTCCGAGGCCCGCGGCGTCGCCTTGCTGTGCGCCGCTCGGGCACGACTCGAAATCGCCGAGTACACGCCACAGGAAGTCAAGATCTCCGTCACCGGCCACGGCCGAGGCGACAAGAAGGCGGTGCAGCGGATGCTTCCACTGCTCGTCGCGCTGGATGCGCCGATCACCCAGGACAACGTCGCCGACGCCGTCGCTATCGCGCTGACGCACGCGCGGCGAGCGCGATTCGCCGACGCGGTCGCGGCGGCCCGATGAGGAACCTGGGTGCGCGGGGAAGGCGAGGGGACGCCCAGGCGCAGCGGGAGTCGCCCGTCCGCACAGACGTAGCGATGCTCACGCGACGCAGGGCGAAGGGACCCGCGAGCACGGGGCGTTCCCGAGCCTCAACCCGCGCACCCACGACAGCGAGATGATCGCCGCGGTCCGCGGCAGGGTGATCGCGCGCGGCACGGATCACGTCGTTGTGGAGACGAGTGGCGTCGGCTACAAGATCTTCGTGCCGAGGCATCCATCGCGCGACGAGGTGCTTCTGCATACGCATCAGGTAGTGCGCGAGGATGCGCAGTCGCTATACGGCTTCGAGACACGGGAGGAGCTCGCGCTCTTCGATCTCTTGATCGGTGTCTCCGGTGTCGGGCCGAAAGCTGCGATGGCGATCCTGTCCGTCGCCCGTCCGGCGGAGATCGCGTCGGCCATCGCGTCGAGCGATACAGCGGCGCTCGCGCGAGCGCCCGGTGTGGGCAAGAAGACCGCCGAGCGGCTCATCGTCGACCTACGAGGGAAGATCGGGCGGGTCGCCGGCGAGCCCGCAACCGGTGCCGCACTACCGACGGACGACGATGCGCACGCGGCACTTGTCGCTCTTGGCTACACGGCGTCCGAAGCGTCGATGGCGTTACAAGGAGCGCCGCCCTCGGGCCGGGCCTCCACGGAAGAACGGGTAGCGGCCGCTTTACGTACCGCCGGACGGGCGGCGGTCGCAGGCGGGTGACGAAAATGGCGGCGGGCTGGCAGGCGAGCACGGCATTTGCGACCATTGGCGGCGGCCGCCGCGCCGTTTAAAGGAGCGTGCATGGTCGAGTTCTTAAGGAACGAGGATGGACAAGGACTAGTCGAATACGCACTCATCATCGCGGTGATCGCGATAACAGTCATCTTGGCGATGGTCTTCTTTAAAGACCAGCTCTCAAATTACTTCTCGAACATCGGCAATAACCTCACGTAGGAGCGGCGCGGCGGCCCGCCCGCTCCTCGCCTGAGGAAACATTCCCGCCATTTGATATAGTTAGGTCAGGTTTCCGGCCTGGCCGGACGCCGCGTCGGGCACAGAAAGTGGGTCGCCCCCACTTTTTTTGTCGCCTTACGCGAAGTGAATGAGAAGGGGGAGTTGCCGACATGAACCGAGAGCTCGTGACCGGTCTCGCGCAACTCTCCGCCGAGAAGGGCCTCCCCAAGGAGGTCGTTAGCGACATCATCGCCCGCGCCATCAAGCGCGCCTACGGCGATGAGGAGCACATCGACGTCAAGGTCGACGTGCAGACCGGCGCTTTCAAGGTCTACTTGCTCAAGACGGTCGTCGAGAAGGTCGAGGATCCGAAGATCCAAGTCCAGCTCGACACCGCGAAGAAGATCAAGCCCGACGCGCAACTCGGCGACGTGATCCCGTTCGAGGAGTCCGCCGCCGCGCTCGGGCGGATCGGTGCGCAGACCGCCAAGCAGGTGATCCAGCAGTCGCTGCGCGAGGCGGAGCGCGAGCAGGTCTTCGCGGAGTACGCGGACCGCGAAGGCGACATCATCAACGCGAAGATCAGCCACTTCGAGGCGGGCTCCGCGATCATGGAGCTCGACCGCGGCGCCACCGCGATCCTGCCCCGCTCGGAGCAGGCGCCCCACGAGCGCTACTTCGCTGGACAGGCCCGCAAGGTCGTCGTGCTCGAGGTACGCCGCACGCTCCGCGGTCCGCAGATCATCGTCAGCCGTGCACACAAAGCGCTCGTCAAGCGGCTCTTCGAGCTCGAGGTGCCCGAGATCTTTCACGGCCAGGTCGAGATCGTCGGCATCGCCCGCGAGCCTGGCTCACGCACGAAGATCGCGGTCCGCGCACGCCAGCCCGGCCTCGATGCGCGAGGCGCCTGCATCGGCCAGCGCGGCCTTCGCGTCCAGGCGATCGTGAACGAGCTGGGCGGCGAGAAGATCGACATCATCGAGTGGGCCGAGAGTCCCGAGCGCTACGTGGCCAACGCGCTCGAGCCGGCGCACGTCGTCCGCGTCGACATCGTGCCCGAGGAGAAGACCGCGTACGTGGTCGTGCCCGACCGTCAGCTCTCTCTCGCGATCGGCAAGGAAGGCCAGAATGCCCGGCTCGCGGCCAAGCTGACCGGCTGGCGGATCGACATCCGGAGCGAGTCAGAGGTACGCGCCGAGGTCGAACCCGAACCCGAACCAGAGCCCGTCGCGGTGGCCGAGCCCGCTCCAGCGGAGGAGGAATCGGAGATCCGTCATGACCTCGTCGCCGAGGTCGAGGCCGAATCTGCCCAGGCGGACGAGGAGGACCTGGATGAAGAGGACCGTGCGCTCCTCGGAGGAAAGAAGAAAAAGGCCGAGCGCCGGTAAGGCGGCACAGCCCCCGCCGCGGACCCTTCCGCAGCGGACCTGCGTCGCCTGCCGGACCACTCGTCCCAAACGTGAGCTCGTGCGCGTCGTACGCTCAGCTCTGGGAGAGCTCTCGGTGGACCTCCGCGGCAAGGCTCCCGGCCGGGGCGCCTATCTCGATCCGGACCCGGGGTGCCTTGAGCGCGGCCTGGCCGAGGGCGCGCTCTCACGAGCGCTTGAAATACCGATAGACGAAGTTACGGCAGCAAAGCTCCGCACGGAGCTCGCCGCCGCCGCGAAAGAACGGAGAACTAGTGCCTAAAGCAAGGCCGAGACGGATGCCGCCGCAGCGCGGGCCGCGCCCCAAAGGGCGCCGGCCGCAGCGTCCGCAGGCGCCGCCACCCCCGCCCGAGCCCACCGCGCCCGTCGCCGTCGCCGAGACGGGGACCGTGGTCACGCTGCCGAAGACAATCGTCGTCGGCGACCTTGCGCGCGCGCTCGACGTCAGCGTGGTCGACGTCATCCGTGGACTGGTGAACATGGGCGTGATGGTCTCGATCAATCAGTCCGTCGACTTCGAGACGGCGACACTCGTTGCCAACGAGCTCGGGATCGAGACACGCCCCGAGGAAGAGGCTCAACCGGTCGTCGAAGAGCAGCCCGAGGCCGAGCTCGTCGGTGCAAAAGAGATCCTGTGGCAGGACGAAGATCCGGCGAAGCTCAGGACACGGCCACCAGTCATAACGGTCCTCGGACACGTCGATCACGGCAAGACCAGTCTGCTGGACGCGATCCGCGTGACGAACGTCACGGCACGCGAGGCCGGTGGCATCACCCAGCACATCGGCGCCTATCAGATCGAGCACAACGGCCGCAAGGTCACATTCCTGGACACGCCCGGACATGAGGCCTTCACCGCAATGCGCGCCCGGGGCGCGCAGGTCACGGATGTTGCCGTGCTCGTGGTCGCCGCGGATGATGGCGTTCAGCCCCAGACGATCGAAGCGATCTCCCATGTCAAGGCGGCCAAGGTTCCCATCGTCGTCGCGCTGAACAAGATCGATCGCCCGGATGCGAATCCCGATCAGGTCAAGGCGCAGCTCGCCGAGCACGGCGTCACCATCGAGGAGTACGGTGGCGACACGCCGCTCGTTCCGGTGTCCGCAAAGACGAAGCAGGGGATCGAAGACCTCATCGAGGTCGTGCTCCTCGTCGCGGACGTGGCGGATCTCAAGGCCGATCCCGATCGGCCCGCGATCGGTCGGGTGATCGAGGCCCACCTCGACAAGGGGCGAGGCCCGGTCGCCACCGTCCTCGTCCAGACGGGAACGCTCGAGCGTGGCGATCTCGTCGTCGCCGGGACGACCTTCGGCAAGGTCCGCGCGATGGTGGACGACAAGGGCAAGAACGTCGGGCGCGCCGAGCCCTCGCGGCCGGTCGAGATCCTCGGCCTGCCGGAGGTGCCCGAAGCGGGCGACGTGATCCGCGCGGTGCCTGATGAGAAGGCGGCGAGGGCGCTCGTCGCCCAGAACGCGCGGGAGCGCGCGGGCAGCGCGACCGCGGAGCGTCCAGCGACGCTCGACGAGATGTTCGCGCAGGTCAAGGAGGGCAAGGCCAAGGAGCTCAAGCTTGTGCTCAAGGCCGACGTGCAGGGTTCGCTCGAGGCGATCAAAGGCGCGCTCGCGAAAGTTCCGCAGGACGAGATCGCGCTCTCCGTGATCCACGACGCGGTCGGCGACATCACTGAGTCGGACCTCACGCTGGCCGCCGCATCGGGCGCGGTCGTGGTCGGATTCAACACGAAGATGGAGGCTCCGGCGCGGCGTGTCGCCGATTCGACGAACGTCGACGTGCGCCAGTACAAGGTCATCTACGAGCTGCTGGACGACGTGCAGAAGGCGCTCACGGGGATGCTCGAGCCCGAGATGGTGGAGTCCACTCTCGGCCACGCCGAGGTGCGCCAGATCTTCACTTCGGGAAAGACGACGATCGCAGGATGCATGGTCGTGGACGGTGTCATCCGTCGCGGGGCGCAGGCTCGCCTGCTACGCGGCGGGGCGGCCGTGTACGACGGCAAGATCGCGACGCTGCGTCGGATCAAGGACGACGTCCGCGAGGTCAACGCCGGACTCGAGTGCGGGATCGTCCTGGATAACAACAACGACGTGCAGGTCGGCGACATCATCGAGTGCTACGTCGTCCAGCCCAAGCCCCGCTAGCCATGG
Organism: Chloroflexota bacterium; assembly: GCA_005879975.1. Classification (GTDB taxonomy): domain Bacteria; phylum Chloroflexota; class Limnocylindria; order P2-11E; family P2-11E; genus 3-1-20CM-2-70-9. The sequence continues at coordinate 24,170 of VBIL01000163.1, forward strand.
GGTACAAGCGGGCGGACCGCGTGAACGCGCTGCTCCAGCGCGAGCTCGGCACGTTGATCAGTGAGGAGCTCCGCGATCCGCGGATCGCGTTCACCACAGTGACGTCGGTCGAGATCACCGATGACCTCCGGAGCGCGCGCGTGTACGTGAGCGTGCTGGGGGACGAGGACGCAGCGACGAAGACCATGGCAGCGCTCGAGGACGCCAAACCGTACCTTCGGCATGAGCTCGGCTCGCGAACCGACCTGCGCTTCGTGCCGGAGTTGACCTTCGTCCCGGACCGCTCGGCGGAGCGGGCCGTCCGTGTCTCGCGTCTCCTGCGCGAGGCGCGCGAGCGCGAGGAGCGATGAAACAGGTCCTGGACGCGCTGCGCGGCGCGCGCCGCATCGCGATCGTCAGCCACCGCGATCCCGATCCGGACACCATCGGCGCGGGCCTCGCGCTCGGCCTGGGCCTCGAGTCGCTCGGAAAGAAGATCTCGTGGCACTGCGCCGACCCCATCCCGGAATCCATCCGCTTCCTTCGGGGCAGCGAACGCTATGTGCAGGAACCCCCGCCCGGCGATGTCGATCTGGTGGTCACGGTGGACTTCGGCTCGCTCGAGCGCGCGAAATTCGCGCTTCCCAGCGGTCCGCGTCTGGCGAATATCGACCATCACGCCTCGAACGACGAGTTCGGCTCCGCGAATCTCGTCGACGCGACGAGCGCCGCGACCGCGGAGCTGGTTTCGCGTGTGATCGACGCGCTCGGCATCGCTTGGACGCCGGACATGGCGACCGCGGCCCTGGTCGGGATCATGACGGACACGGGGTCATTCCAGTTTCCGAGCACCGATGGCCGAGCGCTCGAGCGCGCCGCCAGACTGCGCGAGGCGGGGGCGGATCTTCAGGCGATCACCTACAACATCTACCGAAACAAGCGCTTCGAAGCGCTCAAGCTCTGGGGCTTCGCGTTCTCTCGGTTGTCGCGGGAGCAAGACGGTCAGCTCGTGTGGACCGAACTGCGCGCGAGCGACCTCGCGACCTCCGGCGCGCGGGACGAAGACATCTCGGGCTTGGTCGAACAGGTCGCTCGCTCGAGCGGCATGCGCGTGGCGCTCCTCTTCAACGAGCAGCCGGGAACGGTCAAGGTCTCCTGCCGTACCTCGCAATGGGAGCCATCCGTCGACGCGGCCGCGCTCATGGAGCACTTTGGCGGCGGTGGGCACGTCCGCGCTGCCGGCGCGCTCGTCTCCGGCAATCTCGCGAGCGTGCGCGGACGCGTCCTCGCGGACGCGCGAGCCGCGCTCGAGGCCGCGCGGGCGCGAGCGGCCGTCAACGCCTGAAAGAGCAACAGCAAGCACCCTCAGGCGTGCTCGCGATCGACAAGCCCGAGGGCTGGACGTCGCATGACGTGGTCGCCCTGGCACGGGGCGTCCTGCGCACCCGAACCGGGCATGGCGGCACGCTCGACCCGGCCGCCTCGGGCCTCCTGCCCCTGCTTGCGGGCAGCGCCACGAAATTCGCCGACCGCATCCACGAAGCACTGAAGGTCTACGACGCGCTCGTGCGTTTCGGGACCGAGACAGCGACCGATGACCGCGAGGGGACGGTGACGCGTGAGGCAGGCGTTCCTGCGCTCGATGTTGGGACGCTCGAGAACGCGCTCGCCGGGTTACGCGGCGTCATCGATCAGGTCCCGCCGCAATTCGCGGCGCTGAAAGTGAGTGGTCGGCCGGCATACGCACGGGCGCGAGCGGGCGAGACCGTCGCTCTCGCGGCCCGGCGTGTGCAGGTCCATCGGCTCGAGGTGATCGCCTGCGCAGCACCCGACGTGAGGCTTCTCATCGTCTGTTCCTCAGGGACATACGTTCGCGCGATCGCGCGGGATCTGGGCCGCGCGCTTCGGTCGGCGGCGCACCTCGCGGCGCTGCGCCGGCTCGCCGTCGGCGCGCTCGAGGTGCGTGACGCGATCACACCAGACGCGCTGCGCGCGCAAGGAGCTGACGCCGTCGCCCTGCTGCGCCCTGCGGACGATCGTCTTCTCGTTCTCGACCCGCGGTTTGTGAAGCAGGCCGCTGCTACGATCGTCGGTGCGGGGGAGACTGGCTGATGCTTGCGAAAGCTCTCGAGCGCTCCATCAAGTGGGCCCTGTCGGCTTGGCGCGAGCTCTCACTCGACGCGAAGGTCGTGACCGCATTCGGCATCGGCAACTGGCTGCTTTTGTTCGCGAACCACACGACGGTGGCAGCGACGCACGACGTCCCGCTCTGGCAGCTCTTCCCAGCGGGCGCGGATGCGGCCTTCCTGATCACTTGCGGCGCGCTCGCGTTCACGTATCCGCTCCGCGATCGTCGCGCCAGGAAGGCGTTCACGACGCGCGCCCGCATGGTGCATGTCGTCGCGACGGTCGCCGCGTTCGTGATCGTTCCCACGATCGCGTCGATCGTGCTTCGAGAGACAGGGAAGCCATATACGTACATCCACGACGGCGCGCTCATGGTCGAGGAGGCCTCCCGCAAGCTTTTGAACGGGATGAACCCGTACGTCGCCGACTACCTCGACACGCCGATGTTCTTCTGGCCGATGATTAACAATCCGGCGCTCTACCACCTCACGTACTTCCCGTTTATGTTCCTGGTGAGCACGCCGTTCGTCTGGGCGTTCGATCATCTGGGCATCTTCTGGGACCAGCGTTATCTGTATCTGCCCGCGTATATCGCCACGCTCGTCATCGTCCCCTTCCTCGTTCAAGGCACGGCGCCGCGCCTCGCCCTGACGACCGCGATCGCGCTCAATCCGCAGCTCTTTCCATTCGTTCTCGAGGGCCGCAACGACTTCTTCGTGCTGCTCTTCCTCTTCGCGGGCGTCGCCCTGTTGATGCGCGAGCGCCGCACCGCGGCGTCGCTCGCGTTCGCAGCCGCCGGCGCCGCCAAGCTGCATGCGCTGATCTTCCTGCCCTTCGTCGCCGTGTATCTCGTGGCGACGCGCAAGCCGCGAACACTCCGAGAGGGCCTCGCCGCGCTCACGCCGACCTGGCCCGCGGCGATCTTCCTACTCGCGACGTTCCTTCCGTTCCTCGTGAACGACTTCGGCGCGTTCTATGACGACGTCGTTCGGTACAACGCGGGTGGCGCGGCGTGGACCTACCCGATCTCGGGCATGGGCTTCTCAGCTCTGTTGCTCTCGTTGGGCGTGATCGCGTACCGGCAGGCCGACTTCCCGTTCGCGGCGATCGAGATCGCAGTGGCTACGCCGATCGCCGCATGGTGGCTCCTGCGGCTCTGGCGGCGGCCGACCATCGCGACGCTCCTTGCCGGCTACGCGCTCACCCTTCTCGCGTTCCTGTTCTTCGGACGGTATTTCCAAGGCAACTATCTCGGGTTCATCGCTGCGGTCTTCACGCCTGTTCCGTTCCTGGCTGTTTCGGGTAGGCGAGTGCGCCGATCCGCGCGTGCTCGCGGGTCCCTTCGGCCTGGCCCTGCGGTGACAACTGTCCCCGCGATGCGGCCGACTCCCGCTCCGCCGCGCGAACCGGCGCCCGCGCCTCTGCCCGGGCCCGTCCCGATTCCCGTCGCGCTCGAGCCCCTCGCTGAACCCTCCCCTGTCGGAGTGGGGTCCGCGGACTAGTCTCGGCAGATCGAGGCGCTCCGGGACTTCAGCGGCTGGCCGCGCGGGCCGATCCACCTCGCGATCGGAGTATTTGACGGCGTCCACGTCGGGCACCGCGCGCTCATCGCGCAACTTGCCCGCGGCGCGCGACAGGCCGGCGCCAGACCGGTGGCAGCGACGTTCGACCCGCTGCCGATCCAGGCCCTCGCACCCGGGGCGCCGGCATCGGCGCTCTCGGATGTAAGCGAACGAGTCAGGCTGCTCCGCGAAGCGGGCGCCGAAGCCGTCGTCGTCTTTCGCTTCGACGAGGCCTTCGCCAAGCTCCCGGCGGACGAATTCGTCGACCGCGTGCGGGGAGCCTGTGACGTCCGCCGCATCGTCGTCGGTCCGGATTTCCATTTCGGCCGCCGGGCGGAAGGTGACGTCGAGAAATTGCGAGCGCGCGGAAAGCGTGACGGGTTCGTGGTCGATGTCGTGACGCCGATCGAGATCGACGGAGCGATCGTCAGCTCGACTCGGATACGCAACCTTCTCCTCTCGGGAGAGGTCGAACGTGCGGCGCGGCTTCTCGGTCGTCCTTACGGTGTCCGCGGACTCGTGGTCCACGGCGCTAAGCGCGGGCGCGCGCTCGGATTCCCGACGATCAACCTCGCACTGCCGCGTGAGCGGCTCCTGCCTCGCGATGGCATCTACGCCATGTGGGCGGAGATGGGGGAGGGGAGATTCAAGGCCGCGGCGTCTCTTGGGGTGCGTCCGACATTCGGCGGCGGCGAGCGCGTCCTCGAAGCGTATCTTCTCGACTTCGCCGGCGAGCTTTACGGCGAGGAGGTCGAGGTCAGCTTCATCAAGCGCCTGCGTGACGAGATGGCCTTCGCGAGCGCCGCCGAGCTTTCCGCGCAGATCGCGCGCGATGTTGAGGAAACAAAGCGAGCGCTATCGCGCGATCTCGCGTGAGCGGCTTCTATGAGATCGACACGGAGCGCCTCTTGCTCCGCCAGTGGCGCGACGGCGATTGGCACGGGTTGCATCGCACCTACGGCGATCCCCAGGTCATGGGGTGGATCGGTTCGGCGGCTCTCGACGTGGCGGCGACCGCGGCCGCAGTCGGCCGGATGTCCATGCACTGGCGCCTCTTGGGCTACGGCATGTTCGGGCTCGAGGAAAGATCAAGCGGCGAACTGGTTGGCCGGGTCGGCCTGATGCTTCATCCCGATTGGCCGCTGGACGGACCGAAGGTGGAGGTCGGCTGGACGCTCCAGCGCTCGGCCTGGGGTCACGGTTACGCCACCGAGGGAGCGAAGGCCAGCCTTGTGTTCGGGTTCGAGGTGCTCGGGCTGCCCACGATCTTCAGCATGACGCGGCCCGACAACGCCAGGTCGCGAAAGGTCATGGAGCGGTGTGGTCTGACCCACCGTGGAGAGGTCGAGTACCACGGCTGGTTGCAGGTCCACTACGCCATCGAGCGGGCCGGCTGGCCCCCTCCAGGCGTGCAGCTTCCGCGGACCGGAATCCGTAGAGTCGACGGCGCCGGATGAGCACGAGCGTGACGCCGACCTATCGCGCGTTGACAGGATGGGAGCAGCTTCCGCAGGGCTACTCGCACCCGGACGTCGCGGCGGTCGCCGTGGACTCCAGGAGTCGTGTCTATCTCTTCTGCAGAGCTGAGCATCCGGTGATGGTCTACGAGCCTGGCGGCCGGTTCATCGGCTCGTGGGGCGAGGGCCTCTTCTCGATGCGGACGCACGGCATCACGATCGGTCCGGATGACTCCGTCTACTGCGTCGACGATGCCGGGCACAGCGTCCGCAAGTTCACGCCCGATGGAAAGCTGCTCATGACTCTTGGCGGTAACGACGGGAAGCCTTCCGGCAGCGGCTACGACGGAACGAACCTAACGACGATCGCCTACGGCGCACCGCCCTTCAACCGGCCCACCAATCTCGCCGTCGCCCCGAACGGCGACCTCTACGTCTCGGATGGCTACGGGAACGCGCGCGTGCACCGCTTCTCCCCATCGGGGAAGCTCGTCGCCTCATGGGGTGAGCCGGGCACCGGTCCGGGGGAGTTCATGCTGCCTCACGGGATCGCGGTCGATGGGAACGGCGACGTGTTCGTCTGCGATCGCGAGAACGATCGGATCCAGGTCTTCAATCGGGACGGCAAGTACCTTCGCGAGATCACGGACGTGCAGCGACCGACCCAGATCGTAATCGCGCGCGGCCGCATGTACGTGTCCGAGCTCGGGTGGCGCCCGGGTCAGAGGTCCTTCCGGCTCGGCGCGATCGAGCGTGACCGGCCGAGCCGCGTGAGCGTCCTCGACGCGAATGGCAATGTGCTCGCGCGCATCGGCGGGCCCGATCCCTGCGCCCCCGGCAGCTTTTGCGCGGCCCACGGGATCGCCGTCGATCCGAGCGGCGACATCTACGTCGCCGAAGTCACCTGGACGGTCGCCGGCAAGACGGGGCTCGTCCCGCCCGACTGCCACACGATCCAAAAGCTCACGCTCGCCGCCTAGAGCCTTATTTCTTCACCTTCTGGGCGAACGAGTTGTCGTATAGAGCTGCCGCGTCGACCTGGTCGGTCACCTTGAGGTTCGGGCAGAGCGTCGGGTTGTTCTTGCAGTCCTCGATGTTGACTTTGAGAACGTTCTCGACGCCTTTTTGGTCGATCAGGCCGTCGGCCGAGAGGTATTCCTTCCCCGCATCCAGCGTCTTCACGTACAGCTCGACGTCGTTCCCAGTGACGCTTTGGGGCAGCTTCGCGGCGACGTCCTTCGCCGGATTCGCGGCGATGTAGCGATTCGCTTTCACGAGCGCGTTCACGACTCGCTGCACCACGTCGGGGTTGCTCTGGATAAATGCCTGTGTGGTCACGGCGCCGGTGAACTGATATGCGCCCCCGAGAAGCTCGGTGGTGTCCTTAGCGGTCCGGAAGTCCTTAAGCAGGAAACCCTTGCCGGCGGACACGTACTGCGTGACAAAGGGATCCGAGTTCATGCAGGCGTCGGCGCCCTTCGCGTCGAGCGTCGCGGCCATCGTGCCTGAGCCGCACGGCTTGAACGTGTAGTCCTTGTCCTGGACCAGGCCGGCCTGGTTCATGACGTACGTGAGCAGAAGGTGCGTCCCGGATCCGACCGACGTCCCACCCACCGTCTTGCCCTTGAGGTCCTTCACGCTTTTGACGCTGTCCTTGAGATCGCCGCGCACCACGAACCCAGTGCCCGGCAGCTTCGCGAACGAGACGACCATCTTCGTCGGCTTCCCCGCGACCTGCGCCTTGATCGAGTGGTCGATCGAGTTCCCAGTGAAGTCCACGGACCCCGAAAGAAGCGCGGTGGCCGCGTCCGTGCCCGCGTTCGCGTAGTTCAGCTGAACGTCGAGGTTCTCGTCTTCGAAGTAATTGAGCGCCTTCGCGAGGTCCCAAGGCAGATAGAGGAGCGACGCCGCGGAACCGACGGAGACCTTCACCGTCGCACGCGGAGGCTTGCTCGCGGCGGCCGGCGATCCGGCCGGCGTGGGGGATGGAACGGAGGAGCCGCCGCACGCCGCCACCGCGAAGGCCGTTGCCAGAGCAAAAGCGAATATTCGTTTCACGGCACCTCCTATCGCTCGCGCCGTGGCTTCCAGCGTGAAGACCGTCCCTCGACGAACTGGAGCAGCGAGTCCAGCAGCAACGCGAGCAGCGCGATCAGGACGATACCCCCGAAGACACCGGTCGAGTCGAAGAACGCCTCAGCGGTGGCTATGCGGCGCCCGAGCCCGGCGTTCGATCCGATGTACTCCGCGACCACCGCGCCGGCGAATGCGAAGCCTGCGCTCGTTCGCAGGCTCGCCACGATCGCGCTGAACGCGGCCGGAAGCAGCACCTCAAACGTCACATCGCGCCGGCGGGCGCCGAGGATCCGGACGTTGTCGACGAGGGTCTGGTCGACGTCGCGGACGGCCGCGAACGTGGCGAAGAAGACGATGAAGAACACGAGCGTGACGCCGAGGGCCACCTTGCTCGCGAGGTCGATCCCGAACGCGAGGATGAATACGGGCGCGAGCACGAGCCGGGGAATGGCGTTGAACATCGAGAGGAGCGGGTCGAACGCCAAGCCCAGCAGGCGGTTCCGGGCGAAGGCGTAGCCGACGATGAGGCCGAGAAGCGTGCCGATGAGAAAGCCGAGCACCGTCTCGGTCATCGTCACGCGGATGTCGAGCCAGATGTCGCCCGCGGTGCTTCCCGGTGCGAACCATTCCGCGATCCGGGGCGCGAAGAGCGACGGGCGCGAGTAGTAGAACGGATCGAGCAAGCCGGCGCGGCCCAGCCCTTCCCACGCCGCGATGAAGAACAGGATGACCCCAAGCTGAAGCGTGCGCACGAACCATTCGCGCCGGGCGAGCGGGACGCGCTCGACGCCGAGTGTCGCCGTCGCGCTCACGATGCCGAGCGAAGGCTGCGCTCATATGAACGCAGCACCTCGTCACGCAAATCTGACCAGGCCCGCTCATAAAGGGACGCGAACCCCGGGGCGAACCGCACTTCGCTGACGTTGCGGGGTCTCGGAAGACGGACCGGATACCGCGCCTTGATCCGTCCCGGGCCCGCGGTCATCACCACGAGCTCGTCGGACAGGGCGATCGCCTCCTCGAGGTCATGGGTGATGAAGAGGACGGTCTTCCCGGAGGCGCCCCAGAGCTCGAGGAGGTCGTTTTCCATCAGATTGCGTGTCTGCACATCGAGAGCGCTGAAGGGCTCGTCCATCAGGAGGACCGAAGGGTCGACGACGAGCGATTGCGCGAGCTGTGTCCGCTTGCGCATGCCCCCGGAGAGCTCATGTGGGAAGTTGTCGGCGAACGGCGCGAGCCCGACGCGGACAAGCCACGGATCGACGCGGTCGGCGATCTCGCGGCGGCCGAGCCCACAGAAGCGGAGCGCAAGGCTGACGTTCTCGCGCACGGTACGCCAGGGGAGCAGAGCGTCTCGCTGGAACAGGAAGCCGACGTCCGTCCGGACAGCGCGTACGGGATCGTCGCGGATGGTGATGGTTCCGATCGTCGCCGGGATGAGTCCCGCCACCAGTGAGAGGATCGTCGACTTTCCGCAGCCGGACGGGCCCACGACCGAGACGAAGCGACCCTCGTCAACCTCGAGGTCCACGCGATCGATGGCGAGATAGGGTGGCTTCTTGGGCGGACGGTATACCTTCGAGACGCCGCGAAGCGCGATGCTTGGAGGCACCGCCCGGGATTATGTTCGCCGGAGCTCAGGACCCTCGCGCGTAGCGCCGGGCATCGGTGATCCCGATCTCCCAGATGCTCTGGGCCCAGGCGGGCTTGAAGCCGAGCCGCGTGTTGATCGCGAGCATGGCCGCGTTCGAATCGGCGTTACCCGTGCGCACCAGCCGCGCGGCGGGCCAGTCCCGAAGCGCGCGCTCGAGCATCGCGCCCTTGATCCACTTGCCGATGCCCTGGCTTCGGTGGGCGGGTACCACCGCGGTGCCCTGCTGCCAGATGACGTGTGGCACGTTCGGGTCGTAGATGAGCTCGGTGTATCCCGCGGTCTCACCGGTCGCATTGTGGATCGCCAGAACGAGTCGGCGCTCACGGCCTGTGGCGCGACGGGAACGGTCCCAGTCCCGGATCTGCTCCGGCGTGGTATTCCAATCATCCATCGCCGTCTCGCCACGCGGCGCGGTGTTCATCGTGTCGTACGCAACGATCACGTTCCGCATGAGCTCGGCGGGTACCTCCGCGTCGATCCAGGCGAGGCGGTATCCGGCGGGATCGATCGCGGCCCAGTCGCGCACCATCGCGCGGTCGACCTCGGAGAGGGCGAGCTGGTTCATGTGCCCCGTGAGCTTCTCCTTCGCACCGACGCGTTTCAGGAACTCGACCCCTGACGGCACACGGTCATTCGTGAAGAACTCGATCACGATTCCATCTGTCTCCCCGGCCGCGACGATCTCTCGGAAGAGCATCTTCGCGATGTTCCTACGCCGATGGGCCGGAAGGACCTCAATGCTTGCTTCGCGCAGGTGCTGGTTCGTGTCGGCCTCGTAGCGGACGACGAAGCCGCGCGCCACGACCCTGCTGTCAGGTGCGCGCGCCAACCAATCGCGCATCCGCATCAACTTGGGCCGGTTTCGCACCCGCGTTGCGAACACCTCGAAGGGCACGGGCGGGTCCTCGGGGACGCGCTCGCGCGCGATCTCGTTGTGAAGGCCGCTTAGCTCGCGGATCACGTCATCGCTCGCGGTCGAGAGATCGACCGCCTCGACCGTGTAGATCTGTGAGGGAGAGAGCGTCATCGCCGGGCATTGTCTCCGGCGTACGTTTCCGAAGATTGTTAGATTCGGCACACATGCCGACGGGACATCCACTTCGTTTCGGGCTCAAGTTCTCTCAGCAGGTCCATCCGATCGACGTCCACACGGATGTGTGGCGGATCGGCGACGAAGCGGGTTTCGACCACATCTGGCCGTTCGACCACCTCATCGCGCTCGGTCCCGATCCGGCGGCGCCGATCTTCGACGGGTGGACCGCGCTTGGCGCGATGGCGACGCTCACCAAGCGCGCGCGGATGGGACTTAACGTGACCGGCAATCTGTACCGGCACCCAGGCCTCTTGGCGAAGATCGCGGTCACCGTTGATCACCTCTCGAAGGGACGCCTCGAGTTCGGAATCGGAACCGGATGGAACGAGCCAGAGTTCACGCAGTTCGGGCTTCCGTTCCCGGGCGCGGGCGATCGAGTCACGATGCTGGACGAATCGCTTCGGGCGATGAAGCTTCTGTGGACTGAGAGCCGACCGACCTACAAGGGCCATTTCTACGAACTCAAGGACGCAATCGCGGAGCCGAAGCCGGTGCAGAAGCCCCATCCGCCGATCTGGATCGGGTCCAAAGGCGAGCGGATGCTGCGGCTCACGGCGCGGCACGCGGACGTTTGGCACTCGAACGCGCAGAGCTTCGAGGAATCCGTCACGCTCAACAAGGCGCTGGATGCGGAGTGCCTGAACCGGAAACGTGATCCAGCGTCGATCCGGCGCTCAATTTCGATGCGGATGACGACCGCCGAAGAGTCGCTCGAAAAGGCGCGAGCCTCAATTGCCGCCGGCTTCACCGAGGTGCTCGTGATGATCGGCGGCGGGAGTATGCCAGCGAGAGACCCGCGGAAGCGCGCCGAAGAAGCCGCGGCGCTCTTACCGCGGCTCCGAGCGCTCGGCTGACGGGCGCGTATCCGGTAGACTCACAAGCGAATAAGAGATCCAAAGGATCCAAGAAAGGACAACGGGTGCCGTCAGCGACCCTTCCCAACAAACCCGAGGTGATCGCGTCGTACCGACGCGATGTGAAGGACACCGGCTCGCCGGAGGTCCAGATCGCGCTCCTCACGGAACGCATCAAGCACCTCACCGAGCATCTGCGCACCGCGCGCCACGACAACGCCAGCCGGCGCGGGCTGCTCAGCATGGTCGGACAACGCCGACGGCTGCTCGCCTATCTGCACCGCAGAAGCCCGGAACGCTACCAGGAGATCATCGGGCGACTCGGTCTGCGACGGTGAGAACGGCCGCCTAGGGCGGATGGCCCAGGGACACCCCTGGGTCTTTTCATAGGCACCCGAGTACAAGAACCAGATGCCAGTAACTCGTGCCCAGGCGGAGATCAACGGAAAGCCGCTCGTCTTCGAGACGGGCAAGTACGCAAAGCAAGCGGGCGGCGCGGCCACCGTTCGGTACGGCGACACCGTCGTCTTCGCCGCGGCGACCGTCGCGAAGACGATCCGCCTCGGCATCGACTTCTTCCCGCTCACCGTCGACTTCGAGGAGCGGCTCTATGCGGCCGGAAAAATCCCCGGGTCATTCCCTCGTCGTGAGGGGCGCCCGTCCGAGGAGGGCATCCTCACCGCGCGCCTCGTCGACCGCCCGATCCGACCGCTATGGCCGAAGGGGTTCCGCAACGACGTCCAGATCATCGTTTCCGCATGGTCGGCCGACCAGGAGAACGATTACGACGTCCTCGCGGTGAACGCCGCGTCTGCCGCGCTCAGCCTCTCGAACGCTCCATTCGAAGGACCGATCGGCTGCGTTCGGGTCGGCACCGTGAACGGCGAGCTCACGCTCAATCCGACGATCCAGCAGATGGCCGAGAGCGACGTCAACCTCGTCGTCGCCGGGACGCGCGACTCGATCATGATGATCGAAGCCGGCGCGCGGCAGGTCACCGAGGACTTCCTCATCCAGGCGCTCGGGCTGGCGCAAGAGGGCATCCGCAAGATCTGCGACGCGCAGGCTGACCTGCAGCGCGCGTCAGGCAAGCCAAAGATGGAATACATCGCTGTCGCGCCCGAGCCGAGCCGCCTCGGGGCTGTCACGTCGTTCCTCAGCCAGCGGCTGCGCGCCAAGCTGCGCAACCCCGACAAGGCCCAGCGTGAGGCCGGGCTGGACGACCTGAAGCTCGAAGCGATCGCGCAGTTCGCAACCGGGGAGAGCCCTGCGCTCGCGCCGGAAGAGGTCACCGCGGTCTTCGAGGAGATCCTGGAGCAAGAATTCCGCAAGGCCGTGACCGAGGAGAATCTGCGTCCCGACGGTCGCGGTACGAAGGACATCCGTCCGCTTTCCATCGAGGTCGGCGTCCTGCCGCGTACGCATGGCTCGGCGGTGTTCACGCGCGGGCAGACCCAGGTGCTCTCGGTGACCACGCTCGGCCCGGGCGGCGACGAGCAGATCATCGACACGCTCTCGCCCGTCGACACCAAGCGCTACATGCATCACTACAACTTCCCCCCGTTCTCAGTGGGCGAGGTCCGCGTCATGCGCGGTGCCGGACGTCGCGAGATCGGCCACGGCGCGCTCGCCGAGCGCGCTCTTTCGCCGGTTCTGCCCACGAAGGAAGAGTTCCCGTACACCATCCGGGTCGTCAGCGAGACGCTCGAGTCCAACGGGTCCTCGTCGATGGCCTCGACGTGCGGCTCCACGCTCGCCCTCATGGACGCAGGTGTGCCGATCAAAGAGATGATCGGCGGCATCGCGATGGGCCTGGTGACATCGGGCGACAAATGGACCGTCCTCACCGACATCCAGGGCCTCGAGGACCACTACGGCGACATGGACTTCAAGGTCGCCGGATCCGCCAAGGGCATCACCGCGCTGCAGATGGACATCAAGATCAAGGGGATCTCGGTCGAGATCATGCGCACTGCGTTCCAGCAGGCGCGCGAGGCGCGGCTCTTCATCCTCGACGCGATGCGCAACGTCCTCGACAAGCCTCGCCCGGATCTCTCCCGGTGGGCGCCGCGGATCGAGACGATCAAGATCCCGGCCGACAAGGTGCGCGAAGTCATCGGCCCAGGCGGGAAGATGGTTCGCGCGATCCAGGCAGAGACCGGCACGACGATCGAGCTCGAAGATGACGGCACGGTGCGCATCACCGGCGCCAAGGCCGAGGGCCGCGAGAAGGCTCGGGCGATGATCGAGGGCCTCACCAAAGAACCCGAGGTCGGCGAGATCTACGACGGCAAGGTCACCCGGATCATGAGCATCGGCGCCTTCGTCGAGTACCTTCCGGGCAAGGAAGGGCTCGTGCGCGTCGGTGAGCTCTCGTCCGACCGCATCGGCCGGGTTGAAGACGTCGTCAAGGTCGGGGACGCGGTAAAGGTCAAGGTCGCCGAGGTCGACCGCATGGGGCGCGTGAACCTCTCGATCAGGGCGGTGAGCGAAGACGGCAACGACTACGAGACGCGCCAGCGTGCTGAGCGAGAGCGCTTTCGCGAGCGTGACGACCGCGGAGGCGGTCCGCGGCGCGGACCAGGTGGTGGAGGCGGTTTTCGGCGCGGCGGCCCGCCGCGCTAGCGAAGGAACATCCTCAGCCTCGTCCTACCGGCCTATAACGAGGCTCGCCGCATCGAGGCGAGCCTCGTCCGCTGCGTTGACTTTTTTCGCGACCGCGACATCGCGGCGGAGATCATCCTCGCCGACGACGGATCGAGCGACGCCACGGTAGATGTCTTCCACCGTGCGAAGATCCCGCTCGGGCACACCGGCCTGACGTTCAAGGTGCTGCGACTGCCGCACCGGGGTAAGGGGGCGGCTGTGCGCGCGGGCATCGATGCGGCGAGCGGCGATCCCATCGCGTTCCTTGACGCCGACCTCACCATCCCCGTCGAGATCGTCGACCTCTTTCTGGATGCACTGGACACGGGCGCCGACATCGCGATCGCCTCGCGATACGTACATGGATCGGTCGTCGACCGTCCTTGGTGGCGACGCCTCATGGGGGACGTCTACCGCGCCGTCGTCCACCTCCTCGTGCCGACCGACATCCATGACACGCAGTGCGGTGGAAAGATGTACACGGCCGAGGCGGCCAAGGATCTCTTTTCGCGCCAGCGCCTCAACGGCTTCGCCTTCGATGCCGAGGTGCTCTTTCTTGCGCGCCGCAACGACTACCGCGTGCGAGAGATCCCATTCGCCTTGCGCCAGCGGACCGAGACGAGCATCGACTTCATGGCTGACGCACCGCGGATGTTCCGCGACCTCTTCCTCATCCGGCTGAACGCGATGCGCGGCGTGTACGGGCGATGACCATCGTGGTCACCGCCGACGATCTTGGCCTCTCGCCAGGGGTCACGCGCGGGATCCTCGAAGCGCACAAGCGCGGCGTGGTCCGCTCCGCGTCGCTCATGGTGACGTTCGCTTCGTCTCCGGAAGCCGCGGCGCTCTCACGACTCGAGCCCGATCTTGAGGTCGGACTACACCTCGACCTCGTCGGCGGCGAACCTGTGAGCGACCCCGCGCGCGTGGCCAGCCTCTGTGACAAAGAAGGCCGCTTCTGGCGCCTCCCTGAATTCACCCGGCGCCTATTTACCGGACGAATTCGGGCGTCGGACCTCGCGACCGAGGTCCGCGCACAGGCCGCTCTGGCTCGCTCCTGGGGTCATGTTCCCCTCGCGTGGGACTCGCACCGGCACGTGCACCTGATGCCGCCCCTCGCGCGGGTGGTGGGCCGTGTCGCCCGCGACGAAGGGGTTCGCTGGGTACGGCGGGGGCGGTCGCCACGGTTTTGGACTGGCCCGAAAGAAGCGGCGCTGGGTGCTGCGTCGCTGGCCTCGGCCCTTGCGTACCGGGGGATCCCAGGCCCGAGCTGGTACGTGGACCTCACCTCCCAGCGGCCGCGTCCGGATGCCGCGAGGGTCGCGCTCATGGCCACCCACGGAGGGGTGGGGGAGCTCTCCGCCCACCCCGGATACGTCGACGACGGCCTGCGCGACACGCGCGACTCGCTGGTGGCCGAGCGGCCCGAGGACCTGAACCTGCTCACCGATCCGCTGCTTCGAACGGCTCTTGGGGCCGACGTGGTCCGCTGGCGGGTGCCCTGATGCCTGGCGCAGAGACGAGCGCCGCGCTCGGTCGCGCGGTGCACCGTTACCGTTCCGCGCCGATCGGCGCGCGCATCTTCGTTCACGGGCGTGCCTTCTTGTCGGACCTGACCTTCGTCGAGCGGTTCGTCCCGCGCAACGGTTTCATCGTCGATCTCGGCTGCGGCCATGGGCTCTTCGCCTGCCTGCTTCGAGAAGCGTCGCAGACGCGGCGCGTACTCGGGATCGATCTCGATCCGCGGAAGATAGAGGTGGCCCGCAGTGCGGTCCGAGATACCCAGTGGCTGCGCTTCGAGGTCGGCGACATCGTCAAGGACCGGCCGCCGCACTGCGATGCGGTGACGATCGTCGACGTCCTTTACCTCTTGCCGTTCGAGGAGCAGGAGCAGGTCCTGCGAAACGCCGCAGCGGCGCTCGGCGAAGGCGGTCCGCTCGTTGTCAAGGCGCAGGAGCGGCGCGCCGATCCGCGCTACGCGATCACGTACGCCCAGGAGATGGTCACGGTCGGTCTCGGGTTCACTCGCGGCGGGCGGGAGCGCTTTTTCTTCCCCTCGCGCGAGGAGGCGCTCGAAATGCTCGCGCGCGCCGGATTCGTCGCGGAGGTCGAGGAGATGCCGCGCCGCCCTTACACAGATGTCATCTATCTCGCGCGGAAGGCTCCTCTGACGCCTCCCGCGACCGCATAATCAGCGCGGTGCAGGACGCTACGTACGCGGACCTCGAGCTCGTCGCCGACGAGATCCGCGCCTGCACCGCATGCCCGCTCCACCGCAGCGCTCGGCAGGCGGTCCCGGGACACGGCTCGGGCGAGTCGGGGATCTTCTTCCTGGGCGAAGCCCCTGGCTACCACGAAGACCTCCAGGGGAAGCCATTCGTCGGCGCGGCGGGGCAGTTTCTGGACGAGCTCCTCGCCGGCATCGGCCTCGATCGTCGAAAAGTCTTCATCACCAACGTCGTGAGACACCGGCCGCCCGAGAACCGCGACCCGCTTCCCGAGGAGGTCGCCGCGTGCGACATCTGGCTGCGCAGGCATCTCGAGGTGCTGCGCCCTCGGGTGATCGTCACGCTCGGCCGGCACGCGATGGGGAAGTTCTTCCCCGGCGAATCGATCTCGCGCATCCATGGCCGGCCGCGGCGCACCGCCGACGGCCTTGTGATCTTCCCCGTCTATCACCCCGCCGCCGCGCTGCACCAGCCCGGACTGCGCGACGCACTGGTTGCCGACTTCGCGGCGCTCGCGCTGTACCTCGCGACTCCGGCGCCAGTGAAGACAGAGGAGACCGAGGAAAAGCCCGCGGAGCAGATCACGCTCTTTGGCTAGACCACCGCTGCGGATCATCCCGCTCGGCGGAGTCGGCGAGATCGGAAAGAACATGCTCGCGCTCGAGATGGGCGAGGACATCCTCGTCATCGATGCGGGGCTCATGTTCCCGGACGAGGAGATGTTGGGGATCGACCTCGTCATTCCGGATATCGCCTACCTGCGGCAGCGCAAGGACCACGTGCGGGGCTTCGTCATGACGCACGCGCACGAGGACCACATCGGCGCGCTGCCGTACGTGCTGCGCGACCTCATCCAGGTCCCGATCTACGGCACGAAGCTCACGCTCGGGCTGATCAAGACGAAGCTCCGCGAGCACAAGCTTGCCGACCGCGCGACGTTCTGCGAGATCGCACCGGGTCAGCCCTTCAGCGTCGGAGCGTTCGGCTGTGACTCCTACTACGTGTGTCACAGCATCCCGGACGCGGTCGGGGTTACGGTCGAGACCCCGTACGGGACGGTCGTCCATTCCGGCGACTGGAAGTTCGACCATACCCCGGTGGACGGCCGGCAGACCGATTTCGCGCGGCTTGCTGCGATCGCCGCGAAGGGCGTTCTCCTGTTGATGTCCGACTCCACGCGAGCGGAAACACCCGGCTATACCCAGTCGGAACGTCACGTCGGCGAGATGTTCGACGCGATCATGTCGCGCGCGCCCGGCCGCGTGATCACGACGACCTTCGCCTCGAACATCTCACGCATCAAACAGATCGTGGAGATCGCCGCGGCCTGGGGACGAAAGACGGCGATCGTGGGCCGCTCGATGGAGAACTACACCAAGACGGCTCGCGAACTTGGCTACCTCGAGTATCCCGAAGGCTCGATCGTCAACCCGCACGAGATCGGGAAGCTCCCGGATCAAGAGATCTGCATCATCACGACGGGTTCGCAGGGTGAGCCGACGAGCGCGCTCTCGCGGATGGCGCTCGGGGACCATCGTCATGTGGCCGTCAAAGAGGGCGATACCGTCGTCATGTCGGCGACGCCGATCCCCGGCAATGAAGAGCTCGTCTCGCGGACGATCGACAACCTCTTCAAGCTCGGCGCGGAGGTCATCTACGATCCCGCGACGCGGCCGCATGTGTCGGGCCACGCGAGCCAGGAAGAGCTGAAGCTTCTCCTCAACATCCTGCGGCCGAAGCATTTCCTGCCGATCCACGGCGAATACCGGATGCTCGTTCGACACGCTCGCATCGCCATGGACCTCGGCGTGGAGCCGAAGAACGCCTTCGTGATCACCAACGGCGACGTCCTCGAGATCGATGACAAGGGCGCACGGGTGGGGGAGAAGATCCAGTCGGGCGTCGTCTACGTGGACGGCCTGGGTGTCGGCGACGTGAGCCACTCGGTGATGCGCGACCGGTGGTCGATCGGGAGCGACGGCATCTTCCTGGTCGTCGTGACGATCGAGCAACGGACGGGTGCCGTCGTCGCCGGGCCGGACATCGTGACCAAGGGCTTCGTCCCGGAGCACGACGCCGCCGAGATCGTCGAGCTCGCGAAGCAGCGAATTCTCGAGGGTTTGGCCGAGGCGCAGACCGGTGAGCACCTCGCCGAGCCGGCCGCGCTCAAGGACGCGATCCACAACAGCGTCGCATCGCTCTTGTACGAGCGCACCAAGCGCCGGCCGATGGTGCTGCCCGTGATCATGCAGGTCTAATGGCTCGGCGGACCGCTTCGCGCCGCAGAGGCGCGACCCCGGCCATCGAGCCCCGAATCCGCGAGGAGATCGCTGCCATCGCCGTCGTCGCGTTCGCCGTGCTCTCGGCGGTGGCGCTCGCGACCGACCAGGGCGCGGTCCTGCAGTGGTGGCGCTCGGCTCTGTTCGCATTGCT
>VBIL01000163.1:42310-51016 GCA_005879975.1 Chloroflexota bacterium
GACGTGGCCGGCGGTTACGTCGGCGGCGCCGTCGCGACGGCTGCGGCGGCGCTCTTCGGGCAGATCGGCGCGCCGGTCGCGCTCGGCGCGATCCTCCTGGCTGGGATCGTCATCGCCGCGAACCGCACGATCGCGGACCTGCTCAGGCCGGTCTGGCGTCAGCGTCAGGCGATCGCCGCCCTTCGCCCCGGCACAATGATCCCCGGCGGCACCGCCACGCACTTCGACCGGGTCTTCGACGACGACCAGGACGAACCGCCGCCACAGCTGCGGATCAACATCCCCGAGCAGAGACCTACGCGCCCCACTGCGGAAGCGGTGCTGCCTCCGAAACCCTCTCTACGCGAGCTGCCCGGCTCTCACTCGCCGTCTATTGCCGGTCTGCCGTCGGCTGCTGTGGCGGCTGAAGGTGTGCTCCATGCCGATCCTCCGGAGAAGCCATGGGTGCTTCCGGCGCTCGATCTCCTGACGGAAGGCTCTGCGGCACGCAC
This sequence comes from Chloroflexota bacterium, assembly GCA_005879975.1. Lineage (GTDB taxonomy): Bacteria > Chloroflexota > Limnocylindria > P2-11E > P2-11E > 3-1-20CM-2-70-9. The sequence continues at coordinate 42,802 of VBIL01000163.1, forward strand.
CGGGGAGAAGGAAGTCCTGCGCAATACCCGGCTCATTGAAGACACTCTCTCGAACTTTGACATCAGCGCCACGGTCGTCGAGGTGAGCGTCGGACCGGTCGTCACGCGATACGAGCTCAAACCCGCCGCGGGCGTGAAGGTGTCGCGTATCGAAGCGCTCGCGGACGATCTCGCGCTCGCGCTCGCGGCGCGGACACTTCGCATTGAGGCGCCGATCCCCGGGAAGAGCGTCGTCGGCATCGAGATCCCCAACATGGCGATCGGTCTCGTCTCGCTGCGCGACGTGGCGGAGAGCGCGGAGTTCAAGGGCTCGCCATCGAGGCTGACCGTCGCGCTTGGCAAGGACGTGGCCGGCGCGGCCATCGTCACGGATCTGGCCAAGCTGCCCCACCTGCTCATCGCCGGGCAGACCGGCTCCGGCAAGAGTGTCTGCATCGGCTCGATCCTCACGAGCCTGCTGATGCAGTCGACCCCGGACGAGGTCCGCATCTTCATCGGCGACCTCAAGCGGGTGGACTTCCCCGGGTTTAACGGCGTTCCGCACCTCGTCGTGCCGGTCATGCACGACGCCGGCCCGATCCTCAACGCGCTCTACTGGACGACGAGCGAGATGGACCGGCGCTACCGGCTCTTCGCGCGCACCGGCGCCCGCAACATCGCCGCCTACAACGAGAAACAGGCGGGCAGCGACCGGGTCCCGTACATCGTCCTGATCATCGACGAGCTCGCGGACCTGATGCTTCAGGCGCCCATCCAGGTCGAGAAACAGATCACCCGGATCGCGCAGCTGGCCCGGGCGACAGGCATCCATCTCGTGGTCGGGACGCAGCGGCCGTCGGTCGACGTCATCACCGGCCTCATCAAGGCGAACATCCCCGCTCGCATCGCGTTTGCTACCGCATCGGCCGTCGATTCCCGCACGATCATCGACATGACTGGCGCGGAGAAGCTCCTGGGCCGCGGCGACATGCTCTGGATGGCCCCCGACGCGGCGAAGCCCGTCCGGGCGCAGGGCGCGTTCGTGTCGGATGGCGAGATCGAACTCGTCATCCGCCACTGGAAGCAACAGCGCGATCCGCGATACGACATGTCCATCGTCGAGGACAAGGAGCGCGCGCAGGCCCGCGACGACGACGGGGATGACATCGACGACGACCGGTACGAGGAGGCCATCGCCATCGTCCAACGCGCGGGCCAGGCGTCCGTGTCGATGCTCCAGCGCAAGATGACGATCGGCTTCGCGCGCGCGGGCCGGCTCATCGACGTCATGGAACGCAACGGCGTCATCGGCCCCTCGCAGGGTCCAGGAAAGATGCGCGAGGTGTACGGCCTGGCGCGCGAAGCGGACGAGACATGAGCAAGCTTGGCGACCAGCTCCGCGCCCAGCGTGAGCGCAAAGGCATCACTCTCGAGCAGGCCGCGGGGGACACGCGGATACGCGAGAAGTTCCTGAAGGCGCTCGAGGACGGCGACTACCGGTCGCTCCCAGGACCCGTGTACACCCGCGGCTTCCTGCGCAATTACGCGGAGTACCTCGACCTCGAGACGGACGAATTGGTCGTGCTCTTTCAGCAGGAGCGTGGGGGCGCGCCGCCCGAGCCGACACCGAAGCGCACGTTCAAGCCGTACCGGCCGGTCGTCCATCAGAGCTTCATCTTCCGGCCCGTGGTCTTCGTACCGGTGCTGATCATCGCGTTCGTCGGCTTGTTCCTCGGATACATCTACTACCAGTTCACGACCTTCGCGACGCTGCCCAAGCTCGAGATCACGGACCCGTCGACCGACGGCCTCGTCGCCAGTGGCGACCTTTTGGTCCGCGGCGTCACCGTTCCGGGCGGCCGGGTCACAGTCACCGTCTATCCCGGGCCGGAGGTCCTCGATCTGCGCTCTGGGGATGACGGGAACTTCGGCGTGACCGTCAGCCTGAACCCCGGATCGAATCACCTCGTCGTGGACGTCCTCGACGCCGCGGGGAAGACAAATCACGTCAGCCGGACGATCCAGTACCAGGCCCCGGCAACGGCGATCGGGCCCGCCCCGCAGCTCATCGTCGACCAGCCCGCGGCCGGCGCCACTCTCACCAACGTCTCGGTCCTGGTGAGCGGTCACGTCGATCGCTCGGTCTCGCGCCTGTTGATCAACAACATCGCTGTCGCGGTCAGCTCTGAAGGGACATTCCAGAGCCGGTATTACCTGCCGGCCGGGCCGCAGTCCTTCCGCGTGACGGCTCAGACGTCGTCCGGCGGCACGGTCGAGGAGACGCGAAACGTCGTGGTCGTCTATACCGCCGCGGTGGTGAACGTGTTCGTACGTGGGGGCGACACGTGGCTGCTCGCGACGGTGGACGGCGCCGACGTAGCCGGAAGCGGCCGCGTCTACAAGGACGGCGAGACGGCGGCCTTCATCGGCAAGGAAGTCCGCATTCGAGCGGGCAACGGAGCCGCGGCGCAGGTCATCTACAACGGCCAGCTGATCGCCGGGCTCGGCAAACAAGGCGAGGTCGTGGAGCGCGTCTTCGTAGCGCAGTGACGCTCCCGAACGCGCTGACCGCGGCACGCGCCCTTCTGGTCATCCCTGTGATCGGCCTCATCGCGATCGGCGACGCCGCCGCCGCGCTGGCCGTCTTCCTTGTGGCGGCCGCGACCGATGCGGTGGACGGCCCCCTCGCGCGGCGCCGCGGCGGCCCAACGGCCCTCGGGGCGGCGCTCGATCCGCTCGCTGACAAAGTGCTCATCGTCGGTACCCTTGCCGCCCTCGCGGTCCGCGGGATCGCGCCGGTCTGGGCCGTCCTCCTCATCTTCGGTCGCGAGCTCGTCGCCGTCGAGCTCCGCGTGCGGTCGCCACATGCACTGAGTGCGAGTGTCGACGGCAAGGCCAAGACAGTCCTGCAGGTCGCGGCGAGCCTCGCACTCCTGGCGTCGGCCGCGTGGCCGTCGGCCGGCTTCGCCCCGGCTGCCAACGCGCTCGTCGCGGTGGCTGCCGCGCTCACCCTTCTCTCTGGCGTCAGACTCGTCCTTCGTGCCCGCCAAACGACCGCCCACCCTGCCTGAGCTCGAGGCGCGCATGGGTGCGCTGCACTCGCGGCTGCGCCGCCGCAAGCTGACCGTCGCCTCCGCCGAGTCCTGCACCGGTGGCCTCCTCGCTGCGGTCCTCACCACGCACCCAGGCTCGAGCGACTACTTCAAGGGCGGCGCGGTGGTGTACTCGAACGAGGCGAAGACCATCCTCGCCGACGTGGCACCGGATCTCATCCACGGGCACGGCGCCGTCTCGTCGGTCGTGGCCGGTGCGCTCGCGCGCGGGGCACGTGCGCGGCTCGGGGCGAAGATCGGTCTCGGCATCACCGGCATTGCCGGACCCGGAGGGGCGACGCCGGGGAAGAAGGTCGGACTCACGTACGTCGCGGTGGACAGTGACGATCACTCGGTCGTGAAGAAGTATGAGTGGCCGTACGAGCGCGAGGGCAATCGCCTCGCATCGGTCGGCGCCGCGATCGATCTTCTCGAAAAGGCGATCGCGTGAGTCCGGCATACCCGCGCGAGCTTGGCCGTGCCTTTGAGGATGACGAGGTCGCGCGCAAGTACCGGTACCGCCAGCCGTACCCATCCGAAGTCTTCGAGATCCTGAGAGGACTGCTCGTCGAGCCCCACACCGTGCTCGACGCGGGCAGCGGGACCGGGGCGCTCACCATCGGACTCGCGCAGTTCGCCAAGCGCGTCGATGCGATCGATCCGTCGGCCGCCATGCTGCGCGAAGCACGCCGGATGCCCGGCAGCGACAACGAGCGGATCCGCTGGATCCAGGGGACCGCCGAAAACGCTCCGCTGGACCCGCCCTACGGTCTCGTGACGACGGGCGCGAGCCTGCACTGGATGGACCCTGAGATCGTCATGCCGCGGTTCGGCGAGGCGCTCGCGCCAGGGGCCCGCGTAGCCATCGTCGACACGGACAGCATCTACGGCAAGCAGAAGTGGCGAGGCGAATTCCTGACGCTAATACGCGCGTTCTCGCCGATCGCGCATCACATCACGACCCCCGACTTCGTCAAGGCGCTCGAGGCCTCGGGGCGCTTTGCGCTGGAGGGACAGCGCAGCACAGCGCCCGTCGCCGTCGAGCAGTCGGTGGACGAGTACATGGCCATGCTTGCGAGCACGAGCTCGCTTTCGCGGACGACGCTCGGTCCTCGCGCCGACGAGTTCGACCGCCAGGCGCGGGCGATATTTGCGCGCCATGGAATGACCGGCGTCCGCGCCAAGGTTGTATCGGGCGTGACGTGGGGCCGACCCCGATGAGCTCTCGAGGGCTCGGCGTTGGTCTCCTCGGTCTCGGCACCGTTGGGTCGGCAGTTGCGCGCGCGTTCGCCGATCGCTCGCGCCGGATCGACGCAGCCGCGGGACGTCCGGTGCGCCTCGTCGCGGCGGCGGTGCGCGATCCGCAGAAGGAGCGGGATGCCGGCGACGTTCCGGTGACGGCCGATCCCCACGCGATCCTCGACGATCCGGAGATCGCCATCGTTATCGAGGTCATTGGCGGGACCGACCCGGCGCGCGACCTCGAGCTCGGCGCGTTCGAGAGCCGAAAGCACGTGGTGACCGCGAACAAGGAGCTCGTGGCGAAAGAGTGGAAAGCCCTTCACGAGGGCGCGCGACTCGCGAAGCGCGAGCTTCGCTTCGAGGCCGCGGTCGCCGCCGCCGTCCCGGTGATCGCGGGCATGCGCGGACTCGGCGCGGTGCGCCCGCGCGTCCTGCGCGGCCTGCTCAACGGGACGACCACGTACATCTGCTCGCGGATGGAAACGGGGAAGTCCTTCGACGAGGCGCTCGCCGAGGCGATGGCCGCGGGGTACGCCGAGGCCGACCCGACGAACGACGTCGACGGGCACGATGCCGCCTATAAGCTGTCGATACTTGTCTCGCTCCTCGAAGGCCGCCACTTCCACCCCTACAACGTCCGGCGCATGAGCCTGCGCGGTATCGCGGCTTCTGACGTGAGCGGCGCGGCCGCCCGCGGCGCGCGGGTACGTTACCTCGCGGTTGCCGACTTCGGCGAGAAGGCGACAAAAGCCCGCGTCGGGCCCGAGGAGCTGCCTGCGGATTCACTCGAGGGACAGGCCACCGGGCCCACCAACGTGATCACGCTCGAGAGCGACCTCGTTCCACGTTTGGTCTGGAGCGGCCCCGGCGCGGGCGGCGACGCCACTGCGTCCGCGATACTCGGGGACGTGATCCAGATCGCGCAACGAAGCGCATGACGAGGACCGTCCTGAAGTTCGGCGGCACGTCGGTGGCGTCGCCTGCGGCGTTGCAGCGGGTCGCCGAGATCGTGAAGAACACGAGGGGGCACCGCATCGTCGTGGTCTCGGCGACCGCGGGCACGACCGACGCGCTCATCGGCGCCGCTCGTGCCGCGGAGGGCGGGGATGCGCAGACCGCACAGGACACGATCCTCCGGCTCTCGGACGAGCATCGGAACCTCATCGCCGATGCGCTCGGCTTCGAATCGGCGGACGTCCTCAAGGAGATCGCGGACCTCACCGAACGCACCACAGCGCTCCTGCAGAGCGTCGCGATCCTGCGCGAGTGCACCGCGCGTACGCTCGACGCGATCGTGTCCTACGGGGAACGGATCTCCGCCCCGATCGTCGCCGCGGTCCTGAACCACACCGGCACCAAGGCCGAGGCGCTCTCCGCCGAGGGTCTCCTCATCACCGACGATGCCTTCGGACATGCGAATCCCATCGTCGACGAGACGAGGGCGCGTGCGTCGAAGGAGCTCGACTCTCGCCTCGGCTACGGCGTCGTACCCGTGGTCACCGGCTTCATCGGTTCCACGACCGACGGCGTGACGACGACGCTCGGGCGCGGCGGATCGGACTATTCGGCGGCCGTGCTCGCCGCAGCCACGAAGGCCGACGACCTTCGGATCTACACCGACGTGAGCGGAGTTATGAGCGCCGACCCGCGTGTCGTGAAGGGCGCAAAGCCACTCGAGTCCATGTCCTACGCCGAAGCCGCGGAGCTGAGTTATTTCGGCGCTAAGGTCATCCACCCGCGGACCGTCCTCCCCGCGGTCGAGGCCGGGATCCCCGTCCGTATCCTTAACACGTTCGCGCCGTCCGACCGCGGGACGACGATCACCAGCAACACCGACAAGGACGGGAGCGTGGTGAAGGCGACCACGTCGCTCGGCGGCCTCGGCATGATCACGGTGCAGGGCGCGGGCATGAGCGGCGTCCCAGGATTCGCGGCGCGCGTGTTCGATACCGCGGCGGCGGAGCGCGTGTCGGTGATGATGATCAGCCAGTCATCGAGCGAGAACTCGATCTGCCTCGTCGTACCGGACGATGCGACCGACCGTTTGAAAAGCGCGCTCGAGCGAATGTTCAACGCCGAGCTGCAGCGCCACGACGTCGAGAAGATCGCGGTCGAGCGCCCGGTGGCGATCGTCGCCGCAGTGGGGGAGGGGATGCGCGGCACGCCGGGCGTGGCGGCGCGCGTCTTCACCGCGCTCGGAAAGGCGAGCATCAACGTCGTCGCGATCGCTCAGGGATCGAGCGAGCTGAACATCTCCCTCGTGGTGATGGAAAAGGACCGCGAAAAGGCTGTCCGCCTCATCCACGAAGAGTTCCACCGCTGAGGACGCTCAACCACTTCAGCTTCCTGCTCCTCGTTCTCGCGGTCACGATCCCGACGCTGGTGAGTGTCGCGATCGTCCTGGCCCCAACCGGCGATCTCGCGGTGCCGGCGCTCGGAGCGACCATCGCGATCGATCTCGTCGTGTTCGGCGCGATCTGGCTCTCGATGCGCCCGGGCGCTGCCGACATCACCTCTCCGGAGCAGCTCGCGCGCTTGGTCCAGGGCGGCAAGCCCGTGGTCGTCGAGATGTACTCGAACTTCTGCCTCATCTGCATGGCCAACCGGCAGACGATCAAGATAGCCGCGACAACCCTCAGCGGGCAGTGCCGATTCGTCCGGGTAGAGCTTCCGACCGCGACAGGCGCCGTCATCGGCGATGTGTACAAGTGCCGTTACACCCCGAGCTATCTGGTCTTCGACGAGCACGGCGACCTCGTTCGCACGATCATCCCCGACAACGTCACGCCGATCGCCAACGGTTATCGCGTGCTCGACGAGACCGGCGCCGTCGTGAGCCGCGTCCCGCGAGTGACCCCCGAGCTTCTCGTCGACCTCGTTCGCTTTACGGCCTAAAGTCTTGCTCGCGGATCGAGGCCCCGGGTCGATCGACTAGGCCGGCCCACCAGCGGCGCCGCGAACGCATCCCTCTCAGTCGGCACCGCGCCCGGCGAAGGCAGAGTTTGCTCGACCTCATTGAGGGCGCCGAAACGGTCCTGTCGCGCATCGAGGATCTGGATCTCGGGCGCACATTCGGTGGCGTGCTGCTCATGAGCACGCTCATCAACGCGCCCGAGGATGCCCGGCTGGCTTTGCTCCGCTCCGTTCGACGCCACCTCGCGCCGAACGGCGTCGCCTTGATCGAGCGGTATGACCCGGAGATCGGGAACGATCCGACACCGACCGAACGGCACCTCGGCGCGGTCACGATCCGTGTGTCGGAGATCTCCCGGGATGCTGATCGCATCTACCAAACGATCGACTACGACGGCGGGACACACGGTCACTGGCAAATTCGGATCGAGGGCCGGCACGTGGTGAACGACGACGAGATGCTTGCGTCGCTCGCAGAGGCGGGCCTCCGGCTCCTGCATTGGATTGACCCGCAGCGGCGCTGGCTCGCCGCGGCGCTCCTCTGATACGTCAGACTTGACCGCGATGCGTAAACGCAAGGTCGCGGTCCTCGGCGCGACCGGGACCGTGGGGCAACGGTTCATCGGCCTTCTGCAGGGTCATCCCTGGTTCGAGATCAGCGCCCTCACCACGAGCGATGCGAAGGCGGGCAAGCGCTACGGCGACGTCACGCCATGGCACTGGTCGGGCGAGATGCCCGCCAACGCCGCGGGCATGACGCTGCAGCCGACGAGCGCGGACCTCGACGCCGAGATCTGCTTCTCGGCGCTGCCTGCCGACGCGGCTGAGCAGTGGGAGGCCGCCCTCGCGAAGACCGGTCACCACGTGTTCTCGAACGTCAAGACCCATCGCATGGACGATGACGTTCCGCTCCTCATCGCCGAGGTGAACGCCGAGCACATGCACGCCCTCGAGGTGCAGCGGCGCAAACGTGGCTGGTCCGGGTCGAT
>VBIL01000110.1 GCA_005879975.1 Chloroflexota bacterium
GGAGCAGCGATCCCCGGAGCGCGTCGAGGTCCGCGGGGCCATCCTTACACGCAGCGCCCGTCGCGCCGCCCACATGCTTCAGAAGCGCGGCTTCCACTAGACCGCCGCGGCCGATCTGCAGGGGCGGCCTTCGCCACCCGGTCGCGAACTCTTCGGTCCCCGGCACGACTACCCCCTGAAGACGGTCCGGGTAGAGCACGGCCAGGTCGAGGTCCGCGATTGGGTCGGTCCCCGAGTACCAGAGCTCGTACGCGATGCCGCACGCGTAGTACCGCGGAAAATTCAAGGGGTTGCCGAAGTGGTTGTACGTCCCGTAGATGCCGGCATCCACTGTCCAGTCGCCGATGCTCTGGACGGTCGGACGTGTGTCCCGTGGGACGAACAGCAGCGTTCCGGCGAGTACGACCGCGATCAGGACGCGCACGCGAACAGTCTTCCACCAGAACGAAGAAGGGCCCGCCTTTCGGCGGGCCCTTTCAGTTGCGTTCCGGACGCGAGTTAGGCGTAACGGCTACGCGATGCCGACGGGCGGACCTGCTCGAAGCACGAGCTGCAGTACACCGGCTTGTCGCCGCGCGGCTGGAACGGCACGCGCGCCTCACCGCCGCAGTTGCTGCAGGTCGCCGTGAAGAACTCACGGGGACCACCCATGCCACGGCCGCCGTACGAACCGCCGCCCATGCCGCCCGAGGCGCGACGCGCCGCACGGCAGGAGGGACAACGTCCCGGCTCGTTCATGAGACCGCGCGAGGAATAGAATTCCTGCTCCCCGGCAGTCCATGTGAATTCCTGACCGCAGTCTTGCCAGGATCCGGGAGGAAGTGCCTCACTTGACCCGCGTGGTGACTCTCGTCGCCGCTGCCCCTTTGGGGCCTATCAAGCCTAACAGTTCACGCCTTTTCGGGGAAGGTATGGGGGAAGGCTTCGCCGAGCCATTCGTCGTACCACTCGCCAGAGCGGAAGAACGTTCTCGGTTGAAGGCCCATCTGTTTGTAACCGGACTTCTCATTCGCTCTGCGCGACCCGCGATTCGCGTGCGCGATCCAGTTGTGCACACGGTGCAGCCGTAGTTCCTTCCAGGCGAAATCGGTCCGGAGCCGTACGGCCTCGCTTGCTATGCCGCGGCCGTAAAGATCGTGTCGCCCGATGATGATCCCGCTCTCGCCGTCGCGGCGGACCCAGTCGATGCCGAAGATCCCCGTGTATCCGACCGGCTCACCCTCATACGCGATGCTCCACTCGATCTCGGTGTTGCTTTCGGCGGTGTCCTTGAAGCGCTTCTCCTGGCGCTCCTCGGTGAGCTCGCCGAAGCGCGGTCCCCAGAATCTCCCGACCTCGGGCGCGACCACCCAGCTCGTACGCAGCTTGTAATGCTCGAGGGTCGGTGGGATCAGGGACACGCCGTTTCGTCCGGCAAGCGTTGGCCCGAACATCAGCGCGTCGCGCCCGGGCCGAGCGGCGCGTACTCGCGCTCGCCCAGCCAGCGCTCCTGCCAGGTCTCCTTCTCCATGAGCAGACGAACCTGGTCCACATATGCGCCGTCGCGATACGCCACCTCATGGCCCCGTGCGTACTCGACGTATCCGAGGCGGTCGGCGATCCGCAGCGCTGCCGCGTTGTCGGCGTGCAGCTCGAGATCCGAGCGACGCAGGTCGAGGTAGTCGAAGAGGTACCGGTGCAGCGCGAGCGCCACATCAAACCCGTAGCCCTTGCGCCACCGGTCCGGGTCAATGACCAGCTGGCTCAGGTCGAAGCCGCTCCAGAGGCCCCACATGTACCCGAAGGCCAGCCCGATGAGCTTGCCGTCGGCCTCGATCGACCAGAGCACCGCCTGCTTTTCCTTGGCGACCTCCTTGAAGCGCTCCTTCCAGGTCGCCGGCATCGCCGGCTCGTGCCAGATGTTGTGAGCGCGCCGCACGCGGGTGTCGGCCATCCACCGGTTGTACGCGTCGAGGTCACCCTCCGTCGGCAATCGCAGCATCGTCTTCTTTCCCCGGATCGTCCCCCCGAGCGCCATAGAGCGCGGAGTCTACGAACTCAGGTCGCGAGGGGAAGCCGCACAGCGAACTCAGCGCCGCCACCGTCGACGTTCGCGGCGGTGATCGAGCCTCCATGCGCCTGCGCGATGGCCTGCGCGATCGCGAGGCCGAGCCCGGCTCCGTTCCGGAGCGCATTCTCGCCGCGGTAGAAGCGCTGGAAGAGCCGCGCCTGCGCGCCCTCGGGGAGACCGGAGCCCGCGTCGCGCACGCGCACCACGACCGCGCCGTCGTCTCTCTCGCCGCGCACGTGCACCGTCGCGCCGCGCGGCGAATGCTTCACCGCGTTGTCGAGCACGTTGAGGAAGAGCTGCGCGAGCTTGTCGGGATCGCCACGCACCGACGGTAGCTCCGCGGCGCCGGCGACATCGAAGCGCACGCCGGCATCACGCGCCTGCACATCCAGCGCGGTAACCGCACTCTCGACGAGGCGCGATGGCGCGACATCCTCGCGGGCCATCTGCTGCGTCCCGGACTCAAGCCGCGCGACCTGCAGGAGTCCCTCGACCATTCGCACAAGGCGGCGCGCTTCGCGATGGATGATCTCGGCGACGTGCGACACCGCGTCTCCGCGCCTGCTCGCTTCCTCGAGCGCGCTGGATCTCGCTCGCCATCTCGTTGAACGCGGTACTCATCTCCGCGACCTCGCTCGGACCGGCGATCGGCACGCGGGTCCCGTAGTCCCCGCTCGCGAAGCGGCGAACGCCGGCGACGAGGTCGCGCAGGGGTCGCGTGATAGTGCGTGACAGAAGACCCGCGACGACCAGGGCGAACCCCAAGGCGACGAGTCCGGTGACCGCAAGCGATGGCAGGAGCGCGCGCAGGGTATCGGCGAACACCGCGCGTGGACGAGCGACCACGATGAAGCCGAGGCCGCCGGCGCTCGCCGCCGCTTGGCGGAGCTGCTGACGGACGAAGATCCACTGCTCGTTGCCATCGGTGAACTCACCGATGTTGGACGCCGATGGCTGCGGAAGCTGGACGTTGATGAGCGTGCCTTCGCTGTCCACGACCACGCGTCGCTGCGGAGTGGTGATGAGGAGGCGTGCGTCGGCGGCGTTGGCCTGCTCGGTGAGCGAAACGACGATCTCTCGCGGCTGCTGACCGGCACGAACGCCCGTCTGGATCGCGGTGAGGAATGGCGCCGAAAGCTCCTCGAGTCGGAGCTTGGTCTGATCGTTCTCGTACCGGAGCAGGAGTCCGGAGATCGTTATCGCCGCCGCCGCGAGGCCGACCACGACGACCGCGAGGTAGGAGAAGAAGAGGCGTGTCGCGATGCTGCGCGGCATTTAGCTTGGCGCCACCAGCTTGTATCCGACGCCCCAAACGGTCTCGATCTTGGCGTCGGCGCCGGTGAGCTTGTCGCGAAGCTGCTTCACGTGCACGTCGACGGTGCGCGTCTCGCCCGGATACGCGAAGCCCCACACGTCTTCGAGAAGTCGATCGCGCGTCAGCACGATGCCGGGCTGCCTGCAGAACGCCTCGAGGAGCTCGAACTCCTTTGCACGGAGCGAGACGGAGCGCTCGCCAACGTGGACCTCGTGGCGGGCAGGGTCGATGCGGACGTTCCCGACCATGAGCGTGCGGCCGCCCCCCGGCATGCCGGCGACGCGGCGGAGTACGGCCCGGACGCGCGCGACGAGCTCCTTCGGATTGAACGGCTTAGTCATGTAGTCGTCCATGCCGGACTCGAGCGCCTCGATCTTCTGCACATCCTCCGCGCGGGCGGTCAGTGCGAGGACCGGCGTATCGGCGCGTCCACGTATCTCGTGGAAGAGATCGAGTCCGTTCGCGTCCGGAAGTCCGAGGTCGAGCACGATGAGTGCGGGCTTCGTCTCCTCGATCTTCGTGCGGGCCTCCGCCGCGGTCCGCGCGTGCTCCACGATGAACTCCGCGTTCCGCAGATAGAGCGTGACGAGCTCAGCTACCGACGGATCGTCTTCGACGATCACGATGCGCGCGGTCATGGCAGAAATGCTAAGCGTGATACCGTCCCGCACCTGTGAAAGATCCGTTCGTTCTCGCGACGATCCTCGCGCACCCTGACGACGAGACGTTCGGCGTCGGCGGCACGCTCATCCGCTACGCCGATGAGGGTGTGCATGTCCACAGCCTGTGCCTCACGCAGGGCGAGAAAGGCTGGAATGGGGTCCCAGATCGCCCGCTCGTACCGTCCGAGGAGCTCGGCGCGAAACGCGCGGCGGAGCTCAGCGAGGCGGGCCGGCGCATGGGCGTGACTTCCACGACCTGCCTCACATACCCCGATGGCGACCTCGCGGGTGTCGCGGAGGACCGAGTCGTGCGTGACATCGTCCGCTGGGTCCGCCAGGTCCGGCCCGATGTCGTGATCACGTGGGGCCCGGACGGTGGGTACGGTCATCCCGACCACATCGCCGCCGGGGAACGCGCGCTCGTCGCGCTTGAGCTCGCCGGCATCGAGCGGCACGACCTCGGTCTGGGGCCGCCGCATCGCGTTCGCCGGTGTTATCGGTTCGTCGCTGCCGCCGATTTCGTCGAGGGCCTCCGGACGATCAATCCGCAGTTCGTCGAGTACATGGAGACGCTCGCGGTGAAGCCGCAGCGCTGGACACGCGATCGGCTCGGCGCGGCGATAGACATCAGCGCGGTCGCAGATCGAAAGATCGAGGCGATGCGAGCGCACGAGACACAGGAGCCCGACTACAGCGCGTGGATCGGCGCGCGCGAGCGCATCCCGTGGGTGTTCGCGGAAGAGGTCTTCATTCGCCAGTACCCCGACCCGGGAGGCCCGCCGCTCGAGTCCGACCTCTTCGGCCAGCTGCGCTCGAGCTAGACGACAGCGAGGCGAACGGGCTCGGCGAGCGTGTCGGCGACTCCGCGCGTCCGCGCCGGCGTGCCGTCGGCGCGCGGACCGCGCACGAGGCGATCGACCATCGCGTCCACGCCCGCGAGCGCTGGCACGGAGGAGCTCGAAACGTCGCCGAGGCTGGCGCTGGTGAACACCACGAGCGGCTCGACGGACGTGCGGACGAAGCCACCGCTCGCGATGTCGCTTCGCACCCGCGCCGCATTCCAGCGGGCGCGCTGCGACGGTGACATGCCCGAGATCCGCCGGCCCAATCCGAACTTCTGTTTGCGATACCAGTGGTCCTCGTGGCAGAGCACCTCGCCAGGCTCGTCGTGCGGCTCGATGACGACGACGCCCGGTGGCCCGATGACAACCATCGCGACCTCTTCATCGCCACCGTCTCGCGGCCCGTAATGCGGGACCACGACATACCCCTCCGGAAGGTGCTCGCTCAGGTAGTCGGCGGTGCGGTCGGCGAGGAGCGAGGCGGCGCGAAGGCGGAGCGATAGCGCGACGCCGTGGACGCCAAGCGCGAGCGCGGGTATCGGAACGAGCGCGAGGAATACCGATGCGAGAGTGCGGTCGAACCCCAGCGAGCGCGCGGCGACGTCCATGTTGAGCGCGTACGTGATGCTCGCCGAGCCCAGGCCGAGGGCCGTCCAGAAAAGGCCGGAGCGCAGCGTGCGCCGCCAGCGACGCCTGATCGGTGGCACGCTCCCCAGCATCCTCACTGCGCTGCGTGGAGGCTCGCTCTCTCGGCCGCCGCCGTCGAGAGGACCGATGGTCCTGTCCCATTAGTACCGCTCGGGCATCATCCGCGGGATGTCGCTCCGCGCCGAGATCGCCGAGCAGCCGCGCGTGGTGCGCCGCCTCCTGGACGAAGGCTGGCCCGAATCGCGCGCCCTTGGTCACGCCCTTTCCCGGGTCGAGCACATCACGCTCGTCGCCAGAGGCTCGTCTGACAACGCGGCGACCTACGGCAAGTACCTCTTCGAGAGCATCGCCGGCGTCGTGACCGCCCTCGCGGCGCCGTCGCTCGTCACGCGCTACCAAGCACCGCCTTCGTACGCGCGCGGAGCGGTGATCGGCATCTCACAGTCCGGCGCATCGCCGGACGTGGCCGCCGTCGTCGCCGAGGGACGCCGCGCCGGAGCGGTGACGATCGGGATCACGAACCAGCCGCGGTCTGTCCTCGGTCGTGCCGCGGAGCATGTCTTCGCGCTCCGTGCCGGCCGCGAGCGCGAGGTCGCGGCTACGAAGACGTTCACCGCGACCTGCGTCGCGCTCGCGCTCCTTGCGGCCACCACCGCCGAGGCGCGTGGGCGCAGCGCGCTTTCGCTCGCGGGACTTCCCGAAGCGCTCGATGAAGCAGTCGCCGCGGAACCCGAGGCGGCCCGCCTGGCTCGCGCGATCGGACGCGCGGCGACGGTGATCGTCCTGGGGCGCGGATACCTCTATCCGGCCGCACTCGAGTCCGCTCTCAAGGTGAAAGAGCTCGCTCGCGTGTGGGCCGAGCCGTACTCGAGCGCGGACTTCGCGCATGGTCCGCGGACGCTCCTGCGGCCACGGACGCCGGTGGTCCTGTTCGCGTCGCGCGGCGCTACGGAGGGGGAATCGCGCGCTCTGGCGTCATCGCTCGCTACCAAAGGTGCGCGGGTCTACGCGATCACCAACGACGAGCGTGTCGCGGGCCGCGCTCGCGACGCGATCCTACTGAGCGCACCGCTCTCTGAGACGCTCGTGCCGATCAGCTTCGTCGTCGTGGGGCAGCAGCTCGCCGTCGCCCTCGCGCGCCGGCACGGGCGCGACCCGGAGCGGCCCGCCGGCCTCGCGAAGGTGACCCGGACGCTCTAACCGGCGCGCGTTTCGGCGGCTTTGGGGGTGGCTTTTGCTTCGGCGCGTCCTGCGGCAGGAACTCGACCGTGAGGCGGTAGCCGTACGCGGCCGCGACGCGCGCGAGCGAGCGCAGCGACGGCAGGTAGCGCGGGTCCTCCATGCGCCGGAGCTGTGTCTGCGACGTACCAAGACGTCGAGCCGCCGCGCGTTCGGAGAGACCCGCCGCACGTCGCAGCTTCGCCACGGCGTCCGCGACCGCGGAGGCGAGCGGATCCGGACGCAGGCCTTCCTCGGGAGCTGGTGCTACCGGTGTTGGTGTCGGCTGCTCGGGCATGGGCGCACATCCTAGAACGGGCTTCCGGCCGTCGCGAAAGGGCCGCAAAACCTGTTACGAAGACGAAAACATGTCCAGCAGATCCCGCTGCGCGGGGTCGTAGGAGAACAGGATCGCGCCCGCGCATCCAGCGTCCTGCGTGGCCCGAACCTGATCCCGAAGGAGCGCGCGCTCTCCGGCGTAGGCCCTGAGGCCGCCCCACATGCGCGTCCGCGGCGCGGCCGCGCGCGCCTTCGAGAGCAGCCGGCCGACCTCCACCGTGTCGCGGCTATAGGCCATCGGGCAGAGAAGGTCGATCCATCCCGCGCGCGCCCACTCGGCCCAGCGCTGCAGCACGCGATCCCGCGCGACGTCGGGATCGGGAAAGACCGCGGCCGAGATCACGATGCCCGGACGCGCTGCTCGCAGGCGCTCCGAGCCCTCCCGCACGAGGGCCGTCACCGCCGCGTGATCGTGTGGTGACGAGGCGTAGCTGACCTGCGGGTAGCGCACGTAGTCGTAGTGGAATCCCTCCACGCGGTACCGCTTCGCGATGTCGGCGAAGACGGCGAGGGTGTGCTCGCGCGCAGCGACGTTGGCGGGATCCGTGTAGATGCCCTCCCAGTCGCTGCCGCCGACCGGGTCGAGATGTTTCACACCATCCGGTCGCAGCAGCCACTCGGGATGGCTGTGGACGATGTGGTCGCGTGAGCGCGGAAGCGTTCCCGCCGCGCTCGACCAGATGAAGAACACGTTGGCCCAGGCGTGCACGCGAACGCCGACCGCGGCTCCCGAGCGCACCAGATGCTCGAGCGGATCGAACCCATCGTCCTTCAGTTCCTCGGCGCGCGGCTCGAGAGCCGACCGGTAATACGCGTCACCTCGGCCCCGGACTTGGACGACGACATCGTGGATGCCGCGCGTGGTCGCGTCGGCCATGAGGTCGTCGATCGCGTTCTTGCTGGTGATCTTGTCGCGAACGACCCAGAGGGCCTTATCCACGGAGTGCGTCTCGGGCGGCCTCGATCGCCTCGGGACGCGACTCCACCGGGATCGTGCAGCCGCCGGCAGCGAGCCAGCGCTTCCCGCGGGTCTGAAGGAGACCCAGGGCGGCCTCGTGTTTGGCAAGAGCCGTGCTTCGCGAGAGGAAGACATCATCGGAGAACCCTCCGATCGCGCCGCGTGCGGGGACGGCCGCGAGGAACGCGGCGAGATCGGGATTACCGGGAAGGCGCGGATTCCACGACACCGCCGCGACGGGATAGCGGGCGAGCTCGACTACTCGGGCATCGGGACCGCAGACATGCAACACGTTGAGCGCCGCACCACGTGCGCCCGCGAGCACGCGCAGATCGAACGCGGTGCCGAAACGTCGGTACTCGCCCTCGTCAAGCGTGTCTCGGCGTGCCCAGTTCGTCGTCGCGAGGAAGATGCCGTCGGCCACCTCGCAGCACGCCGCGGCGAGCTCCGCGAATGTCTCGGCAACCGCGTTAAGCGCACCGACGACCTCATCGGTCCGCGCGCGCAGGTCCGCGAGCACACGCTCTTTCCCAGCGAGACGCTCGAGGACCCCGAGCGGAGTGAAGATCGTGGCGAGCAGCGGCGTATCCGGCAGGACCTCACGGACCAGGCGAAGCCCGTACAGCACCTCGCTGAACGCCGGCTCGCGCATCGTCTTGCGCCGGATGCGGGCCCACTGCTCGTTCCGGGTCACCGCGTACCGCTCGAGTGTCGGAGGTCCATCGCGCGAGTAGCGGTAGCGCGTGCCCCAGGGCTCGGCGTGGTAGTGGGCTCGCGGATTGAACTTGATGAGATCGAGTTGATGCCGCTTGGTGAACGCGATGGTCGTCTCCGCAAGCTTTGCCGCGCCTTCGTTCTCGTCAGGATAGAAGTGCCGCCACACCGCGAACGGAACGCGATCAACCTCATGGCCGGAGAGCGCGAGGGTGACGCGTTCGCGTGAGTTCACAGGGCGAGGAACGTCGTGAGAGCGATATGGTCGCGCTCGAGCGCCGCACGAACGCGCGGATCGGTCAGCGTCGCGAGCTCGATCGGGCGCTCGCGTCCGTATGCGGAGGTGGCGACGAGCTCCAAATCCGGCTCCCCCGGATGGCACATGAGCTCGGTCACGCCGTCTTCGAGGCGAGCGATAACCGCAAGGAGATCCGCGACCTCGATGTGGCCGGGATGCTGGAACTCGCGGACGAAGTGATCGGTGGTGCGCACGCCCTTGGCACGGTACTCGTCGCGCTGACGAGGCGTATGTGTCCGAGCCGCAGCACCGGTCTCGACCGCGAGCTGGCACACGGCCGCTGACAGCGCCGGGTGGTCGTGGACCCAGTGATGCGTGTCGATGTGACTTGGAGCGTGGCCGATGAGCTTGCCGGCACGGGCGAATTGCGCTCGGTACTCGATGAGCGCCTCGTCGCGCTCGATCTCGCGCGCAAGGAGCTCGGACGGCCGCCCGAAGGAACCGTCTGCGCGCACCAGTGAGGGGATCCTCGCGGGATCAGTCAGCGGGCGGGCGTACGTCAGCACGAGATGCACCCCGACATCGAGCGTCGGCGTCGCGCGTGCGAGCGCGCCCGCATCCTCGGCCTGCGGCGCGTTCGTCATGAGCGTGGTGCTCGTGACGATCCCGTCGCGGTGCGCGCGAATGATGCCGCGATCGACCCCCGCGGATCGACCGAAGTCGTCCGCGTTGACGATGAGCCGCTTCACCGCCCTGCGGCGTTCGACTCGATGACCGCGCGAACGTCCCACCCTGCTGACTCGAGGCGCCGCCGCGCCTCATCCTCGTCGACGCCGGTCTCGTCGCGTACGATGCGGATCGCCCGCTCCCGCAGCTTGTCGCTCGCGGGCCGCATGTCGATCATGAGATCGCCTTTCGTCCGCCCGAGCTTCACCATGGCTGCGGTCGAGACCATGTTCAGCGCGAGCTTTGTGGCCGTTCCCGCCTTGAGCCGGCTCGACCCCGCGAGGACCTCGGGGCCGACGCGCAGGACGATCGCGACATCTGCCGCGTGCGCGAGGGGCGATCCCGGGTCGCACGTCATCGCCACCGTGTGCGCTCCCAGCTCTTTCGCCGCCGCGAGCGCGGCCAGCACGTAGCGCGCGCGCCCGCTCGCGGAGATGCCCACGAGGACGTCGCCTTTCCGGACCGCCCCGCGGACATCGCGCGCC
>VBIL01000111.1 GCA_005879975.1 Chloroflexota bacterium
GTTCAGGGTCAGATCGAGTTCATGACCAACGCATCCACGCAGGGATACAAAGTGGTGATGATCTCGAACAATGCTGGGGATCAAATCGCCCCGGCGGCGCAGGCGGCCCAGGCCGCCGGCGTCAAGGTGGTCGCGTGGGATTCGCCGATCCCATCGGCGAAGGGCGAGAATGTTTTCGTCGCCCAGGTGGACTTCGACCAGACCGGTAAGGTCATGGCCGACATGGCCCTCAACATCATGGGGGCGGACGGCGGCAAGTTCGCGATCCTCTCAGCGTCACCGGATGCCGCCAACCAGAACGCGTGGATCAAAGCTCTCAACGATGCGCTGAAGGACCCGAAGTACGCGAAGCTCCAACTCGTCGACACCGTGTACGGCAACGACCAGTCGGAGAAGAGCTACACCCAGGCGCAGGCCCTGGTCGCCAAGTACCCCGACCTCAAGGTGATCATGGCGCCGACGACCGTCGGTATCGCCGCGGCGGCCAAGGCCATGCAGGACGGAAACATGTGCGGCAAGGTCAAGGTCTCCGGCCTCGGACTCCCAAGCGAGATGGTGTCGTACACCCTGAATGGGTGCGCGCCACAGTTCGCGCTCTGGAGCTTTGTCGACCTTGGGTATCTGACTTACTACACCTCGTACCTGCTCGCGACGGGCGCGATCAAGGGCGCCGAGGGCGAGAAGTTCGAGGCCGGTCGGATGGGCACCTTCACGATCACGAAGGACCCGACGCGATCCGCTGGGCTCCGTGTTCTCATGGGATCGTTCAAGGTCTATGACAAGGCGAACGTCGAGGCCGAAGCGAAGTAACCCTCGTGCGTTGATCGTTGACCCATTCCCCGGGCCCGCCCACTGGCGGGCCCGGGCCGTGTGAGGGCTGAATGAAACGCGCGTGCTTCTACCTACGGCTCTTTCCGGGCACTGAGGCCGAGTACGACCGTCGCCACGCCCCGATTTGGGCCGACCAGCAGTCCGCGATCAGAGACTCCGGGATCAGCAACATGTCCGGGTTCCGTCGCGGGACCGACGTCTGGTATTACGCAGAGTGTCAACCCGACGGGAAGACGGCCTTCGCCAAGCTCGGCGCGTCCAAGGCGAACGCGACGTGGAATGACTCCTTTGGCCCGATCATCGCCGAGCTCACCCAGGCGGATGGCGAGCGGATCTGGTTCGAGGAGATCTTCCATGCGAATGGCGGTGGAGCGGGTCCGTTCGAGCGCGGCTTGTTCGCACTCGTCGTCCATCCGGATCGGCTCGCGGACTACGACCGGCGCCATGCTGACCCGTGGCCGGAGATGATGCGGGCCCTCGATGAGGCCGGGTTCCACAACTACACCGGCTTCCGCCGCGGCTCGCAGGTCGTCTACTACGGCGAGTTCCATCCCGACATGGCCACGGCCACCGGCGCGATCGGGGCAACCGACGTGAATCGCCGCTGGAACATCTCGTTCGAGGGAATCATCACCACCATCACGGACGCTTCAGGCAATCTCCTGACCGCCCGCGAGGTTTTCCACCAAGACTGACCCTATGCGGGCACCGGCGCGTCGGGGCGAAGGAGACGTTCGGCCTTCAGCTCTGCCCAAAGAGCACTCGGAATCGGGTGCTCGAAGGCCCTCACATTTCGCTGCACCTGATCCGGCCGTGACGCGCCGGGAATGACCGACGCGACGCTCGGGTGGCCGAGCGGGAACTGGAGCGCTGCCGCCGCGAGGGGAACACCGTGTCGAGCGCAGACCGCCTCGATGCTCCGGACGCGCTCGAGGATGTCGGGTGGCGCTGGCGCGTAGTTGTAGTGGGCCCCGGGTGTCGCCCCGGTGGCGAGGATCCCGGACGAGAAGACCGCCCCGATGACGAACCCGATCCCCCGCTCGACGCAGCGGGGGAACTCGTTCTGAAGCACTTCCTGGTGGAGCAGCGTGTACGGCATCGCGACGAGGAAGAAGTCCATCTCGAACAGATCGAGGAACCGGGGAATCAGCCCAAGGGCGTTGATGCCGGCGCCGATGCCGCGGATGAGGCCCGCAGTCTTCAGCTCAGCCAGCGCGCGAAAGCCGCTCGCAGCCAGCTGCGCGAAGTAGGTCGCGAGCTTCTCGTCCGGCGCGTGATAGAGCAGGTCGAGGTCGTGAATGATCGCGAGGTCGTACCTGGTCAGGCCGAGCCGTAGCTGGCTCTGCTCGTAGGCGCGCATGATTCCGTCGTAGGAGTAGTCGAAGACCACCTCGAAATGGGTGCCGCCGATCCATGGTGCCGTGCTGAACCGCGCAGGATCGGCCGGCGCTCGTAGCCAGCGGCCCACCTTCGTCGAAAGGACGAACTCATCCCGAGGCCGTTCGCGAAGACCGGCTCCGGTGCGCAACTCCGAGAGCCCTCGTCCATACCAGGGAGCGGTGTCGAAGTACCGGATGCCGGCGTCCCACGCTGCGCGAAGACACGCCAACGCGTCCTCCTCCGGGACCTTCACGAAGAGCTCGCCGATGGAGGCACCACCGAATCCCATTTGCGTGAGCCGTACGCCCGTCCGCCCGAGCGGTCGGGTCTCCGCGGGATTCACTTCGCGTTCGGCAAGAGGGCGGCCCTCATTCCCAGCGGCACTCAGTACATGAGAAATCCACCGGAGACGTTGATCGTCGCTCCGGTGATGTAGCGCGCGTGATCGCTGGCGAGGAAGACCACGGTGCCGGCCAGCTCCTCGGGCTCCGCGACGTTGCCAAGCGGCGTCTGCTGTTTCATGGCCTCGTACATCTCGGGCGCCAGATCGGTCATCAGCATCGGGGTATTCACCTGGCCGGGCGACACGGCGTTGACGGTGATGTGGTGCGGACCGAGAGTGCGGGCAAGCCCGCGCGTCATCGACACGATCCCGCCCTTCGATGCGGCGTAGACGACCGAGCCGCCGAATCCGCCGGTCCACCAGGCCTGCGACGCGAAGGTGATGATGCGGCCGCCGCGCCCCTGCGCGACCATCGCTCTTCCCGCGGCGCGGCAGAGGAAGAACGCCGATTTCAGATTCACGTCGTGCTGCAAGTCCCAGTCGTCCTCGGTGATCTCGTCGAGGGAGCTCCGCCGGCGCAGAACAGCTGCGAGGTTGGCGAGGACATAGAGGTTCCCGAGCTCGCGGCGCGCCCGCTCGACGAGGCCGTCGTGACTCGAGATGACGCGGAGGTCGGCCGCGACCCCGATGTGTCCCCGACCGGTGAGCCCGGCGACGAGCTCGTCCAGCTTTGCCTGATCGAGATCCACCGCCATCACGCGCGCGCCGGTGGTGTCGAAGGCGCGGGTGACCGCTCGACCGATCCCGCCTGACGCGCCCGTGACGATGACACCTTTCCCTTCCAGTCCGGCACCTACGCTCCAAGCCATGGGCTCTCCTCTGACCTAGACCTTCGCGAGGACTCTTTCGCTCCGAAACGAGTTGACGACATCCTCGATGACATCGATGCCGAGCCCCGGCTTCGTGGGTGGGTACACGTAGCCGTCGATGTGATCGAAGGGCTTGGTCACCAGGTCGTGCTGCATCGGGTTGCGGAGCGGCTTGAGCTCGAACACCTTACAGGCCGGTGAGCTGAAGCTGATCGCGAGACTCGCCGCGGTGGCGATCGCCGACGACCACGCGTGAGCGTTGGCCTGACGTCGGTAGTACTCGACGCGGTCGGCGACCTTCTTGAAGCCGGTGATCCCCTCAGCCCTTCCCGGGTCGACGCCGACAACATCCACGGTGCCGGTCTGGAGGATGCGCTCATAACCATCGACGTTCCACTCTCTCTCCCCGTAGGCGATGAGGGTCGAGGTCTCGCCTCGTAGTCTCGCGTACCCCTCTGGATCCCACGCGCCGAGTGGCTCCTCGATCCATGTGAGGTTGTACTCGTCGAAAGCCTTGACGCGACGAATTGCCGTCGCGACGTCCCACCTGATCGCCCAGCCGCAATCGATCATGATCGACGCGTCCGGGCCAAGCCCCTCGCGCATGCGGCGCATGTACTCGACGTCCCGGTCGTGCTCGTATCCGAGCCGCGCGTTTCCGCGCTTTCCGAACCCGGCCTTCACACCGTGCAGGCCGGGCGCGACCCACTCCTGTGCCTCCTCGACCATCCGACCGATGTCTTCGTGGTGGGCATGGCACGAGGCGATCGCGGGCAGCCACTCGTGCACGGCGCCGCCGAGCAGCTGAAGGACCGGCACGCCGAGGATCTTGCCCTTTACGTCCCAGAGCGCGATGTCGATGGCTGCGATCGCATAGCTCGCAATGCCTCCGTTGTATCCGTACCACCAAGCCTTGTCGTGGAGCGACTGCCAGATCGCGTAGGTGTCGGTGGGATCCTTGCCGACCACGCGCTCGGCCATTCCGTCGACGATCGCCTTTGTCGCGAGGCTCGCCTCTGGAAATTGGGTGATCGATTCGCCCCATCCGACAACGCCGTCGTCGGTCGTGATCTTGACCAGGCAAAGGTGCCGGATCGCGTTGAAATCGTTCGGCTCCGGATAGCTCACCGGAATCGGCTCAACCTTCACGACCCTCGACATCGTGACCTCCCAGACCCCAGCGCCTCGATCCTTGCGATCGTAGGGCGTACCGCCGCGGCTGGCGCGATCGACCTTTTTGACAGCGCGCGCGTGCCGCGTACTTTCGCCCTCCACGGGTTCGAGGCAAGAAGGAGCGCATAGGCGGTGGCGAAGCTTCGTCTCGGTGTGATCGGCGCCGGCTCGTGGACTGTGAGCTCCCACCTACCGAATCTGGAGCGGTGGCGCGATCTCGTCGACTTCACGATCGTGAACCGCCGGAATACCGAGCTGCTGCAGAAGATCAAAGAAAAGTTCGGCTTCCGGAAGGCGACGACGAGCTGGGAAGACGTCATCTCCGAACGGTGTGACATCGTCATCGTCGGCAGCCCGGTCGGACAACATCACATCCAGACAAGGGCGGCGCTGGAGGCCGGCTCGCACGTCCTGTGCGAAAAGCCGTTCACGATCGACCCCGCTGACTCATGGGACCTCGTCGAGGCCGTCCGCAGGACCGGCAAGGAGGTCATCATCGCGTACGGCTGGAACTACCGACCCATGGTCGTGCAGGCCCATCGGCTGATGCACGAAGACAGCGGTATCGGCGAAATCGAACAGTTGACGATCCACATGGCCTCCGCAACGAGGGAGCTCCTGTCGGAGACGGGAGCCTACCCCGACGCCGACCCGGAGCTCGTCCCGCAGGCCGAGACGTGGAGTCGGCCGGAGACCTCAGGCGGCGGCTACGGACAGGCGCAGCTCACCCATGCGCTCGGTGTGGCGCTGTGGCTCACGGACCTCCGCGGCCAGGACGTCTTCGCATTTATGTCGGCGCCACTAGATGCGAAGGTGGAGCTCCACGACGCGATCAGCGTGCGCTACACGAACGGGGCGATTGGCAGTCTTGGCGGAGGCTCCGCCCATCGGGGCGCCGGGAACAACCGCCACCAACTCTATGTCCGCGCGATCGGTTCTCACGGTCAGCTGATGGTCGACCTTGAACGAAACGTCCTGTGGCGTTACCGCGCGCCGAATGACGACATCAACATCCCTCTCGACCAGGACGCCGGCCTCTATGACTGCCGAGGTCCGGTCGACGCCGTGGTGCACGCCGGTCTCGGTCGGCCGTACTCGAACAACTCACCCGCGGATCTCGGCGCCCGGACGGTGGAGATCCTCGACGCCGCCTACCGCAGCGCGAAGAGCGGGCGAGTGGAACAGGTCTCGACGCTCTCTTTTGCCGACGTTTGACATCCATTCACGGGCTGCAGCGCCGATCGCGGACGATCGGCCGCCTTCGCTCGTGATTCCAGTCCATGCGCTCTGGCTGAGCCGCAGAGCTCTGCTCCCGGAGATCGTCAGTCGGGCACGTTTCTCTCTGAGCAACCCTAAGAGCCCAGTCGAAAGCTGCGGGCGTGGCAACGACCACCGCTGAAAGGCGCCGGGAGCTTCGGGTCTCCGAGCTTGAACGGCTCCGCGCGGGCATTGGCGGCCGGCTCGTTTCGGTCCAGGCGACGCCGCTGCTCGGCGGGATCGATACCGCTACCTATCGACTTGCGGCCGTGGGACCGGATAGCAAGGTCACGGAGTTGGTCCTCCGCTGTTATCGCGACAGCGAACGCGAGCGCGCGGTGGAGCGCGCGCGGCGCGATGAGGCATTGCTCCGTGCCATTTCGATTCGGTTCCCTTTTGTACCTCGGCCGGTCCTCGGTGATCCCGACGGCAAGCTTCTCGGCGAGCCACTCATCGTCTTGACCTGGATCCCTGGCAGTCCATCGCGCCCGCCGCGGAGCATGACTGCGCGATCTCACTGGATCGACGAGTTCGCCCGCCCGCTCGCCACGCTCCACGCGGTCGGTGCGAGCGACCTGCCCACGGGCATCCGTCGTGACGAGCCCGCTGGCGCTGTGCTCGCGGGTGTCGAGCAGAGGGCGAAGGATGATCCGATCTCGCGCCCGATTCTCGCCGCGCTTCACAGATTGCTTCCCGGGATGACCCTTGGCCCTCCGTCACTGCTGCACCACGACTATTGGTGGGGAAACACCGTCTGGGAGAAGGGACGCCTGACCGGTGTGGTCGATTGGTCTTCAGCCAGAATCGGTGACCCGCGCAAGGATCTCGCTCTCGCGCGAGCCGATCTCGCCGTGAGCTTTGACTTGGCCGCGACGGTCGAGTTGGCCGCCCGGTATGAGCAAATACGCGGCCCGGTCGGCGATCTCCGCTTCTGGGACCTCGTGTGGGCGGTGGTTGCGCGTCAGTCCATCGATCAATGGCTGACTGGCTACAGGGAGCTCGGCCTGTCGAGTGTCAGTCGTGGCGAAGCCCAAGCGCGCATCGCTGCATTCGCCAAGCAGGCTCTTCGCTAGGGCAGGAAGTGGACTGTGACCGTGCTCGCCGACTTGATGGTCAGGGTGCAGCTTGTCCCCGAGGTCGAGTCGCAACCGTCCCACCCATTGAAGACCGAGAGAAGCGCGGGCGTTGCCGTGAGAGTCACAACCGTCCCGTAAGCGAACTCGACGGAGCAGGTGGGCCCGCAGTCAATCTGGTTCGCACTGGCTGGACTGGAGGTAGACGTCACCGTGCCGTTACCGACGCCCAGCGGGCTCGTCTTCGTCACAGTCAGACGCACCATCACCGTGAAGTTGCCCGTGCTCGTGGCGGTGCCGCCGGGCGTCGTCACGCTGATCGGACCGCTCGTGGCGGTCGCCGGTACGGTTGCCTGAATCGCCGTGGGCGAGGTCACGGTGTAGGTCGCGTTCACCCCGTTGAATTGGACCGCGCTTGCACCGCTGAAGTTCGTGCCGTTGATCCGGACGCTCGTCCCGACCGGTCCGGTCGTCGGCGTGAAGCTGGTGATCGTCGGCGGACTTACCGTCACCGTGAAGTT
>VBIL01000112.1:0-2166 GCA_005879975.1 Chloroflexota bacterium
GGCGAGTTCGGTGACATGGTGCGTGCGACCGCGCCACCGCGACGCATTCGTGCGCGCCGGGCGTGGGACGACGCGATCGCTTCACACGAGCAGCTGGTCTTCGCGCTTCGCGTCGTGGTCGACGAGATCTCGGCACTGCTTGAACACGATGGCCTTGCCGCACTCCGGCTCGAGCTGCGACTCGACCGTGAGGACGCCGGGCCGCTGCGCATCGAGCGCAGCGTCCTGCCGCCTACCCGCGAGCGCACGGCCTTGCTTCGGTCGCTCCGCTGGGCGCTCGAGGAGCGCGATCAGCTGGGGCTCGTCACCGGCTGCGCACTCGAGGTGCCCGAGGTCGAGGCCGCGCGCGGGCGGCAGATCGGGCTATTCGCGCCCGATGGCGCGCGGCAGGAGGAAGCGATCGCGACTGCGCGCTATCTGCGGGCCAAGCTCGGCCGAGGTGTCGTGCTGCGCGCGCGGGTGGCCGACGCGGACGCGCGCCTACCCGAACGTGCGAGCGAGTGGCTGGAGGTGATCGCATGAGATTGTTCAACGAGCCGCTGCCCGCGAAGCTGGTCTGGGATGAGGGCGAGCTTGTCACGCTCATCGTTGCCGGACATCGCCACACCGTCGTCGAGCAGATGCGTAAGTGGCGTGTCGAGGCGGATTGGTGGAAGGATGGCGTCGCGCGCGATTACCTCACGCTCCGCACGGCCGATGGTCTGGTGTGCGATGTGTATGGTGACAGAGGCTCCGGCGCCTGGTGGCTGCAGCGTGTCATGGATTAGCCGAATGACCTAGGACTACCGGTCAATTGCCGCGCGCCCTCGCTTCCCGCAGCGTTCCGCGGACATGCGTCGGCTCGTCGTCGCGCTCGCCCTCGTCGCGAGCGTCGCGCTTCCTCACCCCGCGCTAGCGGCGGGAATCGCCGCGTCATGGCCGGTCGGACACCAGCCGTTCGGCGTCGCGATCGATCCGACGGACGGTCGTGTCTACGTCGCGAACAGCGGCGGCAGCACGGTCTCGGTGGTCCAGCCTGCGAGCGGGGCGGTGAGCAGCGTCGTCGTCGGAAGCCAGCCCGGACTCCTCGCCCTCGAGCCGGTGAGCCGGCGTCTGTACGTCTCCAACTCCGGCGACCAGACGCTCTCGGTCGTGAACCTGACCACGATGGCGGTGAGCGCGACCGTCTTCGGGGCCGGCGGGCTCGGGGTCGCGGTCAACCCGGCCGTAAATCGCATCTACGTGGCCGGCGGCACGCAGTTCGTCGCCGTGAACACGACGAGCAACAGCATCATCAGCTTCGTCGGCGTGCCCGGCGGGCAGTCGTGGTTCGGCGTCGCTGTCGATCCTCGCGATCGCCGTCGATCCCACCAGCCACGCTGTCTATCTGGGCTCTGAGGCGAGTGACGCGTTTGCGACCGACTCCGAGCTTTACGTCGTTGACGCGACGACGCTCGCGATCACGCACACCACGCCGCTTGGCCGCTTCTCGGGCGGCATCGCTCTAGAGAGCGGACGCATCTTCGTCACCGACATGAACGGCCGAGTCCTGCGTGAGCTCGACGATCAAACCTTCGC
Source organism: Chloroflexota bacterium (assembly GCA_005879975.1). Lineage (GTDB taxonomy): Bacteria > Chloroflexota > Limnocylindria > P2-11E > P2-11E > 3-1-20CM-2-70-9. Next base: position 1,558 of record VBIL01000112.1, read on the forward strand.
GGTGACCGCGACGACCGCTCTTCCGTGGCAGCCCGCCCTGCTCGCCGCGCACCCCGACGGGCGCCTCTACGTCGCGGGCTCGAGCCCCGACGTCGTGGCAGCGGTCGCCAACAACAGCGCGCCGACCATCGACCGCGTTTCGCTCTCGCCCATGCCGGTCCATACCGACGATCTGCTGCAGGCGAGCGTCGTCGCGCATGACCCGGAGGGCGACACAGTGACGCTCAGCTACGAGTGGTCGCGCAATGGCGCCGTGATCCCCGGCGCGACGACCTCGGGCCTCGATCTCTCTGCGAGCGGCGTGGGTGATCGTGACGACACGATCACCCTCCGAGTGACGGCCAGCGATGGTCAGCTGAGCACGACCGCGAATGCTTCGATCGTTGTCGCGGACAGCGCTCCGACCATCAGTGTCGCCCTCAATGAGACATCGCCCACGACGAACGCCCTGCTTACCGCGACGGCGACCGCCTCTGATCCGGATGGCGACAGCCTTACCTACACGTTCAAGTGGCAGGTCAATGGCGTGACCTTTGAGACGGCCACCGGCCCGAACCCGGCCGACGGCTTCGACCTTTCACTCGCCGGCAACGGCGACCGCGGGGACAC
>VBIL01000112.1:2236-17998 GCA_005879975.1 Chloroflexota bacterium
TAGCCTCAGCTACACCTGGCGCGTGAACGGCGCCGTGAAGCGGACGGTGACGACGACCGCGCGGGTCGACCGATTCGATCTCTCGGTCAAGGGCAATGGCGACAAGCGCGATGTTGTGACCGTGACGGTTACGGTGAGCGATGGTACGGCGAACTCCGCCCCGACCTCCGCGAGCGCGACGGTCCGATAAGTCCACCCAGCCAGCGACCCAAGAGCGACAACGACCGCTAGCGGCGCTCCGCCGCGGCGTTCGCTCCAAGAAGAGTCGGATCTCCGGCGATCGCGACCGCCGTAGGCGGGGCGTTCAGCAGCGAGGCGAGAAAAACCGCATAGCTGGTGAGCGCTTCTAAATGGGTCGGGCCGTAGGACCGTTTTCGCGTCGCGAGGACCGCGATCACGCCGCACGGGTTGGCACCCCACCCGGGGACCGGGACGACAACACCGCTTCGAGTGCCGGGAAGCGAGACGCCGATCGGCCGTGACTCGAGATCGTCAACGATCGACCCGCGATTCATTGTCGCGGCACCGGCCACGGCGCCGGCCACCTGGCGCTGCCCGATCACGCCCGCCGGAGCCCCCGCGGCGCCGACGATCTCGAGGCCCCCGCCGGGCACGGTCACATAGAGCAGCGCGATGTCCCCCGGGACGATCTCGAGCGCGGCTTCCGCAAGCGATCCGAGCGTCTTCGGTCCGAGTCCCGGGGCCAGCACGAGCGCAGCCTCGGCCAGTGCACCGACCTGGCGCCCCCGCGGGAGGAGCCGGCCCCGCAGGAGACGCATCGCTCCGAAACCGGCCCCGACGGCGCCGAGGACCAGGATCCCGAGGCCGTTGCCGCCGATGCGCAGGATGGGTTCGCCCATGACGTGTTCTGTGCCCTCCCATAGCGCGGCGGTCTCGACCGATGAGAGGAGCGCGGCCGCGACGCCGGCCTCCGGGCCGAAGAACGCTCCGGCCAGAGCGACCGGCACGACGGCGAGCACGGAAGCGGAGGCCCCGAGGATGGGCTCGGCCAGAAGGAAGCCTCCGGCGTAGCTCACAAGCAGGATCCCGATCGTCGCGATGGCGCGTCGACGGCGCGCAGTGACGCCCCAGGCGACCCGAGGCACATCGCGGGAGGTAAGCACGACCCTCGGCGGGCCCGCACCCGCGGGTGTCGCCCGCGGGGCGGCGCGACGGAGCTCGGCGAGCAACGATTCGAGCGGCGTGTCTTTCGTCACTACCGCCGACGCACCCGCGCTCGTGGCTGCCTCACGGATCGTGTCGTCGAGGGTGAACATCACGACCCCGATGTCCGGCATCGAGGCGCGTACCGCACGCAACACGTCTAGCCCGTTCAGCCGCGGCATGTCGTTGTCCAGCACGACGACGTCGGGCCGGGTCTCGCGAATGATGCGGAGCGCTTCGTTTCCATCGGCGGCGGTACCGGCGAGCCTGAAATCCGGTTCCGAGGCGAACGCTTCGCGCAGGCCATCGCGAACGCTTGCGTTGTCGTCGGCGATGACCACGTTCAGCGGTATGCCAGAGCGAGGCGGAGCGCTCGCGAGAGGCCGGAGCCTCCGCTGGCGTTCGAGCGCATGGCGAATGTCCTCGGTCGTGGCGAAGCCGAGCTGCACGAGGATTTCGCCGAGCGGACGCTTGTCGCCCTTCTGGAGGTGCTGCTCCGCGACGGCGCGCTCAAGCTGGCTCGGTCGGATGACACCCGCCTCGATGAGGTACAGACCGATCCCTGGATCGTGATTGGCGCCGCTCCGCAGCAAGTGCAAGAGCGCCGCGAGATCCAGCGGACCAAACGGCTTCACGATGAACGCAGTCGCGCCTACCGCGCTCGCGAAGGCCCGGCCCTCGGGATCGTCGCGTGCGGTAAAGAGCACGACGCGGATGCTTCGGGTTTCGGAGCCGGCGGTGAGCTCTCGGCACACCGAGTAGCCGTCGCGGGCGTGGCCTTCGAAGTTCACGTCGAGGAGAAGGACGTCGGGAAGGTGGCGCTTCGCGAGTGCGATGCACTCGGCCGGCGTTGCCGCCTCGATCACGTTCCAGCCTTGTGCCGCGAGGGTCACCCGAGCGAGAGCACGGAGCGCAGGGTCGTCGTCGGCGACGAGGACCGTGGGTAGCTTGCTGCTCGGTATCTCGCCCACCTGCGGACTGTCAGGCCTGATGTGCCATGAGGCAAGCAGAACTTTAGCGAACCGCAGTCCGGTTAACCCTGAGCTAGAACGGAGGTTCTACTGTCGCATCGCTGCACTCCGTTCGCGACCAGAAATCGCCCTCGCGGGTGATCGGACGATCTCCTCCAGGCGGTTTCCTAGAGCGCGACTGGAATGCAAACTCTGACCATCCTCATCGCGGCGATCGGGATCCTGATCTTCCCGGCCCTGCGACGATCTCCAGCCGCCGAGGAGGACGACGGGGTTGGCCTGTTCATCGGCTCGGCCCGTCCTCTGCCGGCCGATCGTCAAGTCGAAGCGGCCAGGTCCATTCGGGCCGTCGCCCCCAGAAGCGGTCTCAGCTAGTCTAGAACAGACGTTCTAACGCTCTGGCCAGGAGCGAATGGGAGCCCGCGATGGCCGGCTGGGTCGAGCTTCACGCGCATTCCAACTACTCCTTCCTCGACGGCGCGTCCGAGGTCGATGACCTCGCCGATGCCGCGGTCGAGCAGGGTCTCGACGCGCTCGCGCTGACCGACACGAACGGTCTGTACGGCGCGGTGCGCTTCGCGAACGCGGCGAAGGATCGCGGCCTCCGCGCGATCTTTGGTGCCGAGCTCCAACTTCTCGACCTCGGACATCTCGTCCTCATCGCACGGGACCGGCAAGGGTGGACGAGCCTCTGCCGGACGATCTCGGCGGCGCAGCTCGCCGGCGAGAAAACCAAGCCAAAGGCGAGCTTCGCTCTCGTCGCTGAGAACGCTGCGGGCCTCTTCGCGCTCACCGGCTGCGCCCACGGCGCGGTGGCCCGCGCGGTCCGCGCAGGCGACCTCGATGGCGCGCGCGAGGCGCTCGCACGCCTCGCATCTGTTTTCGGCGAGCGCCTTTACGTCGAGCTCTCGGATCACCTCGATCCCGACGCCTCAGCGTTCTGCGACACCCTCGCCGCGCTGGCCGCGGAGATGGGTCTGGGATGCGTGGTCACGAACAACGTCCACTACGCGCGTCCCGAAGGCCGGCGTCTCCACGACGTGCTCAGATGCATCGATCTCGGAGTGACGCTGGACGATGCCGGAAACAAGCTGAAGCCGAACGGCGAGTACTGGCTCAAGGGCGAGGTCATGCTCCGCGAACGCCTCTCCCGTTTCGATGAGGCGTTCCGCAACGCGCGCCTGGTCGCCGACGCGTGCGTCCTCGACCTCCTCTACGACACGAACACTCCGCGCGCGGAGGCGTCGTTCGTCGGCAAGGACCGCCTACCCGGCTTCCCCGTTCCGGAGGGCGAGACCGCGTTCTCGTTCCTCTACGCGCTCTGCGGGGATGGCGCGAAGATCAAGTACCCGCGGATCACGCGCGATGTCGCGAAGCAGCTTGCGCACGAGCTCGATGTGATCGATCGCTGCGGACTCGCGGAGTTTTTCCTTATCAATTGGGACATCGTCCGCTTCTGCAAGGAACACCGGATCCCGGCGCAGGGCAGGGGATCGGCAGCGGATTCGATCGTCGCGTACGTGCTCGATATCACCAAGGTCGACCCGATCAAGCACGACCTCCTCTTCGAACGTTTTCTCACCGAGGACAGCCGCACGATGCCGGACATCGACCTCGACATCGCGACCAACGACCGCGAGGAGGTCATTCAGTACGTTTATAAGAAGTACGGCGAGCGTTACGCCGCGATGGTCTGCAACGTCGTCACATATCGCGCGCGCTCGGCGTCGCGCGAGGTCGCGAAGGCGCTCGGTTTCCGGGCCGAAACGATCGATCGCATGGCGAAGTCGATCGACCAATACCACGTCGACCCGCGCGACCTGCCGACCGCCGCGCAGCACCCCGCGTATCACCACGCCGATCGCGCGTCCGAGCACGGCTGGGAGGCGCCCCGGGCGCTGCCGGACACTCTTGCGGATCTCCTCGAGATCTTTAACGACAAGGAGCGCGAGCGCTTCCCGCTTTTTCGCGAGCTCACCCTCGCGATCGCGGACTTCCCGCGCCATCTTTCGATCCACAACGGCGGCATGCTGATCACCGCGCTCCCGCTCGTGGACACCGTGCCGATCGAGCGCGCGACCATGCCCGACCGAAACGTCGTGCAGTTCGACAAGCGCGACATCGAGGATCTGGGTCTGGTAAAGATGGACCTCCTCGGTTTGCGGACGCTCTCGCTGGTGAAAGATGCGGTCGCGGACATCCACTCACGGCACGGCGAGCTGCTCGAGCTGGGTTCGCTCCCGCTCGACGATCCCGCGGTTTACGACCTCATCTGCGAGGTCGACACGATCGGCCTCTTCCAGGTGGAGAGTCGCGCGCAGGCCCAGGCCCTGCCGCGCGTGCGGCCGCGCAATTTCGCGGACATCGTGGTCGAGGTCGCGATCATCCGGCCAGGCCCGCTTCAGGGAAACATGGTCAACCCCTACATCCGCCGCCGTCAGGGACGCGAGCCGGTCCAGTACGCGCATCCGCTCCTCGAGCCGATCCTCAAAGAGACGCTCGGCGTGATCCTGTTCCAGGAGCAGATCCTCCGCGTGGCCATCGCCGCCGCGGGGTTCTCGCCCTCGGCCGCCGACATGCTCCGTCGCGCGATGAGCCGGGCCCGGAGCTCAACGGATATGGAGCGCTTGCGCGGTCCGTTCGTGAACGGCGCGCGTGCGAAGGGCGTCGACGACGTGACCGCCAACGAGATCTTCCGACAGATCGCCGCGTTCGCGGAGTTCGGGTTCTGCAAGAGCCACGCGGCCGCGTTCGCGCTCACCGCGTATCACACCGCTCATCTGAAGCTCTACTACCCCGCCGAGTTCTACGTCGGTCTCTTGAACAATCAGCCCATGGGCTTCTACTCGCCCGCCGTCATCGCCGGTGACGCGAAGCGCCACGGCGTCGCGATCCTGCCGGTCGATGTCAACCGATCGTTCGCGAAAGCTGTCGTCGAAGATGCTGCGCCTCCTGCGCCGCGAGAGACCCCTCGCGCCTCCGCGGGTCATCCAGTCGACTCCTCGCGGACCATCGCTTCACATCGCAAATGCCGCGAGCACGACGTGCGCATCGGCTTCGGCTCTGTCAAAGGGCTCGGAGAAGAGGAGGCCAAAGCCGTCGTTCGCGAGCGCGAACTCGGCGGTCCGTTCAAGTCGTTCGACGAGTTCGCGACACGCGTCGGCTTGAAAGAGGAGGCACTCCGCAATCTCGCACTTGTCGGAGCGTTCGACGGCTTCGGCGAGCCGCGCCGCGCGCTGCTGTGGCGTGCGCGCGATGCGCATCGCACCTCGCCGACCTTCGTGCGCCGGGCCCTCTCGCTTCCAACCACAAATGCGCCCATGCTTCCCCCACTCGGCGAGCAGGAGCGGACCGCGCTCGATTACCGCATCACCGGCATCCCGACCGGGCCGCAGATCATGAGCTTCTACCGCGAAGATCTCGCGCGGCGCGGAGTGCTGCGTGCGTGCGACCTTGAGAGTCGCCGGCACGGGACATATGTGCTGATCGCCGGCGCGGTCGTGGTGAAGCAGCATCCCGAGACCGCGAAGGGCTATGTGTTCCTCTCGCTCGAGGACGAGACCGGGATATCCAACATCATCATTCGCCCCCCGACGTATCGGCGGTACAAGCGCGTCCTCGACAGCGATGCCGCGGTGGTGGTCGGCGGGACGCTCCAGACCGTCGACGGCGTGATCTCCGTGCAGGCGCAGCGGCTCGATGCGCTCACGCTCTTCGCGAAGATCGCGGCGCGGGAGTGGCAATGACGCGCTAGCGCTACCCTGCCGACACCTCCGTGTGTCATCCACTCTGCGGCCAGAGGTCGTAATGCCCGACAAGGCGGACGATGTGAGACTTGTCGAGCGGATCGCGGACGGCGATGCCGAGGCGCTCGGCGAGCTTTACGACCGGTACGGCAGGGTGGCGTTCGGCGTGCTGTATCGGATGCTGCCCGGCCCAGAGGCGGCCGAAGAGGTGGCTCAGGATGCGTTCCACGCGATCTGGAGGCAGGCCCACTCCTATCGCGCGGACCGCGGATCGGTGCGCACATGGCTCCTCGCGATCTGTCGCAACGCGGCGATCGATTGGCGGCGGACGCGAGGCAAGCGCACGGAGCGCGAAGTGACGATCGAGGCCGCGGCCGATCTTGTCTCGGACGCCCGGGTCGATGAACGTGTCGTCAGCCTCATACGCGCCGAGCACGTGCGCGCCGTCGTGCGCGAGCTGCCTGTCGAGCAGCGTCAGGTGCTTGCTCTCGCGTTCTGGGGCGGGTACACGCAGAGCGAGATCGCGGCACGCACCAACACGCCGCTCGGTACGGTGAAGAGCCGGGTCCGCCTTGCGATGAACAAGCTCCGCGAACGTCTCGAGGAAGAGCGATGAGGAGCGAGCGCCACCCCACCGAAGATCTCCCCGCCTACGGTCTCGGTTCCCTCGACGAGACCGAGCGCGAGATCATCGCGGCGCACGTCGAGCGATGCGCGCAGTGCACCGGTGACCTCGCGCAGTTCGAGGACGCTCTGTACGAAGCTGCGGCGGTCGGCGCGGTAGAGATCGAGCCCCCGCGCGACCTCCGCACGCGGATCGTGCTCCGGCACCGCGGCGCGCGGTCTCTGGGGGGCCCGACCTGGACCAGCCGCATCGCGCAAGCCTTCATCCATCCGGTGCCTCTCGCCGTGCCGGCGGTGCTTGCGCTGCTCCTCGTCGTGTCCTTCGCGGTCGTCGGCATGAATCGTCAGCAAATCGATACATACGAGCGGGCACTCGCGGGCGTCGCGAGCGGCCGCGTAGTCGCACTCGCGCCAACAAGCGCAAATCCCGACGCGCGGGCCGCCGTGGTCATACCCGATCAGGGCCAGCCATACCTGGTCGTGCGCCTTCCCCCACCCCCATCTGGTAAGACGTGGGAAGCCTGGGTGCTGAAGCCGGGTCCGAAGGCGGTAGCCGCGGGCACGAGCACCGCCGGGGATGTATTCGTCTTGTTGTTGACCACGCCACTTGGTGCGGGAGACGGCGTCGCGATCACACTCGAGCCCGTCGCTGGATCGCAGCAGCCAACGACGCAACCGGTGCTCCTGGTCGACAGGACTTAACCTCTCAAGCAGATCGCGCACCTGCGACTCCTTTGACCGGCACTAGATACCGAGGGCGCTTGTTCCGGCATTCGCCGCGCATGAGACTCCCGCAGAGCCCGGAGCGAGCAAGCGAGCCGATCAAAACGACGCTGGGGCGATCAGGGGCGGGACGCAGAGTGGGGGACTTGGTGGACAGTCAGAGCAAGAGACGGGCAGAAGACCTGCTCGACTCGATTTTTAAGGTTGCCACGGAGCTCGTGCGCGGTGAGCGTGCGTCGCTCCTCCTTCGTGAGGACAACTCGACCGATTTCGTGATTGCCCGCGCCCTCGGCCTCGCGGACGATGTGAAGCGACAGGTGCGCGTGAAGACAGGCGAGGGGGTCGTAGGTCTCGTCGCCCAGTCGAAGCGTCCGCTCCTTGTGCGCAACGTCGCGAGCGCGCCGATCCAATCCGGTGAGGGGAGCTACCGCTCTGACTCCTTCGTGAGCGTGCCGATCGTCGTCGACGACGAACCGCGCGGCGTCCTCAGCATCACGGACCGCTTCGACGGACGCCCGTTCGACGAGGCCGACCTGGTCACGCTCGAGCTCCTCGCGGGGCACATCGGCGCGGTGCTGGTGCAACAGGAGCACGGCGAAGCGCTTCAGCGGCTCGCCGAGACCGACCCGCTCACCTGGCTCTTCAACCGCCGGCACTTCGATCGCCGTCTCGAGGCGGAGACCAACCGCGCGCTTCGTGCCGAGCATCTGCTCGCCCTCCTCATGCTGGATATCGACCGCTTCAAGCAGTACAACGACCGCTACGGCCACGCGGTCGGCGACCAGGTCCTCACCGCGGTCGCCGCGGCGCTCCGGCAGGCGGTGCGCGTCTACGACGTGCCGACCAGGTACGGCGGCGACGAGTTCGCGGTCATCCTTCCCGACGCCGACACCGCGTATCCACCTCTCGATCGGGATCGCGACCTTCCCACGTCCCGCTGGCGACGCGGCTTCGCTCGTTGAGACCGCCGACGCGGCGATGTACCGCGCGAAGCAGTCCGGCGGCGGCATTCGGGTATGGGAGCACTCGCTCGGCGATGGGCCGCGCGGCGCGATCCGCTCACGCACGGTAAATATTCCGCCTGCGCCATACCTCGCCGATCCCGCGCGCCTCGCGACCGTGGACCTGCAGATGAGCATCCCGATCGGACTGGCATCGGAATGGAACGCGGTCGTCGTCGGCCGCGATGGTCAGGTCCTGACCGTCGCGCTCCCGCAACCGAACCCCGCTGCGGTGGATGCGATCTCGAAAGCGACGGGCTTCGCGGTCTATCCGGTGTTCAGCAACCCCGCCGATCTCGAGGCGACGCGCCGCCGCCTCTCCGTGCCCAGCGGGAAATGATCAGCGGGGGCGCGCCTCTTCGCGCGTGACTCCGCCATCGGCGCCACGGAAGAGGTAGCCGACTCCGGGTACGGTCTGGATCACGTCGCGTGGCTTGCCGTCGGCTCCCAGCTTGCGCCGGAGACGGCTCACGTTGAGCTTCACGAGGTCGCCGCCGACGTCCGCGTCGTAGCCCCACACCCCCTCGAGGATCTCCTCCTGCGTGAGGACGCGGCCGGGATTCGCCATGAAGTGGCGGAGCAGCTTGAACTCGGTCGGCGAGAGGTGGACCGGCACACCGTCGGCGCGCACCTGGTGCGTCGCTTCGTCAAGGATGAGATCTCCCGTCTTGTAGAGCGACGGTGCGGGCCGCCCGCGTGTGCGTACCGAGCGGCGCAGGATCGCCTTGACTCGCGCGACGAGCTCCTTCGGTCGGAAGGGCTTGGTGATGTAGTCGTCCGCCCCGAGCTGGAGGCCGCGAAGGATGTCGCTCTCATCCTGCCGCGCCGACAGGAGCAACACGGCGACGTGCTCGTCCTGGTGCCGGATGCGCTCGAGCACGACGAAGCCGGCCAGCTTGGGCAGGTTGAGATCCAGGACGACAAGGTCGGGCTTCTCGCGTGTCACGGCCTCGACCGCGGTCTCTCCGTCGTAGGCGCGTGAGACGTCGTAGCCCTCGCGGCGAAGCGCGTACTCCAGAAGCTCCACGAGGTCGCGGTCGTCGTCGACGACGAGAAGTTTTATGAGTCCTGAGCCTCCTCAGCCAAGTGGCGCGCCTTTGGAAGTGTGAAGTGTACCGATGTGCCGCGACCGGGGGTGCTCTCGATGACGATATCGCCACCCTGCGCGTGGACGATGGCCCGGCAGATGGAGAGGCCCAGGCCGAGGCCGCCAGCCTGCTCGCGGACCGTCCGGGACCGGAAGAATCGCTCGAAAAGGCGCTTCTGCTCGTCGAGCGGGATGCCCGGTCCTTCGTCGGCGATGGTGATCCGCACGAACCCGCCCGCGGTCACCGCCCGGACAGTCACCTTTGTGCCCTCCGGGGCGTATTTGCTCGCGTTCGAGATGAGGTTCGCGAACACCTGAGTCGTCCGGCGCTCGTCCGCGAGCACCCGGTCGGCGTCCGGGGCCATCTCGTTGGCGAGCTCCTGGCCCTTCGACTCGAGCATGGGGTGGACGAACGCAAGCGCCTCGGAGAGCGAGTGCCGGAGGCTCGCCGGCATCGCGCGCACCTGGAAGGTCCCGGCCTCGATGCTCCCGGCGTCCATGAGGTTTTCGACGAGGTGCTCGAGGCGGAGGCCGCTCCGTCGAAGGGTCCCTGCCAGCACGGAGAGCTCCTGCCGCGGCATGGTGAGCGCGTCCTCGACCACCAGATCCAGGGAGGCGATGAGCGCGGCGATCGGCGTGCGGAGCTCGTGGGCGACCTCCATGAGGAACTCTTCCTTGAGCCGCAGGAGCTCGGCCTGTGCCGTCACGTCGCGGACCGTATGGAGCGCTCGTCCACCCGGCAGCGGCGTAGTGACGATCTCGAGGACGCCCATGCGGTCCTCGCGCGGGAACCACGCACGACGGACGAGATGGCCTTCGGTGTCCTGGGTCTTCGTCGCGCCAGACACGAGCAAGAGCTCCTCAAAGATCTGGCCGATCAGGGCGTCCTCGCCGAGCACGCCGAACGCGGCGGGATTCGCGCTCGCGACGTGGCCTTCGCTGTCGGTGAGGACGATGCCGTCGGTGAGCGCGACGAATGCCTCCGCGAAGGTCGCCTGATCGAGCGCCGCATCCTCGCGCCGCCGGCCGGAGACGCGGCGGCGCTCGCTCTCGCTTTGCTGTTCGTTCACGTCGGGATCCTCAAGCGCACACGAGTGCCCTGGCCTGGGCTGGAGTCGAGCGAGAGCTGCGCGCCGATGAGCCGGGCGGACTCGCGCATCTGGAGGAGGCCGAGGCTGCCGCGCGACGCGTAATTGGCGAGCGTCGTAGCGATGTCGAAGCCTTTCCCGTTGTCCTCGACCATCGCGACCACCGCGCCGCCGTCCTCATAGAGGTCCAGCGACACCTGCGGTGCGCGTCCGGTCTTGATCGCGTTGTTCGCGGCCTCACGGATGACGGTAAAGGCACCGGCCTCGATCTCAGGCTTGAAGCGCTGCTCGGCGTCGACCCGGCGGGCCACGACCCGGCACCCGTTCGTCCCGTCGATGCGCTCCGCGAGCGCGCGGACCGCGGCCGAGAGCCCGCCGTCCTCGAGCACGAGCGGACGCAGCGCGAAGAGGATGTCGCGCAGTCCTTTCTGCGATTCGAGCAGCCGCCCCCGGATCTGGCCGAGGTCGGACATCGCCCCAGCTACGTCCTGCTTCGCGCGCCGCTGGGCGAGCTCGATGCCGAGCGCGGCGTTGGCGAGCGTCTGGGCGACGCCGTCGTGGAGGTCGCGCGCGAGGCGGTGGCGCTCCTCCTCCGCGACCTTGACGACCCGGAGGCGCTCGGCGGCGAGCTCGGTGGATAGCTGCACGTACTCGAGCGCGATCCCGGCCGCGCTCGCGAGCGCGACCGCATAGCGCTCGTCCTCGGCGTGGAAGGGGCCGTCCTTGTGGTTCACGGCCTGGAGCACGCCGAGGCGCCGCCGGTCGCGCGAATCGATCGGCACGACCAGGATCGAACGCGTGCGGTAGCCGGTGCGCGCATCGACGCTGGGATCGAACCGCGGATCCTCGTACGGATCATCTATACGAAGTACCTGCCCGGCGCGGGCCACCTCGGCGGCGAGGCTTCGGCCGTCCAGCGGCAAGCGGAGCTCGCGAAGGGCCGCGACGCTCTCCCCACGCTCGCCGCGCTCGGTGAGCACACGCGACCAGAGCTCGTTCTTCGCCTGGTCGGCGATGTACAGCGTGGCCCGGTCGGCGTCGAGCATGAACGTCGCGGCGAGGGTGATGCGCCAGAGGACCTTGTCGATGTTCGCCTCGAGCGCGAGGTCGCGCTGGAGCTCGAGCAGCGTCTCCAGCTGCTGTGCCTCGGTCATCGGTGCCATCCGGTCGCGATTCTTGCTCAATTACACCGTTGCGGCGAGAGGTCAAACTTGCGTGCAGAGTGAACGCACATCGCACCCTTGTGGCCCTCGCCGTGGCGATTCTCGCGGCGAGCTGCTCGCTGCAGTCGTTCATCCCGCGTCCGGTCCCGACGGAGGCGCCGTTCTGCGCGTCGCTCGGTGAGCTGAGCAGCATGCATTTGGACTATGCCGTCACACCGGCGAGCCAACCCGAGGTCAGCGCGACGGATGCCGAGCGCGTCGGACGATCGATGATGGGCGACCAGGGCGTGACCTGCTCGGTCAAGCTCGCGAAGTACGACGACCTTGCCGACCATCGTCCGCTCGTGTGGGTCGTGCACCTCGACGGCCTCGCGATCGAAGCACTTGCGGGAGCCCTTGTGATCAACGGAACGCAGCCACGTCCCCGGTTCCTCCGGCGGGCGCTGGTGCTCGTCTCGACCGAGGCGCCGCCGACGACCCTCACGAGTCTCGCGACCAGTCGCTGACCTAGCGTCCCGCGATCTGACGCACCGTCTCGAGCGTGTCGATCTCGGTGACTGGCTTGTCTGGCCGAAGGCGAACGATCCGCGGAAAGCGCATCGCGTATCCGGACTCGTGTCTGGAGCTCGGTTGGATCTGGTCGAACGCCACTTCGATGACCGTGTCCGGTATGACGGTGCGCACCCGGCCGTAGTCGTGGAGGGTGTGCTCTTGGAAATACGTCGTCATCTCGGCGATCTCCTTATCGGTCAGCCCCGAGTAGGCCTTGCCGATGTTCAAGAGGCGCTCGCCGTCGCGGATCGCGAACGTGTAGTCCGAAAGAACCGCGCGGCGCTTGCCGTGTCCCCACTCCACCGCGGTCACGACCACGTCGAGCGTGCGGAGCGCGCGCTTCACCTTGAGCCATTCCATGCCACGCCGCCCCGGTCGGTATGGCGACCGTGGGTCCTTGACCATGAGGCCCTCGTTGCCGCGGCCGCGCGCTGCGGCAAACTCGCGCTCGAGGATCGCTACGAGGTCTTCGCCGGAAGTCCCGATTCGCTGGTGCCGGGCGAAGAGCACCGGGGATTCAAGCGGCAGCGCGCGGAGGATCTCCTGACGGTCGGTGAGCGGAACGTCGAGCAGGGCGCGGCCGTCCCGTTCCAGGATGTCGAAGGCAACGAGGCTCGATGGCAGTTTCGTCCGGAGCTCGGCGGCGACATTCTTGCGCCCGAGCCGCGTCTGGAAGTCCGTGAACGGTATGGCCTTACCTTCGGAGAACGCCAGGACCTCGCCGTCGATCACGTAGCTGCCGGGGACCCGGAGGAGCGGCTCGACGAGCTCCGGATAGCGGTTCGTGATTCGATCGAAGGTGCGGGAATAGAGCTCCACGCGATCGCCGGCCTTGTGCACCTGCGCGCGGATGCCGTCGTACTTGTCCTCGACGACGTAGGGCGGCGGGAAGCGTTTCCCGACCTCCTCGAGCTGAAGTACGGGCGTGGCCAGCATCATTCCGATCGGCCGGAAGTGCGCGAGCGTCGGCTCGTCGAGCGTGCCGTGCTTGGCGCGGAGCGCGGCCTCGCCGATGTCCCCGGTCAGCATGTGGGCCCGTCCGACGCCCTCCCGGTCGCGGCCGAACGCGCGGGCGATCGCTTCCTCGAGCAGGCCCTCGCGCAGGCCGATGCGCGTCTCGCCGGCGACGATCTTGACGAGGTATCGGGCTTCGTCGGCGGTCGCGCGGCGCAGGATGTCTCGAAGGAGCTCGCGCTTGGGGGCGACACCGCGTGCCGCGGCGATCGCGTCGAACGCTTTCGCGACGTCCCCGAGCGTGAGCGGCTCGCCCTCCCGCGGCGTGTCGCCGATGAGCTCGCCGGCCACGTCGCCGAGATCGGCGTGGCGCTGGTATGACGCCGCCATGTCCTCGCCCTTCTTGCCGGACCGTTGGAGGAGGACGTCTGACAGCGCGCTCCAGCCAACGGACAACACGCGCTCGTCTTTGCGGGGGAACGGCGCGCCTGCAAGGAGCCGCGCGGCGATCTCGAGGTCGGCGTCCTCGAGCGAGCTCAAGTAACCCGCCAGGGCGGCGTGTTTTTCGAGCTTCTTGGTCGTCGCGCGGACCGCGTCGGCAGTCGCGACCCAGTCCGCGAATCGTGCTTTCATAGGCCCGTGCTCGAGCTCATCATCGTCATCCTGCTCGTCCTGTGGCTTCTCGGTTACTTCGGCCCTGCGCGCATCCCGAGCATCCCGCGTTCGGGGAATCTCATTCACATCCTCCTTGTCATCGCCTTGATCCTGCTCATCCTGCGGCTCATCTAGTGCGGAACGCTCCACGCGGGGGCGCTCCCTTTCACCGGGTGCCGTACGGGGAGGGAGAGATCGAGTTCATGCTGCAGCCCTGGTTCGACGTGGACATCGTCGAGTCAGGCACGGCCACGCCCGTGGATGACCTTGGCGCCGAGACGATCCGGTGTCTGGCCTCGCCGCTGGGATCGTCGACGCTGCGGCAGCTCGCTGCAGACGCCAACAAGCGCGCCGCGCCGAGGAAAGCGCGCGCGATCATCGCGGTCACCGATCTCACCCGCGCGTCACCGGATGCGGTTCTCGTTCCGCCACTCATTGACGAGCTCAAGGGCGGTGGAATCGCGGACTCCGAGATCACCGTGATGATCGGGGTCGGCCTTCATCGCGCGACGACCGATTCCGAGAAGCGCGAGAAGCTTGGTACGGTCGTCGATCGTGTTCGCGTCATCGACTCGGATGGCCGCGATCCGGCGAAGTGGGCCGACCTCGGGACGATCCCGCCGTACGGCGTCCCGGGTTTCACGCAAAAGCTCGTCAAGGATGCGGACCTTGTCGTGGCCACCGGTATCGTCGAGCCGCATCAGTACGCGGGCTATTCGGGCGGGCGCAAGACGGTGGCGATCGGCTGCTGTGGCGAGCCGGTCATCACCGCGACGCACGGCATGCGGTTCCTCGAAGACCCCGGCGTGCGCCTCGCGAAGATCGATGGCAACCCGTTCCACGAGACCGTTCGCGAGATCGCGCGCCGCGCGGGCCTCCGATTTTGCTTGAACGTGGTGACCGACGATCGCGAGCGCGTGGTCGCCGTGGCCGCCGGTGATCCCGACGCGGTGCTCGCAGATCTCGTCGCGAAGGCCGCCGCGCTCTACACCCGCCCGATTCCGAAGCAGTACGACATCGTGATCGCGGGCGTCGGGCATCCAAAGGATGTGAATCTCTATCAGGCGTCGCGCGCCGCGACGTACCTACGCTTCGCGCCGACGCCGGTGGTGCGCGAGGGCGGCGCGATCATCATTCCCGCGCGTCTGGATGAGGGCGCGGGCGAAGGAGCTGGTGAGCAGCGGTTCCTTGCCGCTCTCGAGCGCGCGCCGTCGCCCGGCGCGGTGGTGGATGAGGCGCGCCGGCATTTCGCGGGTGGGGAGCAGCGCGCGGTCATGGTCGCGCTCACGTTGCAGTGGTGTCAGATCATCGTCGCCGCGTCGGAGTCGCCGGAGGTCGTGCGGCTCGCGAAGCTTCGCGCGGCGGTCGATGTCGAGGAGGCGCTCGATCTCGCTTACGAACACATCGGGAGGCCCGCGAGGGCATCGGTCTTGCTCGTGCCTCGCGCGTTGCACACGTTGCCTGTCGTCCAGTCCGGCGTAGTGGCATAGCTCATGTGTCTTACGGGCTGCGTCCGCGTGCTGTTCTTCGCGCTCTGGCGCGCGATCTTCGCCGCGCTCATCGCGCTGCTGCTCGTGCGCATCGACGCGTACGTCGAGGGACACCACAGCGAGACGCTTCCGGGGCGCGCCTGGCGCGCCTATCGCGAGCGAGGCCGGAAGGGCGTGCGTCGCGGCACGCCGCCTGACGCCGGCTCGGCGATCGAAACGCGGGGACGCCCCCGACCCTAACATCGCGAGCGTGACCCCGACGCGCGTTGACGTTTTCCGCATCCCCACACGCATCAGCTTCGGACGCGGCGTCGCGCTCACCGTCGCGACCCCACTGCAGCAGGTCGGCGCGAGACGCGTGCTCGTGGTCACGGATAAGGGCGTGCGCAACGCTGGCCTCGTGCAGCCCATCGAGGAGCGTCTCCGCGACGGTAGCTTCGCCTACGAGGTCTACGACGAGGTCGTGCCAGATCCCGGTGTGGGCGAGGTGCAGCGGTGCTACGAGCGCGCGCGGGAAATGGGCGCGGACGCGTTCGTGGCCGTCG
>VBIL01000113.1 GCA_005879975.1 Chloroflexota bacterium
CCGCGATGACCGAGAAGAGGATCCGTTCGGCGGCGCGGCCCTGGTGCGTCGGGATGACGTGGCGGAAGGGGAAGAGCTCGCGCACCGCATCCAGGAAGCGGAACCACGAGGGCGAGCCCGCGTAGCTCTCGTCGCCATGCTGGATCGCGGCCCACTGGTCGCGGGACATCGCGCCCGTTCCGGAATCCGTGAGCAGGTCGATCAGCACATCCTCGGCCCGGAGCGCGAAGAGGTTGTAGCCGGCTTCCTTGATCTTGGCCGTGCGCTCTTCCTCGGTCGTCATGCGAAGCGGCTCGACGGAGTGGATGCGGAAGGGCTCGATGATCGTGCGGAATTTCTGCGTCACCGCGCGCCCGATGCTAGTGCGGAGCGCTCTCCCGGACGCGTCGAAGCGCATCCGCGAGCCCGCCCGTCCAAGCCTCGCCGTGACCTGGAAGCACGAGGCCGGCCTCCATACCGTCGAGCCGGGCGAGGGACTTGAGGGCCCGCGGCAGATCGGACCCAAACGGGGAGAGCTGGGGACCGGTCTCGCCCGACAGGACGTGGTACGTCGCGAACGCATCGCCGACGAAAAGCGTGTCGCGGGCCGAGATGTGCAGCGCCGCGCTCCCTTCGCTGTGTCCGGGAAGGTGGATCACGCGGGGCGCGCCGGGGACGTCGAGGGTCGCGCCGTCGCCGAACGTGGCGACCTCCGCGATCGGGGTCGATCGCAGCATGCCGTGGCCGAGCGCGAATCGTATGAAGCCGAGCAGCGGACCGATCCGGATGCCCGCCCACGACTGGTTCTTCGGCTTCTCCTCGCCGCGCGCCATCCCGGCGTCGAGCTCGTGGACGCTGACCCTAACTCGGCGCTCACGGCGGATACGCTCGGCGAACCCGATGTGATCGGTGTGGGCGTGCGTCAGCACGACCGCTCGCACGTCGGCCAACGTGCGCCCCATCGACGTAAGCTCGCGGGGCAAATCGTTCCAGTACGCGGGAGCGCCGCAGTCGACGATCGTGACCTCGCCGCCTTCTTCGAGGAGATAGGAGTTGACGAGGCCATCGCCGATGCGGTGGATGCCGGGCGCGAGCTTCATCGGCGCGCGGTCGGCCGGCGGGTCGTCTTCGTGCGCGCTTTGCGTTTGGGGAGCGCGGCCACCGCGATCGCTTCGTAGCTCTCATCGATCCAGCTTCGGAGCAGCGCGACCGGCATGTCATCACCCTTCGCGAACCGGACGGCGACCCAGCCGGACTTGTCCATGCCGTAACCCATCTTCTGGACGAACGGCTGCGCCCGCGCGAAGAGCAGCGAGCGTGGAAGCTTCACGCCGACCCCGAGGTCCGGCCCCTCCTGCCCGAAGAAGACGAAGATCTTCTTGCCGACCTTCGCGACGTCTTCACCCCACGGGTGGTCCTCCCACGCGCCTTCGTGCCTGAGGGCATGGGCGAGGAGCGCTTTGCGTGTGGCGCTGATCGTGGCCATGGAATGGACCGAGGGAGCCTACAGTTCCATGGTCGTGGTCTCCCCCGAGAAGTTCCCGGATCCCGAGGTCGATGCGCCGGTCCCGGCCCAGAACGGCGAGGCCACGGCCGTCCTTGCGGGCGGCTGCTTCTGGTGCGTCGAGGCCGTGTACAAGCAGCTCGACGGCGTTCGTTCGGTCGTCTCGGGATACGCCGGCGGATCCGCCGAGTCGGCCGACTACCAGAAGGTCTCCTCAGGCCGGACCGGACACGCCGAGGCGGTCGAGATCCGTTTCGATCCGTCGAAGGTGAGAATACCGCTCGGTGATCTTCTACGCGAACGACGAGCAGAAGCGGACCGCTGAGGCCTACATCAAGCAGCTGGACGCAGCGCACGTCTTCGACGCTCCGATCGTCACCGAGGTCACGCCGCTCGAGCGCTTCTTCGAGGGCGAGGACTATCACCAGGACTACGCCGAGCGAAATCCGCTCCAGCCGTACATCCTCTTCAACGCCGCGCCGAAGGTGAAGAAGGTCCGCAAGTACTTCCCGGACCGCGTGAAGGTCACCTAGCACGACCGCGCTCGCGCGCAGGCTGCTACAGAACGTAGGCCATTGATGAAGGTCGGCCTGCAGATCAATAACTTCACGTTTCCGGGAGGCCCGAAGCAGCTCGGACAAGACCTGGCGCGGATCGCACGCACCGCCGACGAGGGAGGGTTCGATCCGATCGGCGTCATGGACCACTTCTTCCAGATCGCCGTGGTCCGTGAAGGACGGATCGTTCAAGGCGGTCCGCCCGAGCAGAAGATGCTCGAGGCGTACACCACGCTCGGTTATCTGGCCGCGAACACCTCGAGGGCGCACCTGATCGCCATCGTCACGGCGGCCGTGTACCGGTACCCAGGCGTGCTTGCGAAGATCGTGACCACCCTCGACGTGCTCTCCGGCGGCCGCGCGATGCTCGGCATCGGCGCCGGTTGGAACGAAGAGGAAGCCAAGGCGCTCGGCATCCCGTTCCCGCCTCTGGCGGAGCGCTTCGACTGGCTCGAGGACACGCTCGAGCTCTGCATGCGCATGTGGCGCGATGACCAAAGCTCGTTCGCGGGAAAGCGGTTCAGGTTCGAGCGTCCGCTGAACCGTCCGCAGACCCTCTCTCGGCCGCGCCCGCGGATCATGATCGGGGGCTCCGGCGAGCAAAAGACGCTTCGCCTCGTCGCCAAGTACGCGGACGCCTGCAATCTCTTCCCGACGCCGGACGTCCAGCACAAGCTCGACGTGCTCAAGGAGCACTGCGAGAGGGAGAAGCGGAATTACGACGACATCGAGAAGACCTGCATGTTCCACTTCGATCTCGGCGAGCGCGGAGAGAACATCGGGCCGAGCATCGAGCGACTCAAGGGTCTTGCGAAGATCGGCTTCACGGCCGTGATGGGCGGGGTGAAAGACATCTGGAAGCCCGGCACGCTGGACCGAATGACGCGCGAGGTCCTCCCGGCGGTGCGAGGCATCTAGGCGACGCGATAGGCGCTTGGGTCCACATGCGCGGCGACGAGCCGCGGGCGATCGGTCGGCGTCGCTCGGAACGCCGCGCGGCACTCCTCGACCGAGCTCACGTCGATCCCGGCAATGCCGAATGCCGCGGCGAGCTTCGGGTAGTCGAGCGCGCCGAACGTCGTGCCCGTCACCGGATATCCCTTCCGCTCCTGAGCGGCTTTGATCTGAGAGAGCGCGTCGTCGGCGAGGACGACGACCGTCACGCCGAGTCCGAGCCGGACGCCGGTCTCGAGCTCGGCCATCGACATGGCGAAGCCGCCGTCGCCGAGGATGCAGGCGACCGCACGCGACGGATCGGCCAGCTTGAGCCCGAGCGCTGCCGGAAGGCCGTATCCCATCGATGACAGCCCGTTCGAGACGAAGAAGGTGCGCGGCCGGTACGCGGGCCAGCACTGCGTGGAAACGGCCTTGTTGCTCCCGACGTCGCAGGTGACAAGACCGTCCCGAGGGAACGCGTCTCGCAGCTCGGCGAGCACCTGCTGTGCGGTCAGCCCGCGCGCGCTCGGGCGCACACGCTCGGCGAACGCATCGCGGAACGCATGCACCTCGTCGCGCGCGACCTTCGGCTGGGGCTCTCCGCTCGCGCGAAGCCGCTCCAGCGCGATGTCGATAGGCCCGACGAGCTCGACCTCGCTGCCGTAGTAGCGATCGTCATTCGGCACGACGCCGATGTGCACGATGCGTGCTTTCGCGCCCCAGTCGCGGTCGAACTCGACCGGGTCGAATCCGACCATCAGGACCAGGTCGCAGGTGTCGATGTAGTCGTAGAGGTAGGCCGTGCCGAGCCCCTCGATGGTCCCGACGAAGAGGTCGTGGTCCTCCGGGAAAACGCCCTTCGCTTTGGGGCTGACCATCACCGGGATGCTCCACGCCTCGGCCAGCGCGCGGAGCGGGCCCGCGACAGGGTCGTCGTTCGCGTCCATTCCCACGAGGAGCAGGGGGCGCTCGCTCCCGCCAAGCCGCGCCGCGGCGGTCCGCACCGCGTCCTCGTCGATCGCCGCAGTGGGCTCGGTGACGAAACGCGGGACCGCGACGTCCACGGTCGGCTGTATCGGGACGTCGCTCGGGACCTCGATGTGGACGGGACCGCGACGCGCGCGTTGGGCTGTCCGCAACGCGCGCTCGATGACCGGCGCGGCATTCGCGGGCGACAGCTTCGCGTGCCACTTCGTGATGGGCGCGAAGAGCTCGCCCAGATCCAGCCGCTGATGCGTCGCGATCTCATAACGGTCCGCCGGGAGCTGACCCGTGAACGCGAGCACCGGCGCGCGATCGAGGTACGCGTGCGCGATGCCCGTGACGAGGTTCGTCGCACCCGGGCCCAGCGTCGCGAGGCATGCGCCCGGAACGCCGGTCAACGTCGCGCCGGCCTCAGCCATGAACGCAGCGGCCGTCTCGTGCTTGGTCAAGACGAACTCGAGCCCGGCCTGGCGGAATCCCTCGATGAGGTCGACCACCTCGCCGCCCGGATGGCCGTACACGTGGCGGATGCCGGCCGCGCGGAGACGATCACCTACCGCGCGAGCAACGCTCGAGGTCACGGCGATAGCATGCCGCCGATGTGGGAGGGTCGCTCGATGAAGATTCCGCTCGGTCTCGCGTTGCCGGTCCTGCTCGCGATCGCCGCGTGCGCACCTCAGGCGGCCGCGCCCTCGGCTTCGCCGACCACCGCGCCGACCACTGCGCCGACCGTCGCGGCGACGGTGGCGCCCACGCCGACCTCGCCGATCCCGACCGTGCCGGCGGCCGTCGCGGTCGAGGTGCCGGTCAAAGGCGCCGCGCTCCTGGTGCTGGACATCACCAGCGCGGTCTGCACGCCCCGCGCGTCATGTGTCGCTTCGCTTCCCAAGATCGCCGCGTTGATCAAGAAAGCTCGCGACGCCAAGGTCCCGCTCATCTATTCGCAGACGACCGCGGCCGGCTCGACGATCCTGCCCGAAGTCGCGCCGCAAACGGGCGAGCCGAGCGTCACCACGCGCGCCGACAAGTTCTTCAACACCACTCTCGATCAGCTCATGAAGGATCGTGCGGTGACGACGGCGGTCATCGTCGGGTCCGCCGCGAACGGGGCGGTGCTCTACACCGCGTTCGGCGCCAACCTGCGCGGGTACACCGTCGTCGTCGCGGAGGACGGGATCTCGGGCGAGCCCGAGTTCTCGGTGACGCTCACGCGCTGGCAGCTGCTCAACCAACCGGGATTCGCGAACGCGGACAACACTCCGCTCAAGGCGATGGCCGTGACCCTCAGCTCGAGCGAGAAGATCAGCTTCAAATAAGCGACTAGGAATGGCGCGTACTGGTCAGCGGCGCGTTCGGCGAGGTGCGAATTCCCGGACGCAGCGTCGGCGTCACTGCGCGGGCGCGACGATCGCTTGCGCCGGTTGGGGTCGGAGCGGCGGTGGGCGTCGGTTTGACCACCGCCGCCCCGACACTAACGACGGGCGGCTGGAGGGGCGCCGCTATCGACTTGATATGGGCGCTCGCGTAGCCGAACGCGAAGAAGAAGACGTTGAGGACCGCCGCGACTGCGGTGAGCTTCAGGGCCCATGACGGCACGGTGCCGGACCCCGAGCGATCCGGCACCGTCCGAACGGAAGGAGGGTAGTGGTGGGTTCTAGCGGCCACGCCTGAAGGGAATCGGACCGGTCGAGTCGACGAGCTGCGCCATGCGTGTCGACAGGTTCGACTTGAGCTGTGCCGCCTGATCCGCGGTGATCGTGCCGGCCTTTTGCGCGGCGTCGATCTTCGCGGTCGCGTCGGCGACGAGTGCGCTGAAGAGACCGTCACGGTTCTTTCCTGCCGTCGCGTTCGCGATCTGCGCGAGCGTCTGACCCGCGCGGACCTTCGTCTCGATGTCCGTCCTGGGGATACCGAGGTAGGTCGAGGCGGCCGCGAGCGGGTCGCCTGTGAGGCCGGGGCCGCCGGGGCCGCGACCGAAACCGGGACCCGGGTTCGGACGAGCGCCGATGCCCTTCTGATCGACGAGGGTCGCGATGCTTTGCTGCTGCGCGGCCGTGAGCGCCTGGATCAACCCGTCGCGGGTCTTGCCATGCGCGATGGCGACGTCGGCGAGGCTCTTGTCGGTACCGAGCTCTGTGCGAAGCTGAGCCTCGGTGACACCGATGTACGTCGCGGCCGCGGTGAAGAGCGAGCCCTTCTCGCCCGGGCCGTTCTGGAAGGCGCGCCCGACGGTGTTGTCCCAGATCTGCGCCACCGTCCCGGGCGTGCTCCCGGGCAGGAAGGCCGCGGCGGCGAATCCGCCTGAGAGGCCGAGGCCGATGACCGCGGCGACGAGCAGCACCTTCGCCGGTTGCAAGTTCTTCATGCGTGGATGCCCCCTTCTGGAGGTCGTGTCTTGCACTAGAGAACGGCTCGGCGCGCCTCGTTGCATGAGACGAGCTTCAGAGTTGGTTAAGAGGCCGATTCCTTAGCGTCTTATTAGCGAATCCGCTCCTAAACTCGACTCGTGCGCGTCCTCCTCGTCGAGGACGAACCCGCTGTACGGGACGCGGTCGAGCGCGCGCTGCGTGGCGCAGGCCACAAGGCCGACCTCGCCAAAGAGGGCCCGACGGGCCTGGAGCTGGCGATGACCAACCCCTACGACGCGGTCGTCCTCGACCTCGGGCTTCCAGGCCTCGACGGCGTCGAGGTCTGCCGGCGCCTGCGCGCGTCAGGCAACCAGGTGCCCGTCCTCATGCTCACCGCGCGCGCCGCCGTGCGGGACCGCGTGGAAGGGCTCGACGCGGGCGCCGACGACTACTTGGTCAAGCCGTTCGCGCTCGACGAGCTCCTCGCGCGGATCCGGGCGCTCGGCCGGCGCGGCGAAGACGGCGCGCACGGGCGCGGAATGCTCCACTTCACGGACATCGTTCTGGATCGTGACGCGATGGAGTGCCGGCGCGGCGATCGTTTGATTCCACTCACCCGCACCGAGTACTCGCTCCTCGAGCTCTTCATCGCGAACCCGCGCAAGGTCCTGCCGCGCGACGTGATCTTCGATCGTGTGTGGGGCTACGACTTTGGACCCGACTCCAACTCGCTCGACGTGTACGTCGGCTACCTTCGCCGCAAGCTCGAGCAGGGCGGCGAGCCGCGGGTCATTCAGACGGTGCGCGGGGTCGGCTACGTGATGAAGGAAGCATGAGCTTCCGTCTTCGCGTCACGCTGCTGACCGCCACGGCGGTCGCGGTGGCGGCGATCGGCGCCTCGATCGCGATGTACTTCGTGGTCCAGGACCAGCTCATCAACCAGGTCGATCAGAACCTGCAGGCCGCCGCGTCGACCGCGGCGCGCGGCGGGCCGCGACCGGGCGACCGGCCGGGCCCGTTCGGTCCACGCGACCAGCTCATCACCGGACGGTCCGATGTCTTCGCACAGATCCTCGACTCGAACGGCAACGTCATCCGTGCGGACTACGCTCAGCCGCAGGTCGCGCTCATCGCTCCCGAGGTCAAGGAAGTCGCGGCGGGGAAGCGTCCGGCGTTCTGGGCGACAGCCGAATCGCAGAACGAACGGCTTCGCATCTATGTCGCGCCCTTTTCGAACGGCGGAGCGGTCGAAGTCGTCCAGCCGCTCGATGTCGTCGACGGCGCTCTCGAGCGAACGCGTCTCCTGCTCATCGCGTTTGCGGGTGGCGCCATCCTGCTCGCCGCAGCGCTCGGCCTTCTGATCGCGCGGGCCGCGCTCTCGCCGGTGAAACGGCTCACCGCGACGGTCGAGGAGGTCACGCGCACGCGCGATCTCTCGCGTCGCGTCGCCGCACGAGGCCGCGACGAGCTGAGCCGCCTCGGCACGAGCTTCGACGCGATGCTCAGCCAGCTCGAGGTGTCGCTCCGCTCGCAGCGACAGCTCGTGGCCGATGCATCCCACGAGCTGCGCACGCCGCTCACGAGCCTCCGCACCAACCTCGAGCTTCTCGAGCGAGGCCAGCCGGCCGATCCGATCGAGCGGCAGCAGATGCTCGCCGATCTGGTCACGCAGATGGAGCGCCTCACCACGCTCGTCGGCGACCTCATCGAGGTGGCGCGCGACGAAGAGAGCCCGATGCCGTTCGAGGAGCTTCGGCTCGACGAGGTCGTGGCCGAGGTGATGGACGATATGAAGATGCGCTACCCGAAGGTCCGCTTCGCCGTCTCCGCGACGCCCACGATAGTCACCGGAGTGAAGGTGCGCGTCGCGCGCGCGATCACGAATCTCGTGGACAACGCCGCCAAGTGGAGCCCGCCCGGCGCGCTCGTCGAGGTGAGCGTCGCGAACGGCGAGGTCTCGGTGCGCGACCATGGTCCGGGCGTCGCGGCTGAGGACGCGCCGCGCGTCTTCGATAGGTTCTGGCGCTCGAACGACGCGCACCACCTTCCGGGCTCGGGCCTCGGGCTTTCGATCGTGAAGGACGTCGCCGAGGCGCACGGGGGCTCGGTGATCTTGGAGCGACCGAGCGACGGTGGGGCTCGCTTCATTTTCCGGCTCGGCGGCACCTAGCACCCATCCGAGCGCGCGAGGCGCTCGTACCATCTGGTCGAGTGGAAGGGCTCCTGGTCATGGCGGACATCTCCGGTTACACGGCGTTCGTTGCCGGGACCGAAGCCGAGCATTCACAGGAGATCCTCGCCGAGCTGATGGAGGCGATCTCCCGGAGCTTCGGCGGAAAGCTGACCATCGAGCAAGTCGAGGGCGACGCGCTCTGCTGCACGACCGAGCGCACGGGTGTCGAGGTCACGGACTGGCTGCGCGAGACGTTCCGCGTGTTCCACCGCCGGCTTCGTGACATCCGATCGGCGACGACCTGCCCGTGCCGCGCGTGCGCGACTGTGCAGGATCTCGGGCTCAAGTTCGTGGTCCATCGCGGGACCTTTTCGCGGTACGAGGTCGCGGGCCGCGTGCAGCTCCACGGCAACGACGTGAACCTCGCGCACCGGCTCCTCAAGAACACCGTGCCCGGGCACGAGTACCTGCTGGCCACCGCGCCTGCGCTCGCGGCGTGGCCGGAGAGCGTTCGCGCCGAGTTCATCGCCGCTCCGCAGCGCTACGACCTCGGCGAGGTCGACGCCTCGTATCTCGACCTGCGTCCGATCCACGATGCCGTCTGGAGCGAGAAGCCGCCGACGGTCGATCCCGAGACCGCCAAGATCCGGAGCACGGCGCGTTTTCCAGGCACACCGGAGCAGGTCTTCAAGCACTTCACGGACCCGAAGCTCCGGCAGATCTGGATGGGCGTCCCCCGCGTCGATTTCCATCCGGGCGCGCGCGGCTCGCTCGTCGGAGCCGAATACCACTGCATCCACGGCGAGAACCAGAAGACGGTGTTCAAGGTCCTCGGCTGCAAAGCGCCGACCGAGATCACGATGCAGATCGAATTCCCGTTCGTCGGGACGGTCTGGCGCACCGATCGCGCTGCGGCGGAGGGGCCTTCGACGACGCGGGTCGATACCGCGATCTCGTGGAAGACCACGGGGATCAAAGCGCCGGTGCTCGACTTCATGGCGACGCGGATGCTGCGCAGGTACGGCGCGCTATACGACAAACGTGTCGCGGAGATGCTTCAGGAGAGCGCGCGCGCCAGCGTGTAGGCGCCGAGTCCTA
>VBIL01000114.1 GCA_005879975.1 Chloroflexota bacterium
CACCAGGCACCAGTTGCTGCCGAGGGTGGCCTTCGTCGCGGGATACGTGTCGACCACGCGCACGAACGGCTCCTCGGAGTATTCACGCGCGTATGCGTCCGCCACGTCCTTGGCCGTCTTTCCAGAGCGGAGCGGCGCGTAGCACGTGGCGATGAGCCCCCGCGTCATCGGTACGAGGTGCGGCGTGAAGGTGAGCCTCGGCTGCGAGCCGAGCAGCAGCGCCGCCTCCTGCGCGATCTCCGGAGTGTGCCGATGCTTCGGAACGCCATACGGGCGGACGCTCTCATCGATGGTGCCGTAGAGGTACGCATCGTCGACCGTGTGCCCGGCCCCGCTGACTCCTGACTTCGCGTCGACGATGAGATCTGCGGTGACGACCGCCGCCTTGAGTGCCGGCGCGAGGGCAAGGAGCGCGGCCGTCGGATAGCACCCGGGATTGGCGATGAGCCGCGCCCCGCGCACGCGCTCGCGCGTGAGCTCGGTCAGCCCGTAGACCGCCTCTTTCAGCAGCTCCGGGGCGGGATGCGCGTAGCCGTACCACTTCTGGTAGAGCGCCGGATCGCGAAGGCGGAAATCGCTCCCGATATCGATGACGGTCCGGCCCTCACCGAGCCAGGCGCCCGCTTGCTTCGCGGCCTCGCCGGCAGGAAGTGCCGTGAACACGACCTCGGCGTCGCCGACCTCGCGACCAACGAGGAGCGAATCCGGCGCGGAATGGAGGTGTGGCTGTGCCGCGCGTAACGGCTCTCCCTGGTGCGACCGGGCGACGGCGGCGACGAGACGCGCTTCGGGGTGGCGCAGGAGAAGGCGTGCGAGCTCCCCGCCGGCATAGCCCGTGGCGCCCGCGATCGCGACCTTCGTCGGCATTCACGGTAAATTATGCGGTCGACTGGATAATTATGCAAGGAGTTCCTTCTGCGGTCCGGCTAGGGGAAGATGCCGCGCTTCGTGATCGCGCCGGCGACGCGCTCGACCGCGACGATGAACGCCGCCTCGCGCGGTGGGCATTCGTACGCCTTCGACTTGGCGAGCACCAGCTCCATCGCGCGTCGCATATAGATCTCGAGCCGCCGCTCGACCTCGTCGAGCTCCCAGTAGAACTGCGCGCGGCTCTGGACCCACTCGAAGTACGAGACGACCACGCCGCCCGCGTTGGCGAGGATGTCCGGCACGATGAGCACCCCGCGGTCGGCCAGGATGCGGTCGGCGTCATTGGTCACCGGACCGTTGGCGCCCTCGACGATGATCCGAGCGCGGATCTCGTGCGCGTTGTCCCGCGTGATCTGACCCTCGAGAGCGGCGGGGATGAGTACGTCGACGTCCATCGCCAGGAGCTCAGGGTTCGAGATTCGCGAGACGCCAGCGAGGCCCTCCAGCGTGCGCGATGGGTTGCGGCGCACGTGCTCGATCGCTCGCGCGATGTCGATGCCGTCCGGAGCGACGTAGCCGCCGGTCACGTCGGAGATGGCGACGATGCGGCATCCCGCGAGCGCGAGGGACTTCGCGGTGACGCTGCCGACGTTGCCGAAGCCCTGGATGGCGACGCGCGTTTCGCGCGGCTCCTTTCCCTCGCGACGCAGGACCTCGAGCGTGACAAAGGCGACACCGCGACCGGTCGCCTCGGTGCGGCCGCGCGATCCGCCGAGGTCGACCGGTTTCCCCGTCACGACCTCCGGCGAGTGCTTGCCGGTCATCATCGTCACCGTGTCGACGATCCAGGCCATCGTCTGCTCGTCCGTGTTGACGTCGGGTGCCGGGATGTCCTGCTCCGGTCCGATGATCGGAAGGATCGCGGCGGTGTATCGCTTGGTGAGCCGCTGCACCTCGTTGGTCGAGAGCTTCCGTGGGTCGACCGCGACCCCGCCCTTCGCCCCACCGAGCGGCAGGTCGGTGACGGCGCACTTGAAGGTCATCAGCATCGCGAGGCCCTGGACCTCTTCCAGCGTCACCCCCGGGTGGAAGCGGATCCCACCTTTGCCGGGGCCGCGCGCGGTGGAGTGCTGCACTCGGTAGCCGGTGAAGACCTCCAGATGGCCGTCGTCCATCGTGACCGGCAGCGCGACGATGAGCGTGCGCTCCGGCTGGCTGAGGTAGCGGTGCATACCCGGGTCGAGCGCGATCGCTTTGGCTGCCCGATCGAGCGAAGCCAGCGCGGACTCAAGGAGCTCCTGCCCGGGGTTCGCCGCGCTCGGCATCTTGAGGACGGTCATGTGAGAGCGGTAGCCACGAGGGCCGCAGACTATCAGCCGTGAGCGAGTCGGACACCACGTACATGCGTCGCGCGCTGCGCCTCGCGGCACGCGCTGCCGGGCGCACCAGCCCCAACCCGCTCGTCGGTGCGGTCGTTGTGCGCGATGGTCGCGTGATCGGCGAGGGTTACCACCATGCGGCAGGCGAGCCGCACGCCGAAGTGAACGCCCTCGAGAAGGCGGGCGATGCCCGTGGTGCGACGCTCTACGTGAACCTCGAGCCCTGTACGCACCACGGGCGGACGCCGCCATGCGTCGACGCCATCAAGGAGGCGGGCATCACCCGCGTCGTCGTCGCGATGCGCGACGTGGATCCGCGCACCGATGGGAAGGGGATCCGCGCGCTGCGGGCCGCCGGCATCGCGGTCGAGGAGGGCGTGCTCCGTGAAGACGCCGAGCGCCTTAACGCCGGGTTCGTGTCGCGAATCACTCGCGGTCGGCCATTCGTCCTGGTGAAGCTCGCGGCGACGGTCGACGGCCGCGTCGCAGTGAAGGGCCGCCGCTACCTCTCAGGCAAGCCGGCGCTTCGCGAGGTGCACCGCTTGCGAAACCGGTTCGACGCGGTTTTGGTTGGCATCGGCACGGTGCTCGCCGACGACCCCGCGCTGACCGTGCGCGAGGTCAAAGGGCGCGATCCCTTGCGCGTGATCGTCGATGCGGACGCGCGAACGCCACCAGCGGCGAAGGTCGTGCGCGCGAAGGATCCGCAGCACACGGTGATCTTCGTGGCCCGGGACGCGGACGTCCGCCGGACGAACCGGCTGCGCGAGGCCGGAGTGCTCCTCGCAACGGTTCCGCGCGCCGATGGTGGACTCGACCTCGGGGCGGCCCTGCGCTGGCTTGGCGAGCACGGCGTGAACACCGTTCTGAGCGAGGCCGGCCCGCATGTCGCGGGGACGCTCGTCCGGTCGCGTCTCGCAGACCGGCTGCTCCTCCTCTTATCCCCGATCGCGGGAGGCGATGGCCCCCCCGCGCTCGAGGGTGTGGCCTCGGCGAGCGAGCTGCGTGACGTTCGCGTCCGAAGGCTCGGTGATGATCTGGCCATTGAAGGCTCGCTGGGGGCCTGAGGGGGCCTAGCCTCCTCAATCGTGTTCACCGGGATCGTCGAGGAGATCGGCACGGTCCGGCACGCGGGAGCCACCGCTGCGGGCATGCGCCTGGAGATCGCCTCGTCGCGCGTGGTCGAGGACCTCGCGATCGACTCGAGCGTGAATGTGGCCGGCGCGTGCTTGACGGTCATCGAACGGGACGACCACGGCTTCGCGGTCGACCTGGTGAAAGAGACGCTCGCCCGCACCACGCTGGGGCGTGCACTCCGCGGCACGCGCGTGAATCTCGAGCGCGCGGCGACCCCGACGACCGCGCTGGGCGGCCATTTCGTTCAGGGACACGTCGACGCGACCAGCAAGCTCGTGACGCGAAAGGAAGAGGGCGGCGGCGCGGCGCGCCTGCGCTTTGCGCTACCGAAGGCCCTCTCTCGGTACGTCGTAGCAAAGGGTTTCATCACGATCGACGGCGTTTCGTTGACGATCGCCGCCCTCGGCAAGAGCTATTTCGAGATCGCGCTCATCCCCCACACCGCCGAGAAGACCACGCTCGGTGCCCTACGCCCGGGAGAGCCGGTCAACGTCGAGTCCGATGTCCTCGCGAAATACGTGCAGCGCCTGCTCGGAAAAGGGTGACGATGAACTTAGAATTGATTCGATGAGGGGTTCGCCAAAAGAGCTGCCGACGCGACCGAAGGTGGTCGCACCGCGGACCGCGTTCGCGACCGTTCCGGAAGCGATCGACGACATCAAGCGGGGCCGAATGGTGATCGTCGTCGACGATGAGGACCGTGAGAACGAAGGCGACCTCACCATCGCGGCGCAACTCTGCACACCTGAGGACGTCGCATTCATCCGCAAATACGCGAGCGGTGTGATCTGCGTGCCCATGACCGCCGAACGGCTCGAGGCGCTAGACGTGCCGCAGATGGTCACCCGCAACGAGGCGCGGCTCGGGACCGCATTCACGGTGAGCGTCGATGCCCGCGAAGGCGTCACCACCGGCATCAGCGCGGCCGACCGGGCACGGACGATACGGCTGCTCGCGGATCCGTCGACCCGACCGCACGACCTCGTGAAGCCTGGCCACATCTTTCCGCTCAAGGCCCGCGAGGGCGGAGTCCTCGTGCGGGCCGGGCAGACCGAGGCGGCGGTCGATCTCTGCCGCATGGCGGGCCTGACGCCGGTCGGCGTGATCTGCGAGATGACGAACCCCGACGGCTCGATGTCGCGGCTGCCCGAGCTCAAGCGCTTCGCGAAACGCCACGGCCTCCTGATGATCACGGTCAAGGACCTCATCGCGTACCGCATGGCGCGCGAAAAGCTGGTGGAACGCGTGGCCACGGCAAAGATGCCGACGAAGTACGGCGAGTTCACGATCCACGCATACAAGGCACGCTTCGGCACCACGAATGCCGAGGAGGTCGCCCTCACGATGGGCGATGTCGCGAATGGAGAGCCTGTGTTGGTCCGTGTGCACTCCGAATGCCTCAGCGGCGACGCCCTCGGCTCGCAGCGCTGCGACTGCGGCGATCAGCTCGACGCGGCACTCAAGCGGATAGCCGAGGAAGGCCGCGGCGTGCTCGTATACCTACGCCAGGAAGGCCGCGGCATCGGGCTGCTGAACCACCTGCGCGCGTACGAGCTCCAAGACCAGGGCCTCGACACGGTCGAGGCGAACGAGCGGCTGGGATTCAAGGCGGACCACCGCGAATACGGGATCGGCGTGCAGATCCTCATGGACCTTGGCGTGCGCCGCGCGCGGATCATGACCAACAACCCGCAGAAGGCGAGCGTCGCGCTCTACGGCTTCGAGATCGTCGAGCGTATCCCGATCGAGATTCCTGCTACCGCCACGACCCGCTCGTATCTAAAGACCAAACGCGACAAGCTCGGCCACCTCCTCACGGTGGTCGACGCCGACTCCTAGGGCGGGGCGGCACCTTCGCGCCACCGGGTGGCGCTCGTCAGCAGCTGCTTGTCGGTGCCGCCACGTAAGCGCGCGTCGAGCGTCGAGATCGGCGATTTGTTGTTGAAGTGGAAGACCACCGCGACACCCTCGAAGTGCTGCATCGTCGGGGCGGGGACGGGCGAGATCTCGGTCACCGTCGTCCACGGCCGGTCCTCGTCGAAGATCGGGATCTCGCGCATGAGGTGGAACCCACCGGGCTCGATGACCGTCTGCACGCGCGCGCTCGGAAGGCAGAGGACGACGGCGACGAGCAGCACCGCGGCGGCGATCGACGGGTTGAGGATGATCGATGCGAGGCCGCGGCGCGCAATCTCGACCGTCCGACGTGATCCCTCGTGCCATCCGCGCAGCGTGCCGCGCGCCCACGCGGTCGCCGCTTTGCCCATCGCGACGCGCACGACGCCCGCGGCGAGCATGGCCGCGGCCGCGAACGAGGCGAAAAGGATGCGTGGGTCGAATGAGGAAAGAGGCGAGTCGATCAGATAAGCGCCCGGGCCGATGGGCGTGCGCGTCGCGATAGCGATCGCGTCGGGCAGGAGCGCCGTCACCGTCAAGCCCGCGAGCACGAATACCAGGCCGACCACCGTCGGGATCAGCGGATCGTCCTCGTCGTGGTAGTGATCGCGAAGGGAGTCGGTGGCGTTCTGAAGCTCGAGAAAAGCGCTGCCCGCCAGGTCCAGGCTCCCCCCGCTCGCCTCTTTGACCACGCGAGCGAGCGGACCGGCGAGGGTCGGCTCCGCGACGCCTTCGACCGGGATGCCGAAGTTCACAGGCTTTCCGCTCCGGAGCCGGACTGAGACGCGTCCGCGGCGCGACTTGATCTCCTTGACGTCGGTCCAGGCGACATCGACCGGCAGCTTGCCGTCGATGCGCAAGCCGAGCTGCTCGAGGGTGATCTGAAGCTTCTTTTCCGGGTAACCCATGACGACCGGACCGCGCAGGAGGACCCCGCTGGGCGGCAGGATGAACCGCGGCTTGGGCGGCGGTTTGACCTTTTCCGGCCGGGGAGGCCTGGGCGCTTTCGCGGCTCTCGGAGCCCTCTCGGCCTTCGGCGCCTTCTCGGCCTTCGGCGGCTTCTCGGCTCTGGGCGCCTTCTCTTTCTTTTCTTTGCCGGGCTTTTCCTTTTTCTGAGGAAGCGGAGGCGCCTCGACGGCCGCACGCGCGATGGGTCTGGCCGAGGCAAGCGGAGGAAGCGGCGGCGGCGCCTCGCGGATCGGCGTCTCCGGCGGGGGCGGCGCGACCGGCGGCGCGTTGTAGGTCGGCGGCGCATAGGCGGGCGGCGGCGTTGGTGGGGCGGCCGGTGGCGACGGATACACCGGCGCGGGCGCGGTGAAGAAGGGCTCAGCCGGCTCCGCCGGTGGAGCTTCGGCTGGCATTCCGGTGAACTTCCCCATCCCCGCGAAGAGTTCGCCGGGAGCCGACGGCGAATAGGTTGACGGCTCGGCGAACGGATTGGGCACGGTCGGAGCGGTCGGCAGCTGCATCGGGGCCGCGCTGTCGGCCATGGCCTGCTGTTGCTGCTCTCGCCAGCCGGGCGGCGCGGGGACGAGCCCCAGCGCCACCAGGCGCGGATCGACTTCTTCGGTCATCTGGCCACCCGGCGAGAGCGCATTCGTGGGCTAGATTGCGCCAAGTGTCCATGAGTGGGAAGTCGCCGGCGCGAGTGAGAGACGGGTTTGTCGAAGCGCGTGTGGCACTCGTACGGGCCAGATGGAACGAAGAGGTCACTCGGGCCCTCGCGAAGGGGGCTCTTGAGCGCGCCCTGGCCGCCGGCGCGGTCGTCGATGAGTTCGAGGTGGCGGGGTCGTTCGAGCTGCCGCCCGCGGTGGCCGCGCTCGCACGAACCGGACGGTACGACGCGGTAGTCCCGCTCGGCTGTCTGATTCGCGGCGAGACGCCGCACTTCGAGGTGCTCGCGCACACGGTCGCGCGGGCGCTCGCGGATCTGGCCACATCGCTGCCAGTTGCGATCACGTTCGGCGTGCTCACGTGCGACAGCATCGAACAGGCACGCGCGCGCTCCGGCGCCGACCGCAACGTGGGTGCCGACGCGATGGATGCGGCGCTCGAGCTCGTCGTGCTTCGTCACGCGATCTCCGCGAGCGCGTCGCGCACATCGCGCAGGGCGACGACCGCGCGATCGCGATCGACGCGAACGAAGCGGAGGCGTTCGCCCGGGACTCGTTGAGCAACGAGCCCCAGATCCGCCGCGATCACGGTCGCGATCACCGGATATCCACCGGTCGCCTGGTGATCGGCGAGAAGTACGATCGGGGCGCCGGCCGATGGGACCTGCACCGCACCCGCGACCACGCCGCAGGTCAGGATCTCTCCTTCGCGCGCGGCGATCCGCGGCCCGCTGAGGCGCGCGCCCATGCGGTCGCTCGCCGGTTCTACCTGGAAGTCGCCTGAGAAGAACAGCCTCTGTGCCTCGTCGGTGAAACGCTCGCTCGAGCGCGTCGCCGACCCGGAGAGAGCGTCCGATCGCGGCGGGCAGGTAGGTGGCGCGGCTGCCGAGCACGGGCTCGACGTCAATGCCACCCGAGACGGCGAGATACGCGAACCGCGATCGCTCCCCCAGAGTCACTGTTAGCGTGTCGCCGGCGCGCGCGAACGTCGCCGTCCAGCCGGAGATCGGGTCGCGCGCGCGGAGCGCGACGTCCCGACCCGTGACGGCGACCAAACGGCGATCATCGGAGGTGAACGTGAACGGTCCCCCGATGATCTCGATGGCCGCCGCAGCGCGGTCATTGCCGACAAGCGCCTGCGCCGCCGCGAACGCCACCGGGTCTGCAGGTCCCGCCGGCGGGACGCCATCGCGAAGATGGCCGAAGCGCCCGCGGTCTTGCACGGTTGCGCGCAGGCCCACCGCCTCGATGCGGATCACCGCGCGACGAACCGCACGCGATCAGCGGGCCGGATGAGGGTCGGCGGATCCTTCGACGGGTCGAAAATCCGCGTATCGGTGTGACCGATGAGTCGCCATCCGCCTGGCGAATCGAGCGGATACACGGCGGTCTGGCCATCCGCGACGGCCACCGCACCCGCCGGTACGCGCTCGCGAGGCCGCCCGAGGCGCGGCGCGACGATCCGCGGATCGAGCGTGCCGCAGTACGCGAAACCGGGTAGGAATCCCAGGAAGTACGCGCGGTACTCCCGGCCGGAGTGGAGCGCGACGAGCTCAGCGCGTGAGAGCCCGGACCGCGCGGCGGTCTCGTCGAGATCGGGTCCGTCGTACTCGGTCGGGATCTCGATGGAACGCCCTGTGGTCGCGGATGCCCGACCGAGCGACGACATGACGCGGTCGGCCTCACGCTCGGCATCGTGTGGATCGAGACGCAGCGGATCGAACCGCAGCACCACCGAGGCGTAGGCCGGTATCGACGGACCGTGACCCTGAGCGTCCCACGCATCGGCGATCGCGCGCGACCGTGCGACGACGTCGTCGTCGATGCGGTCACCGATCTCGACGAGGAGCGCGCTCTCTCCGAACGGCCGGATCAGCGTCTGGCTCAGGGTTTGAAGGATGCGACCTTTACGTTCGCGCCGCGAAACGCGTCGCGCACCGCGCGCGCGATGTCCGCGGCGCCCGGTGTGTCCCCATGGACGCAGAGCGTCTCGACCTCCACTTTGAGGAAGGTCCCATCCGCCGTGCTGACGCCGCCCTTGCGGACGAATGAAAGTGCCTGCGCCGCTGCCGTCGCTGGATTCGTGATGAGCGCGCCCGCGAGGGTGCGCGAGCGGAGGGTGCCGTCGGATTCGTACATGCGGTCGACGAAACCCTCGCGCGCCACGCGCATTCCCATTCCCTTGGCTTCGTGCCACATCGCCGACCCCGGAGGCGCGAAAACGAGTAGCTCGTGGCCGCCGGTCGCGGCCTGAATGCCGAAGAGGATGTTCCGCGCGGTCGTCTCGTCGCGCTCGGCCTGGTTGTAGAGAGCGCCGTGCGCCTTCACGTGGGTGACGCGCGCGCCCATGCGCGACGCGATCCCAGTGAGGGAGTCGAGCTGACGCCGGATCGATTCGATAAGCTCGCGCGGCGGCATCTCGAGCGCCACTCTGCCGAATCGCTCGCGGTCCGGATACCCCGGATGTGCGCCAATCGCAACGTGGTTCTTCATCGCGAGCTCGACCGCGGTCCGCATGGTGTTCTCGTTGCCGGCGTGACCGCCGCACGCGATGTTCGCACTCGTGACGAGCGGCATGATCGCCGTGTCGGTCCCGGCGCCTTCGCCGAGATCGCCGTTGAAGTCGACGGACTTCACGGATTAATCAACGCGAGCCGGCCGATCGGGCGCGCGTCGGTGTAGAGGGTCTGCGGACCTCCGCCCGCAGGTGATACCAGCATGATCTCGGTCCCGCCTTGCGATGTCGCGCGGAGAAACACGATGCCAGCCGGTGTCCAGAGCGGAAGGCTCGCTCCTTCCGTCCCGGCCACAGCCTTCCGGTCGCCGCCGGCGGCGTCGATCGTCACGAGAGAGGACCGTGTGCCGAAACCGCTCGATCGGTCATAGACGACGGCGACGACCCGCGAGCCGGCTGGATCCCAGCTGGCCGCGACCGCGGCGACCGGAGGATCGGACTTTGGCCCGAGGAGCATCTGACTCGATCCCGAGAGGTCATCCCAGAGCCACAGCGTGCCGTTGCCACCTACCGGACCGGCACAACAGATCCCGGTCACGACGAGCGCGCGCGGGCGTGCCAAGCGCCATGAGGCCTCGGAGGCCGCTTCGTTGGGCTGGGCCTGGCGGTCATCGCCGGTCGTCAGATCGAGGACGTCGAGCGAGCCGCCGGCCCGGATGCGGCTCCAGCGAAGGCCTGCGCCGTCCGGTGTGAGACCAAGAAGCTCGGCGCCGTTCCCGTCCGGGCCGTGGACGCGCGCGTTCGCGGAGCCGTCGGCACCGATACGGAAGATGCCGAGGTCGGTGAGCGAGCTCGCGCTCGTGCGCGAGGCCGAGTAATAGATCGCCAGGCCGTCCGCGGACCACACCGGCGTGACCTGCCGCACTCCGGGTTCGTCCGGTGTGACCCAACGGGTCGATCCGCTGCGAAGATCCACCGTCGCGATTCGCGCGCTGTCGTTAGAGGTCACAAAGGAGAGCGCAAGCGCGCTCCCGTCCGGCCGAATCTGCCAACTCGCGGCGGCGAGGCTCGCGAGCTTCACCGGTTGCTCTGCCGGAGACGCGATCGGAAGCGCCAGCAACGTGGCCTCGGCGCCGGACCCGGTAGAGGTGAACACGACCGCCGGGCCCGGCGGCCGCCAGTTGACGGTCAGCGGTCGGAGGCGCGACGCCAGATCACCGCGCGGCGGCAGCGATGGGAACGGTCCCGGTGCGGTTGCGGCTGAAGTGGCGCTCGGGGCGGAGGTCGGTACGGGCGTCGGCGTCAGCGACGGGGCCTGCGTCGCGGCGGCGTTCGGCACGGTGCAG
>VBIL01000115.1 GCA_005879975.1 Chloroflexota bacterium
CCGCGCTCGCCGTCTACCAGGGCACCGTCGATGGCGCGGCGACCTACATCGACGTCCGCACCACCGCCGACGGGACCGCCCCCGGCGCCGGAATGCCCGCCGACATCCTGACGAAGACCAAGCGGATCGATACGGCTGGTCCCATCCCGAACGACGGCATCGCGCTGGTCAAGAGCTTCCCCGACGCGCTCGGCAAGCAGGTGAAGCAGGCGCTCATCGATTACAGCAAGACCGACGATGGGAAAAAGGTCTTCGCGTCCCTGTTCCAGTGGGACGGGATGCAGGAGATCGACGGGAAGTTCTACGACTCCATGAACGACGCGCTGAAGCTCGCGGGCGTCGACGTCCAAGGCCTCGCCAATGCAACGCCGCGGCCTGCGGCAACACCAACGCCGACGAAGACGCCGTAGCGATCGCGCGCATGAACGAAGAGCCGCCGGGACCGACCGGCGGCCTCTTTCTTTCATAGACTCCCGCTGGTGGCGGCGGTCCTCTCGATCCAGAACCTCGTCAAGGTCTATCCGAGCGGCACGCGCGCCATCGACGACGTCTCGCTTGACATCGAGCACGGTGAGTTCGTCGTGTTGATCGGTCTTTCCGGCTCGGGCAAGTCGTCGTTGCTGCGCTGCATCAACCGCCTGGTGGAACCCACAAGCGGCCATGTCATTTTTGAAGGCGCGGACATCACACGCGCGAGGGGTGGCGAGTTGCGCCGGATCCGGCGGCGCATCGGGATGATCTTCCAGCAGTTCAACCTGGTCCGCCGCACCTCCGTGCTGAGCAACACGCTCGCCGGCCGCCTCGGGTACCGCTCCGCGTTGCGTACGATCATCGGCCGGCCGTCGCGTGAGGATGTCGCCGCGGCCTTCGAGAACCTCGGCCGCGTGGGCATCGCCGACAAGGCCTTTGCCCGCGCCGACGCGCTCTCCGGCGGCCAGCAGCAGCGCGTCGGCATCGCCCGCGCTCTCATGCAACACCCCGAGCTGATGCTCGCCGACGAGCCCGTCGCGAGCCTCGATCCCGCGACGAGTCATTCGGTCATGAAGTACCTCGAGGAGATCAACAAGAAGGACGGGATCACGGTCAACGGGAAGGTCGCGTTCGACGGAAAGCCCGATGCGATCGACGAGAGGCGCTTCAAAGAGATCTACGGTGAGGACGCGGTGGAGGTCGAGATCGGTCCGAGCCGCGTGACCGACTCCATGAGTGCGGCGGAAGCCGCCGCCTTGGCGCTGGCGCAAGACAGCACGACGGCCGCCGCGAAGCTCGGACTGCCGGATCGCTGATGGCCGAGTACTTCATCGCGAGAGGGTTACCGGTCCCCCGCGAGCTCGAGCGAAACCCGCTCACCGACTGGCGCCGACTGAGCGTCATCGCCGGCGCCATCCTCGTTTTCTACGTCGGCCTGAGGATCACCAACCCGGACTTCTCACGTGCGAATCCCGAGTACGCGGCTAGTGTGATCGCGCAGCTCTTTCACTGGGATCTGCGCATCCTCACTCCGCAGAACGAGTTCGAGACGTTCTGGGATACGGCCGAGGGACTGATGATCGCGACGATCTTCCTGGGCATCGTCGCTACAGGCTTCTCGATCCTGGTCGCCCTCCCGCTGTCATTCCTGGGCGCGCGAAACATCATGAGCGGGCACCCCGTCACCGCGGCGATCTACATCTTCGTGCGGTTCCTCTTCACGGTGATCCGCTCGATCGATGTCCTCATCGTCGTGATCATCTTCGGGGTGTTGATCGGGATCGGCACCGCCGCAGGGGTCGTCGGCCTCGCATTCCACAACGTGGGCGTGCTCGGCAAGCTGTATTCCGAGGCGATCGAGGGGATCGATGCCGGACCGCTCGAGGCGATCACGGCGACCGGCGCGAGCCGCTTTCAGGTGATCTGGACGGCCGTGCTCCCCCAGATCATCAACCCGTACATCTCATTCACGATCTACCGCCTGGACGCGAACGTCCGCCTCGCCCCGATCCTCGGATACGTTGGAGGCGGTGGCATCGGCGTCCTCCTCTTCCAGTCGATCCAGTTGCTTCAATACGGCGCGGCGGGCTTGATCATCTTCATGATCGTCGTGACGGTGGCTGCTATGGACTTCGCGTCCGCCCAGATTCGAAGGCGACTCATCTAAGGGTTCGAGCCGCGAAGCCGCGGGTCCTGTCCCAGGGGTAGGGGCCCCTGACGGCGAAGCCGCTCGGGGTAGTCCGCTCGCTCGCGCACCCTCCCCAGTCGACTCGATCCGTCTATGCCTTCGCCGTGAGTGAGCTTGAGCGCGTTCTTCGACGAGCCGCCGCTTAAGGCGTCGCCAAGATCCATGTAGTAGAGATCGATCACGCCGTCGCGCTCGCGAATGAAGGCCATCTGTTTCCCGTCGGGAGAGAACACGCCGTTCCAGCTCTTCCCATCGTTCGTAAGGGCTATGTCCCGGCCGCCACTCACCTGCACCACATGCAGATCGTTTTTCCCGTCGTGCCGCAGCGTGTACACAAGCCAGGAGCCGTCCGGTGAATACGAGGGCCGGTAGGGCTCTCCGCCGGCAGCGAGCTTCACGGGGGTCGACGAACGTCCGTCGGCGGAGACGAGCAGGAGCCGCGGCTCGCCGAGCGTGTACGACGTCACGGCGATCGTCTTGCCGTCCGGCGACCATGATGGGTCGGCGAGGTTCGAGCCTTGCGAGAGGAGCGCAAGACGCTTGCCGGTCTGCGGGTCGTACAGCGCGAGGTCAGAGTAGCCGTGGCCATCGTCCGCGACGACCGCTATTCGCTTGCCGTCCGGCGACGGCGTCGGGCTGTCAAACCACGTCACGTCGTGGACGCCGGAGGCCGCCTTCACCAGTCCGTCGATCAGCACTTTCTCTGCGCCGCCGCGGGAGTCCTTCATGACGACGTTCGAGAAGCGGAGCTGCGCCGGGACCACTTGTCCGTCGACCGTGCGCTTCCCGTCGATCTCCTCGATCCGCGCGAAGACGATGGTGCGGCCGTCGGGCGAGATGCTCGGCTCGTGGGACCGGCCCTCGGAGGTGAGCGGCACGTATCCGCCGCCCGCGAGAACGTACACATCGCCGCGGATCGCGAAGGCGATCGTCCCGTTCACGCTCGGACCGGGCACCTGCACCCGCTCGACCGGCTTCGTCGGAGTGGGGGTCGGGCTCGCACCGGGCGTGAGCGCCGGCGCGATCCGCGAGGCGATCGAGAGGTACACGACGACGAGCACGATTGCGACCGCGCCGAAGGCGATCTCGCGCGCGCGGATCATCGCGCTGCCGCGTCGACGGCTGCGACCACGGCGTCGATCCCGCCGGTCAGCTCTGTTCCATTCACAAGCTCGAGAAAGCCTTCGGTCGGCGGCTCGAAGGGCTGCGCTCGCATTCGCTCGTAGACACGCTCGTCGGCGTCGGAGTGATCGCCTGCCGCGCGCGACGCGCTGCGCGAAAGGAGCCGCGCGCGCGTCTCCGCCTCGGGCGCGCTCACCCGCACGAAGAGGATCGGCGCGCCGCGCCGCTTTGCGACGGTCACGGCACCCGCGCGGTTCCGCGCGAGCAGGTTCGTCGCGTCGGCGACGACCCGATGACCTTCGGACAAAAGCTGGTCCACGAGCGCCTCCACCGCCGCGAAGATCGCACGATTCTCTTCGTCCACATACGAGGCTGCGACAAAGAGCCTCGAGCGAAGCTCGTCGCTGGCGACATGCGCCGCACCCAGTCGCTCGCACAGGAGACGGGCGCAGTAGGACTTCCCCACCCCGGGAAGGCCCATCACGATCACCAGCGCCGGCCGGCCGTGTGGGCGTGGCGGCACGGAGCCGATCTCGGCGCGGAGCTGCCGCGCGAGGAGGTCGGATCTCGCGGCATACAACCGCGTTTGCGCTGTCGTCGCGGCGCCGGAGCCTCGGCGGATGCGCGTCACGAACCGAATCCGAGAGAGCGAAGCGCGTCGCGGGCGACCGTCGCTTCGTCGTACGGTCGTTTCTCTTCGCCGACGATGATCGAGCCCTCGTGACCCTTTCCCGCGAGGACCACCGTGTCGCCGGTCGTCGCGAGCCGGATCGCCTCGCCGACGGCCTCCCGGCGGTCGTCGATCACGAGATAGTCAGTACCGCGTCTCTTCCCCGCGCCGATGGCGCCGGCCTCGATCTCTTCAAGGATCCTCGCCGGCTCTTCCAGACGCGGGTCCTCCTGGGTGATGACGAAAAGGTCCGTGTGCTTCGCAGCGACCTCCGCGAGCGCCGGCCGCTTCGCGCGGTCGCGTTCGCCCGCGCTGCCGAAGACCGCAATCAGCTTTCCTTTGGTCAGCGGCCGCAGCAATCCGAGGACCTTGTCCAGGGACTCCGGCGTGTGCGCGTAGTCGACGATCACGTTGAACGGCTGCCCGCATTCGACGCGCTCCATCCGGCCGCGCACCGCCCGAGCGTGCGAAAGCGCGTCGCGCGCGTGCTGGAGCGTGGCACCGGCCGCCAGTCCCGCCGCAGCTGCGGCCAGGGCGTTGTGGACATTGAATCGGCCGACGAGGGGCAGCGTGAGCTCGACCGACGTGCCCGACGCGGTGATCCGCAGCCGCGATCCCGCGGCGTCGGTGGAGAGCACCGCTCCCTGCACGTCGCAGAGCGCGTCGATCCCGTAGGTCAAGACGCGTGCTCCCTCGGCGCGATCGGCGAGGTACCGCCAGTGAGAATCATCAGCGTTCAACACCGCGGTCTTCAAGGTCCCCTTATCCGCGGAGCCCGCGAGCATCGCAAAGAGCTCGCCCTTCGCCTCCAGGTACTTCTGCAGCGTTCCGTGGAAGTCGAGGTGCTCGGGGCTGAGGTTCGTGAACACGGCGATGTCGATCTCGCAGCCGCGCAGCTTGCGCAGCGCGAGCGCGTGACTTGTGGCTTCGATGACGCCCCAGGTCCCCCCTGCGACCAGGAGCTCCGCGAAGAACTCCTGGACCTCGACCGCCTCCTGAGTGCTCTGGCGTGTCTCGTTCTCCCATTCGTGGTCGGCCACCTTGAAGTCGACCGTCGTGGAAAAGCCCGTCCGCGCACCCGATGCTTCCAGGACGTCCGAGATCAAGTGGACGGTCGTCGTCTTTCCGTCCGTTCCCGTCACCGCGGCGAGCTTCAACCGTCGCGTGGGATGGTCGAAGAATTCCGCGGCGAGATCCGCGAGAGCGGTGCGCGCGTCCGGCACGACCGCGACTGGGACGCGCGCCTCGATGGGCTGCTCAGCGACCACGGCGACCGCGCCATGCGCGACCGCATCGGCCGCGAACGCGCTTCCGTCGCGGTGAAACCCTGGGACCGCGACGAAGAGCGCGGCCTCCTTCGTGCGGCGCGAGTCGTACGCGATCTGGCGCACGTCGGTCGCGGCGGCCCCGTCGGGAACTGGGATCTTCGCCGCCTCGAGGAGGGCGCCGAGCTTCAAGAGCGGATCCGCCCGGCGAGCCGGAGCGCGGACGTGTAAAAGGGCTCAGCGATCGCGTAGGCGCGATACACGAGCTCACGGGGCACAGCGTCGTGCGCGCCGACAAAACGACGCGGCGTCCCGCCGAATCCTTTCTTGAAGAGGTACGGGCCGTACATCGGGTCGTCCTTTCGCGTCGCGTCCACTGGGACGCCGCCAAAATCGAACCGGCGGGCGCCAGACCGACGCGCCTCGATGATGCATCGCCAGAGCAGCGCGTACGCGGCATAGGCGGACCGGCCAGCCTCGTTCGTCGCTGCGCTCTGGTACACCTCGCGTTCGCCGCACCGCCACACGAGGGCACCGGCGACAGCGTTCCCGTCGCGCTCCGCGAGCCTCACCCTCGCGTATCCCGCCGCGGTGAGGGTGCCCCACATCCTCCGGTAGTAATCCCACGTGCGAGTGATGAAGCTCGCGCGGCGCCCGGTCTCGGCGTACAGGTCGTACAGCGAGCGAAGGTCGGCATCGCTGCTCGTCTCACGAACCGTGACGCCGCGCTTCTCCGCCTGCCGGATGCTCCAGCGTGTGTCCTTTTCGAGCGCGGCCATGAGGATGTCTTCCTCCGGCGCGAGGTCGAGCTCGAGCGTCGCGAGCACCGGCTGTATGTCCGCGGCGCGGCGTAAGCCCGCCTGTCGGAGTGGCTCTTCCGCCACCCTAGGATCGAGCTCCGGATCGATCTTCACGAAGATCGCGCGACGCTCGCGGGCCAGCCGTGCGATCGCGTCCAATGCCTCCGGGAGCTGCGACTCGTCGCGGACAATCGGCCCGCGCGGAACGTAGCCGATCGACAGGCCGCCGGGCAGCGCGCGCCACAGCACGAGCGCGACGGGAAGTGGCTCGCCGATGCGATGAAACTCCGCGCGCCAGCCCTGCGCCTCGCGGATCTGGGCCCAGGCGGACGACTGCAACACGTGGCCGCCGGCCGAGCGGACCGCTGCGTCGTCCCATCCACCGGGAGCGCTGGTCACGCGCTCGCGGCGGCGAGCCGCTGCCGGGCACCGAGCCTCCACAGCGGGAAGAGGAATCCGGTCACGGGCGTCTCGAGCGCGCCGATCCAGGTCGCGACGTCGCCGCCGAAGCCGAGCTTGAAGTTCTCGACGCCGGCGAGCTCGTCGCCCTCGGCGAGCCCCCACATGTCGTAGCGGCGCACGCCGAGCTGTTTCATCTTGAGCATCGAGCGCCACTTGAGCAGATAGAACGGTCTGCTCTCTCCATGCGTCCCGCTCCAGCCGCCAAAGAGCTCCCAGGCGCGGTCGCCCATTCGGATGACGAGGAGCGCTCCGA
The DNA here is from genome assembly GCA_005879975.1 of Chloroflexota bacterium. Classification (GTDB taxonomy): domain Bacteria; phylum Chloroflexota; class Limnocylindria; order P2-11E; family P2-11E; genus 3-1-20CM-2-70-9. Next base: position 6,731 of record VBIL01000115.1, read on the forward strand.
CGTCCTCTCCATCGATACGTGCCATCAAGAGATGCAGCGTGTCTCCGAACGCTTCGACGAGGTCCGCGAAGTAGCCGAGGTCGTGGATGCCGAAGCGATCGCGCTCGGCGACCGTCGTGAGGAGTCGGTGAAAGCGCGCGAGGTCGGTCGTCTCTTCCGTCGCGACGCCCGCGCGCTCGGCCTTGTGAATGTATTGCCGCGTCTTCTTTCGCATCGTCGCGAGCATCGCATCGGGATCCTGGGAGAGATCTATGAGGAGCGTTCGCCGAGGCTGCACATACACCGGCGAGCGGCGTACCCCGGCGCTCTCAAGCGCGCGCGAAAGAGTCTCGCTATCCGGAATCTCGGGGTCGATCAGCAGGCTTACCGTCCAGTCGCGCGCGAGTTCTTTGCGTAGCGCGCTGACGGCATCGGGGAGCCGCTCGTCCTCGCAGAGCGGACCTCGCGGCGCATACGCGACGGACAAGGACGGCCCGATGCGTTTGCGAAGCACCTGCACGCAGCCGCGGCGGCCGCCGTCGTCCTCGAGAATGAAACGCTGGGCGCGCCAACCGGTGGCCGCTTTCACCTGCGCCCAGCCAACCGACTGGAGAAGGTGGGGTCGCGCCGTCTCCCGCACCAGCCGGTCCCAGTAGCGCTCCTCGTTGTCCGTCACCGGCCGCGCCCTCACAGGGCCGGCCTCAGGCGGCGTCTTTGCCTGGGGCGGCCGTGGCCGGAAGCTCGCGTGCGGTGAAGGTGCACTCTGGGTACCGCTCGCAACCGTAGAACATCGAGCGGCCCCTGCCACGCCGGCGCACGAGCTCGCCCTTCCCGCATTCAGGGCAGACCACGCCGGTCTTTTGCTGCGTCTTCTTGATGTACTTGCAGTCGGGATAGCCCGTGCAGCCGACGAAGGGCCCGAACCGGCCGCGGCGCTTGGCGAGCGGCTTGCCGCAGTCTGGGCACATCTCGCCCTCGAGGATCTCGAGCTGCGGCTCCTTCTGACCTTCGAGCGGCTCGGAGTAATCGCAGGCGCCCGCCGGGAGCGGCTCGCCCTTCTTGCCCTTCTTGAAGCCGGTGCACGAGTAGAAGCGGCCGTAACGCCCGAGCTTGATGATCACCGGACGTCCGCACTTGGGGCAGACCCGATCGGTGGCCTCCTCGGTCACGTCCGACTTCTTGATCGACTTGGTCTTCTCCTCGACAAGCTTGCTGAACGGCTCGAAGAAGTCGCGGACGACCGGGACCCACTCGACCTCGCCGTCGGCGATCTTGTCGAGGTCCTCCTCCATCCGCGCGGTGAAGCCGGTGTCGACGATGTCGGGAAAGTGTTCGCGCAGGAAGTCGGTGACGACAAACCCAACGTCCTCTGGCATGAGCGCCCGGCCTTCCTTCCGCACGTACTTGCGGTCGACGAGCGTCGAGATCGTCGGCGCGTACGTCGACGGCCTGCCGATCCCGTGCTCCTCGAGCGTCTTCACGAGCGATGCCTCGGTGAAGCGGGCGGGCGGCTGCGTGAAGTGCTGCGACGCGTCGAGACCGAGCAGCTTCAGCGCCTCGCCTGGCTGCACCTCGGGAAGTGGCGCGATCTCCTTCTCGGGCTCGTCACTCGATTCGAAGTACGCGCGGAGGAATCCATCGAAGAGGATGCGGCGTCCGTTCGCGCGCAGGAGGTACTGACCCGCCTCGACGTCGAGGCGCGTATTCTCGAAGCGAGCGGCCGCCATCTGCGACGCGATCGTCCGTTGCCAGATGAGTGTGTAGAGCTTGAGCTGGTCGGGCTTGAGGAAACGCTTGATGCGGTCCGGCGTCCGCGAGAGATCGGTCGGACGGATCGCCTCGTGCGCTTCCTGCGCGCCTTTCGAGCGCGTCTTGTAATGCCGCGGCTTCTCGATCGCGTACGGCGCGCCGAATTCCTTCGTGATGACGTCCCGCGCCTGGTGGAGCGCGCCTTCGGCGACATGCAGCGAGTCGGTACGCATATAGGTGATGAGACCGACCGGTGCGCCCTCGCCGACCGCTATGCCTTCGTACAGCTGCTGGGCGAGCACCATCGTGCGCTTCACCGAGTAGCCGAGCTTGCGCGACGCCTCCTGCTGTAGGGTCGACGTGGTGAACGGCGGCGCGGCGTTGCGACCGCTCTCGCGCTTCTCGACGCTCTTGACGGCGTAATGGGCCTCCGCGAGGGCGGCCCGATGCTTGTCCGCCGTCTCGCCGTCATGGATTTCGAGCTTGTGCCCCTTCTGCTGGATGACTTCGGCGCTGAATGTCTCGCCCGCGAGGTTCGCGAGCGCCGCCTCGAGCGTCCAGTACTCCTGCGGAGTGAACGCCTGGATCTCGCGCTCGCGATCGACGATGAGCCGGAGCGCGACCGACTGAACCCGGCCGGCGGAAAGCCCGTAGCGGATCTTCTTCCAGAGGAGCGGGGACATCGTGTAGCCCACGAGACGGTCCACGACGCGGCGGGCCTGCTGCGCATTGACCAAGTCCTGATCGATCTCGCGGGGATGCTTGAATGCCTCCTCGATCGCTGCCGGGGTGATCTCGTGGAAGGTGACGCGGCGGAGCTTGGATTTGGGGACCTTGATGATGTCGGCAAGGTGCCACGCGATGGCCTCGCCCTCGCGGTCGAGGTCTGTGGCCAGCCAGACGTGGCCGGCTGCCTTCGCCTCGCGACGCAGGATCCGGGCCTGCTTCTCCGAATCGTCTGGGACGATGTACTCAGGCACGAAGGTCTTGAGATTCACGCCCATCTTCGACTTCGGAAGATCACGGATATGGCCGAAGGAGGCCTCGACCTTGTAGGCCGGACCGAGCATCCGTTCTAGAGTTCGTGCCTTGGTCGGGCTCTCCACCACGACCAAATCCTTTGCCGCTTCGGCCAAGTCAGATTCCTTTCACTTAGCGAAAGGCGCCCTCTTCGGGCGCCCCTTCCTCTATCCACTGTAACCGCGCCGTCCACCAGAGCAGACAGACAGGCGTCAAACAGGCCTGCCTGCGGCCCTCCTACAGAAGATCGTCCCGCTCTTCCCGTCGAAGACGGTCGACGACTGTTTTCACGTCCGCCGAGCGCTCTTTCGAGGTCACCAGGAGGGCGTCCGGGGTGTCGACGACGATCAGCCCCTCCACTCCTATTAACGCAACCGTCTTCCCGGGCGCCCAGACGTAGTTACCGTGCGCGTCCTCGGCGACCTGGTCGCCGGACGCCCAGTTGTCCGTCCTCTGGACGAGCTCGGCCAGGCGCGCCCACGAGCCGACGTCGTGCCATCCGATCTCCGCCGGCACGACGGCGACGTTGGGGGCCTTCTCGACGATCCCGTAATCGATCGTCGTCCGGTCGGTCTCCTCCCAAACCTCCCCTAGACGCGCAGGACCTCCTCCACGCGCCAGACGAACATGCCGGCGTTCCAGTAGTGGCCGCCCGCGGCGAGCATCCTCTCTGCCTGATCGCGTTTGGGCTTCTCGACGAAGCGTTTGACCGAGCGCACCTCCATGGGGCCCTCGATGTCCAGCTTGTCGCCGGCCTCGATGTAGCCGAATCCGGTGTCGGGAGCCGTCGGCGTGATACCGAGGGTGACCAGATGGCCCCGCTCGGCGGCGGCAGTCGCCGCGATCAAGACCTTCCGGAACTCCGCGCGCTTCTCCACGACGTGGTCGGAGGGCAGCACCGCCACGACGGCCTCCGGGTCGAACGCCGCGAGCGCCGCCATCGCGAGGCCGACGGCGGCCGCGTTGCCGCGGGGATAGGGCTCGACCACCAGGTGATCGCTCCGGAGCTCGGGAAGCTGCTCGTGGATAAGTGCCCGGTGCTCGGGCGGCGCGACCACGAAGATGCGCTCGGCCGGTACGGTCTCCGAGACCCGATCGACCGTGTCCTGGAGGAGCGTGCGGTCACCGAGAAGATCGAGGAACTGCTTGGGACGTTCGCGCCGAGAGAGCGGCCAGAGGCGCGTTCCGGCGCCGCCGGACAGAATAAGGACGTACAGCCGGGGCAAGGCGCTAGCGCCCGAAGTAATCGAGTCGCATCGCCTGACGGACCTCGTGCAGTGTCGCAGCGGCCTCGCGTCGGGCGCGCTCGCTGCCGGCCGCGAGGATCTCGTCGACGACCTTCGGCCGCGCGGCGATCTCCGCCCGGCGCTCTCTGATCGGTGTGAGGAACCTCTCCAGCGCCGCGAGGAGGCGGCTCTTCACCTCAACGTCAGTAACCCTTCCTTCGCGGTAGCGAGCCTTCAGGTCATCGACCTCGGCTTTGTCCGGATTGAACGTGTCGTGATACACGAACACAGGATTGCCCTCGACGCGGCCGGGCACGTCGGCGCGCACGCGATTTGGGTCCGTGTACATCCGTTTGACCTTGTGCTCCACGGTCTTCGCGTCGTCGGAGAGGAAGATCGCGTTGTCCAGGCTCTTTCCCATCTTGTCCCGTCCGTCGATCCCCGGCAGCAGCCCCATCTCGGGAATCAGCGATTCCGGCACCGGGAAAATGGGTGCGAAGAGCTCGTTGAAGCGCCGCGCGATCTCACGCGTGAGCTCGACGTGCGACTCCTGGTCCCGCCCGACGGGGACGAGATCGCCCTTCACGATGAGGATGTCGGCCGCCTGCAGGACCGGATACCCGAGGAGGCCGTATGTCGGCTGCGCCAGTCCGTGATCGCGAAGCTGATCTGACCTTCTCGGGCGACACGCCGACCGCGAGGTTGTCGATGACATCGTCGCGAATGTTCTGTTCGATCTCGCTGAGGCCTTCGAGCTTGGTCGTGAGCATGTGGTGGTCGGCGACGAGCAGGAAGGTCTCGTAAGAGTCCTGAAGCTTCACGCGATTCGCCAGCGTCCCCACGTAATTGCCGACGTGCAGCTTTCCCGTCGGCCGATCGCCCGTGAGGATGCGCTTCCGGGTCTTCTTCGCGGAAGTGGATGGCGCGACGGTCGTCACCTCGGCAGTCATGGGAAATGCGATGGTACAGGCAGTACTCGCGCCAGATCCTCGGCTACGAGTCGTCCGACTTCGTCGCGCTTACCAACGAAGAAGTGATCGACGCCGCCCACAACAGCGATGCGTGCGTGCGGGACCGCCGCGCGGAGCTCGTCCGCCGTCCCGAATTGGTCGTTCTCCGCCGCGACGATGAAAGTGCCCGGCGGAATCGCAGGAAGCGCGCGCGGCGCGAAGTTCGCGTCCTTCATCCCGACGCCGACGAGGGCGACAGCTTCCGCCGTCCCGCCCCGTGCGAGATACGCGAGGGCCATGAACGCGCCGAAGCTGTAGCCGGCGAGGCCCAGCGGAAGGCCCGGCGCGAGCTGCCTGGCATAGCGGACGGCGGCTGCGACATCATTTGGCTCCCATCGCCCGTTGGTCCACTCCCCGGCGCTGAGGCCGACGCTGCGGAAGTTGAACCGCAACGCATACCAACCGCGCTCGGCGCACGCCCGCGCGATCGCGGCGACCAGCGGGTTGCGCATCGTGCCGCCGTGGGTCGGCAGCGGATGCGCGATGACCACGATCGCGGTCGGCGCCAGGTCGGGGATGCGGAGCGTGGCCTCCAGGCGGTCGTCGATCCTGACCGCTTCTTCGCGCATCCTGGGAGTCTGCGGGAACCCTGCCCTGACGGCGGCTGTATAGCCTTGCGACATGCGACCGCCAGTCGCTCGTCTCGGCTCGCTCGGGGCACTCACGCTCACCGCGGTGATCGCTTGCCAGGCCGCCTCAGCCCCACCGGCCTCCACCTCACCGGCCGCGAGCCCGGTCGCGGGAGCGACCGGGTCGCCGATCGGCAGCGCGACCACCGCGCCCTCGACGACGATCGCCTCCCGTGAAGGCCGCTGCGCGATGCGGGTGAGCGAGAGCTTCACCCTCGCGAACGACATGACCTGCCAAGGCGACGGCATGGTCATCGACGTCGACAACGTCACCGTCGATCTAGGCGGTCACACCCTCTCCGGCCCGGGCATGGGACCACAGACCTGGCCGCTCCCGCAGCTCGACACCGTCGGCGTGCGGGTCGGTGGGCACACGGGAGTGACGATCCGGAACGGCAAGACCATCGGCTTCTCGACCGGCATCTACTTCATCGACATGGAGTCGAGCACGATCGAGAACGTGACGACACAGAAGAACCGCTTCGGCTTCTACATCCACGCCTCCAAGAAGATCACGGTCAGAGGCTCCGACGTCGAGTTCAACATCTATGGCCTGCACCTTCAGAACTCCGACGATTCGCTCCTGCAGGGCAATCTGCTCGCGCGGCAGACGTATAACAGCCCCGGCGGGTACGGGCTCTACATGTACGCGAGCAAGGGCAACCGAGTGATCGAGAACACGATCGACTCGAATATCAACTGGGGGATCTGGTTCAGCGACGCGAAGGAGAACGTCATCTTCCACAACAACGTGATCGGGAACAATCCGCAGGTCAGCGACAACACCGAGGGATCGAACGTCTGGTTTGACGCCCAGACGAAGGAGGGCAACTACTGGGCCGATTACAAAGGCAAAGACGCCGACGGCGACCACGTCGGCGACACGCCCTACCCCATCCTGGGGCCGGGAGGCATGGTCGATCCCTACCCCTTCGTCGAAAAGGACGGCTGGACCAAGAAGCGTCGGGCGACGATCGACCACTACGAGCCGGCCGCGCCGCGACCTCCGCGAGGGGTCACCATCGTGGCGCTCGCGGGCGGCGCGGTGAAGGCGATGCATCCCGATGCGAATCAGCCGGGGGATCTGCTTGCGGGCGACTCTCGAAACGTCACCCAGATCGCGCTCGGCACCGATGAGCGGACGGTCTATTCGTACACGGACCGCTTCGTGGTGGCGCAGGACATCGTTACCGGCAACGCGACCACGAAACAGGCGTTGACCGTCGGTGGGGTGGTCGCGGCGAACCGAGACGGGCACTCACTGATGGTGGTCGGATCAAGCGGCGTGGAGCAGATAGATCTCGAGACGGGCCAGAACGAGTATTTCGATTATCACGGGCAGCCGCAGGCACTCGCTCCGAGCTACAAGCACAACCACGTCTTCGTAGCGACCCCGCGCGGCATTGATCTCCTGTACTTGAACCTTGGCGGCCGAACGCCGTACACGATCCCGCTGGACGGCCCGCCCGCGGCGATGGTCATGGCCGGCTCGGGCACTCGGATCTACGTGGCGATCGCAGGCCTGAGCGTGATCGACGTGGTCGACACCGAGCAGTACGCGGTCACAGATCGCATCACCATCGACGTGCAGGCGACGTCCCTCGCGATCTCGCCGCTCGAGGACATCCTCTACGCCGGCTCGGCCAACGGCGTCGAGGCGATCGGCATCCGCGACAAGAAGCTCACTTCATCGGCGGCATTCCTCGGATCGGTCGCCGACCTCGCGGTGTCACCGAACGGAGACCAGCTCTACGTCGCCCTCGCGGGGCTGACTCACGCCATCGCGGTGCTGGACGCACCGCGCCTTCGTGTCGCCCATGTCATAGAGCTCGACAACGATCCGAGTCGCATCCTGGTAGCGAGCTACTAGCCCGCGCACTCCGCCTCGCGCCGGATGCGTTACTAACACGCAAGTGGGTCGCACCGCAGCGGTCGACGAGGCACGCGAGCGTGCTCAGCTGCTCATCCGGCTCGCGGCGATCGCCCTCGGCGGCACGCTCGTCCTCCTCGGTGGCGCCGGGGCGCTCTCCCTCGCCGCAGGCGTGCTCCTGCTGTATCTGGCCGCGGCGTTGGTGCTTCGCTTCTTCCCGGCGGCGCGGCGGGTGGCGGCGCTCTCGCCGGCCATCGACCTACTCGCCATCACGGCTCTCGTCTTCGCATTCCCACTCGAGCACGCGCCCTGGATCCTGTACACGTTCGCGATCGGCGCGGCCGCCCTCACCTCGGGACCGGTCGGCGCCGTCACCGCCACCGCACTCGCGGTCGTCGGCTACGACGCGGCGCTGATCCTTCGCGGCGACCAGGCACGCGCGACCGATCTCTGGCCGGTCCAAGCGCTGATCGCTATCGGACTGGTGACCGCGGAGGTCGTATGGGCCCTGCGCCGGCAGGATCTCGAGACCATCTGGTCGCGCGTACACGCGCGCGCCCTCGGTGCGCTCAGCCGTCAGCGCGACCCGGGCGAGGTCCTGCGGACGCTCGTCACAGAGGTGGCGCATCTTCCCCGCGTCCGCGGGGCATGGGCCTGGCGGCTCGGCACCGATCAGCGGCTGCGGACGAGCTTCACAGCCGGCGCGACGCCGCCCGGCGAGATCGTCGTGTCCGCCGAAGCCATCCGCGCCCTGCGCGCGCCCGGTGGACTCGAACGAATCGTGCCGGACATGAGCGGACTTGTGATCCCGGTATCGACGGATCCGCCGCTCACTGTGGGCGTCGCCCTTGAGGCGTCGACTCCCGAGGAGCGCGCGACGACCGCGGGCGCGATCCACGACCTCGTCGGCGACGCCGCCTCGCTTCTTGCGGCGGCTTTCGAGCGGACCCGCCGTGACGAGGAGGCCGCCTCGCTCGAGGCCACCGTGCGCGCGCTCGGAGTCATCGGCGCTGAGCGTGCCCAGGCGGCCGTGCTCGCGTCGTGCCTCCTCGAAGCGGGCACGCTCGTCGGCGGGCGGGCCGCCATCTTTCGCCTCGCCGATGGGACCGTGATTCGAGGCCGGAGCGACAGTGGCCCTGGTCGGCCTTTCCGAGGGGCGGGTGCTCGCGACGATCGGCCCGGTCGAGACGCTCACCGCGCGGCTCCCCCTCCTCGAGCGGATCGCGCATGCCGGACGCGATCGCCTGGCACTGATCGCCGAGCGCGACCAGCTTCAGCAAGCGGCGAAGGAGCTGGGGCGTGATGTCGAGAGTCTTGGCGGCGCGCTCCGCGCGAAGGAGGATGCGCTCGCGACCGCGGTACACGAGCTGAAGAATCCGCTCACCGCGGTGCATGGCTACGCGACCCTCATGTCCCGAAACCTTCAGGCGGTGCAGGGGCAGCTCGCGCAGCTCGAACGGCTCATGACGGACCTGCTCAGCGCCGAGCAGCGCATTCCGGGTGTGGAGGGTGCCGTCGACGCGGTGACGGAGGCCAAAGAGGCGATCGCGCGGGCACGGGTCCGGGGAGCCACGATCGACCTCGACGCGCCGGCCGAGCCGGTCCGCCTCGCGATCGGACAGGCGCGTTTCGCCCAGCTCCTCGACAACCTGCTCGCGAACGCCCTGAAGTACTCATCGCTGTCGCAGCCGATCGTCGTCCGCGTGAACGCTGCGGAGGGCGAGGGCACGGTGAGCGTCACCGACCGCGGGATCGGTATCCCGAATGAGCACCTCGCCAGGATCTTTGAGCGCTTCTATCGCGTCGGCGGCGCCGCCGACGCGGTGGCGGGTCAGGGCCTCGGTCTCTCCATCTGCAAAGAGATCGTCGCGGCGCACGGAGGGCGTATCTGGGCGGAGAGCGAAGGATCAGGGCGCGGCAGCACCTTCACCTTCACGCTGCCGCTCGCGCTGCGCGCCCCCGCGGCTTAGTCAGCCGCCAGGTACTTCTCAAAGAAGGCGACCACCTTCGGCCAGGCATCGGCGCGGTTCTTCGCTTTCGCGAGCCCATGCCCCTCGTCCGGATAACGCAGGTAGTCCACAGCGCGGCCGCGTGAGCGGAGGGTCGCGACGATCTGCTCCGCCTCCTCGACCGGGACGCGCGGGTCGTTCGCGCCGTGGATGACCATGAGCGGCGCGCGGATCCGGTCGACGAAGTTGAGCGGCGAGATCGATTCGAGGAACTCCGCGTCCTTCTCCGGATCCCCGTACTCCGCCGCACGCAGCGGGCGGCGCCACGCGGCCGTTTTCGCGAAGAATGTTTTCCATGAGGCGATGCCCACAATATCCACGGCGGCGGCCCAGTTTCGCTCGGGGCAGAACGTTATCGCGGCGAGAGTCATGAAGCCACCGTACGAGCCGCCGATCACGCCGATGCGACTCGCCGGCGCGATGCCCGCCTCCGCGAGCCAGGCCGCGCCGGCGTCGAGGTCCTTCACCGAATCCATCCGCAGGCGCACGTCGTCGAGCGACATGTAGGCGCGACCGTAGCCCGCGGACCCGCGGACGTTCGGCTGGAGCACGTTGAAGCCGGCGGCGACGAGCGCGACAGTGAGGGGGTTCCAGAGTGGACGAGCCTGGCCCTCGGGGCCGCCGTGCACCTGGACCACGGTCGGTCGCGGGCCACTCCGCGCGCCGCGCGGTCGCAGCAAGAAGCCGGGAATCGTCCGCCCATCGAACGAACGCCACGCCACGAGCTCCTCTTCGGGAAGTCCCTCCGGCGAGAGACCCGCCATTTGCGGCGGCACGACGAGCCTCGCCGGCCGTCCCGGTCGCGCCACGTAGACAGCGGACGGCGCGTCGTAGCGCGCCCACGCCAGCGCGACGGTCCCATCGGCGGCGAGCGCCAGGCTGTTGCCGATGAGATCCGTCGCGAGATCGCCGGGCGGAAGACCCCCGACGACCGAGTCCTTGCCCTCGCTCACCAGGTGCACCTCGCTCCGGCCATCGACATTGAGCGCGTACGCGTAGCGCGAGCCGGCGACGTCCAGATCGTCGACGACCCGATCGGGCGCGATCACGTGCGCAAATGACCCGTCCGGACCGACACGCGCGATCGCCGCCTTGTCGCGCCCGCGGTCCGAGAGGACGAGGACGCCTCCGTCGTAGGCATGCGCCTCCAGGTGCATCGCAGCGGGACTGTCCGGCGTCAGCCGCCGCGCCGAACCGTCAGGCTCGAGCAGCGTGAGGTGGTTCTCGTCGCCTCGCGACCGATTCGTGGTGACGACAACACGACCGTCCGCTAGCGCCGTGGCCCGAAAGCCGGTGCCGTCATGACGAAAGAGGAGCCTGGGTGTATTCCCATCGAGAGGGATCTCGTGAAGATCGAAGTAGCGCTCGTCTCGGAGGTTCGCGAACGCGAGGACCGCACCTCCGTCCGGCGTCCAGTCGACGACGTGATGGATGCGGTCCCGCCGGTTCGTAAGCGGGCGCGCCTCACTCCCGTCGGCGCGCATGACCCAGACGACCCAGCGCTCGTCGCCGCCCTCATCCGCGCCGTACGCCACGTGCGCACCGTTCGGGGAGACCCGGTACGCGCCGATGCGGTCGGACTCGTACGAAAGGCGCACGGGCGCGCCGCCTCCGACGGGGACGCTCCAGAGCTGAATCGTGCCGGTGAGGTCGCTCACGTAGTAGAGGGTCGTCCCGTCCGGCGAGAGGGCGAGCCGCGACGCGCCGCGCGCGTCGAGGATCCGTGTCAAAGAAGGGGACAGGGCCCGAGTGTGGCACGGGTGGGTGGAGAATGTGGCGCGGTGGGTGGTCGCGTTCTCGCCGCGGTGGCGGTCCTGGCGCTACTCGCATGCGGCTGTGCACCCGGCGGCGGGATCGCAGGCGCACCGACCCCCTCGGCGGCGGCGCCCGCGATGAGCGAGACGGTGATCCAATCCGGCCTCGTGGTCCCCTGGGACGTCGCCGTCGCGGCCGATGGCCGCATGTTCGTCACCGAACGGCCCGGAACGATCAGCGTGTTCGAGAGCACGGCGAAGATGGCGAAGAGGATCGCGACGGCGCAGGTCGCCGGCGTCCGAGCGATGGGCGAAGCCGGACTCCTCGGACTGGCGCTCGACCCTGACTTCGCAAGCACCGCGCTGCTCTATGTCTGCGTCTCGCGCACTGACCAGGGCGAGTGGCGGAACCAGATCCTTCGCTATCGGTTGTCTGGCACCACGCTCATGCTCGATGGTGTCGTGATGCGCGCCGGCATCGCGGCCGCGGGGGTCCACGACTCCTGCCGCCTACGATTCGGTCCCGATCGCAAGCTCTGGATCGCGACCGGCGATGCCGGTCAGGGCGCGCTCGCGCAGGATGCCGCGTCCCTTAACGGAAAGGTCCTGCGGATCAACGTCGATGGATCGGTGCCGGCCGACAACCCGACGCTCCGGGGGCAGTCCGCGCCAGGACCCGTGTATGCGGTCGGCCTACGGAATCCGGGTGGGATCGCGTTCCAGCCCGGGACCGGCGCCTGCTACGTGGTCGACGCCGGCGATCAGATGCAGGATGAGATCGACTTCGTCACCGCCGGTGCGAATTTCGGCTGGCCGGCGGCGCTCGGCCCTGGCGGCTCGCTCCGCGGATTCAGCGATCCCGCGTGGAGCTCAGGCAGCGTGAGCTACGCGGTCGCGGGGGCGACGTTCTTGACCGGCGCCGACTGGGGCCCATGGGATGACTCGCTCGTCGTCGCCACTCTCAAGGAACAGGACGTCCGGCGGTTCTCGGTCGACGCGGGGCAGGTGCTCGCGCGCGACGTGCTCTTCGATCAGAAGTACGGCCGGCTGCGCAGCGCGACGACCGCCCCGGACGGCGCCCTCATCCTCACGACGAGCAACGGCAACGGCGATCGGATCATCCGCGTGGTGCCTGCTCGCTAGGAGCGAGACTTGGATCGTGGAGCAGACGAGCCGAAAAGGATCCGATGAGGCGTTCCAGGAGCTGGCCAAGCGGTACCGCGGCGAGATCCTGCTCCATTGCTACCGGATGCTGGGCTCTCACCATGACGCCGAGGACGCCGTTCAGGAGACGCTGGTGCGCGCCTGGCGCGGGCTGGACGGCTTCGAAGGACGAGCCTCGCCCCGCGCCTGGCTCTACCGCATCGCGACCAACACCTGCCTAACGGCGCTCGCGCGCTCGAAGGCGCGCCGAGTGCTGCCTGAGGCGCAAGGTCCCCCGGTGGACTTCGCGCCACTCGGCGAACAGGAGAGCAACACCCTCTGGCTTGAGCCGTATCCCGATGCAGCGCTCGATGGCATCGCGGATCTCACGCCGGGTCCGGAGGCGCGCTACGAGACCCGCGAGGCCATTCAGCTCGCCTTCATCGCGGCGATCCAAGAGCTTCCGTCTCGCCAGCGCGCGACGCTCCTGTTGCGCGACGTCCTCGGCTGGTCCGCACTCGAAACGGCCGACCTGCTCGAGTCATCGGTCGCGTCAGTGAACAGTGCGTTGCAGCGAGCGAGGGCGACGCTCACCCGGCGTTTTCCGAGCGGCCCGACCGCGACGGGACCCGTCCGCGACGACCGGCAGCGCGCGCTGCTCAGCCGCTACGTGCGGGCCTGGGAAGCCTGCGACGTCGACGGCTTCATCAGCCTGCTGAAGGAAGATGCGGTCTGGACCATGCCGCCGTGGCGCGAATGGTATGTGGGACGTCCCACGATCAAAGCGTTCATCAGCTGGGCATGGCGACCGGAACGCGGTCGGCGCCAGCATCTCGTGGCGACAGCGGCCAATGGAGGGCCTGCGTTCGGCTACTACCGCTCCGAGCACGAGGCGTCGGAGTGGCGCGCGTTCGCGATCCAAGTCCTGGCACTCCAAGACGACACGATCGCGTCCGTGACGAACTTCGTGGACGTGCGATTGTTCGCAGCATTCGGCTTGCCGCCGGTCCTGCCGCGGACCCGGACCGATGACTTTGGAGCCCGTCGCTAGTCCTAAGGGGTAGGAGGTGCGCGATGCAGAAGACCGCCGTCACAGGGAGTCCGGGTTTCATCTCGATCGCCGTCAGCGATGTGAACAGGTCTGCCTCGTTCTACGAGCAGCACCTCGGCGCCGTGCGCGACACGTTCGATTTCGGCGCCGACGCGGTCGCGTTCGTGGGCTGGCCTACGTTCGCCCTTTCATCGGCACGTCGTCCCGGACAGTCAGGCCCGTCTCCCGACACCACGAGCATCCAGCTCTGGTGGCGGGCAAGCGACGCGCAGGCGCTCTACGAGAGGGTCGTCTCAGCCGGCGTCCGTATCCTCACCGAGCCGTTTGACGGTCCCTTCGGCCGGACATTCGCGATGTCCGACCCGGACGGCTACCGGATCACGATCTACGAGAAGGACCAGCCGCTGTTCTGGCCGCCGAAGCGGACCGGCTGAATCGTTCCGACCCGCGCGGTGACGTCCCGTGGTTAGCGTCGCGCGAGTCGGCCATCGGCCGCCGTGCCGATCCGTCCACGGATCACAAGACGCGCGACGATCGCCGCGAGGGTTGTCGTGCTGAGGCCGAGCCGGCGCGCGAGCGCGTCCGGATCGGATGGTGACGCCGCGAGCGCGTCGAGCACCCGCGCGTCGTCGTCCGGATCATCGGCACGCGTCGCGTACCGGAGTCCGAGGGCCGCGAGCAGCATCTCTGCGCCTGTAAGGGCACGCGCCGCGCCTGCCGCGATGAGATCGTTCGTACCAGCGGAGGCCGCGGCGCCGATCGGACCCGGGACGGCGTAGACCGGTCGCCGCAGGCGCCGCGCCTCCGCCGTGGTGATGAGGGCCCCGGAGCCGACCGGTGCCTCCACGACGACCGTCATTTCGCCGAGGGCCGCGATCGTGGAGTCCCGCTGCGCGAACGTCCAGTGCTGCGCCGGCGCGCCGGGCGGAAATTCGGAGACGAGCGCGCCGCGACCGCGGATCGCGTGGGCGAGCCTCCGGCGCTTGCCGTGGACCTCTTCGAGATACGAGGCGATCCCCGCGCCGAGCACCGCGACCGTCTCGCCGGCGGCGGCGAGAGCGCCCTCGTGCCCGGCGCTGTCGATGCCCTGGGCGAGACCGGATACGACGACCACGTCGGCCTCCGCCAGCGCCGTGGCCAGCTCGCGCGCGACCCGCGCGCCGTAGGGCGTCATGCGGCGCGTGCCGACAATGCTCACGGCGCGTCCACCGAGTGCGCCGAGGTCGCCATCGATCCAGAGCGGATCGGGAGGGTGCCGCAGGTCGAGCAAACGCGCCGGATAGCGGGGATCCGCAGGCCCGAGAGCGATCATGGCTCGGCGCGCAAAAGCAACGCCAGCGCGACGTCCTCTCCACGCACCGGGTCGCTCGCGGCGAGATCCGCTGCGGTGCGGGCGACGCGCAGGACCCGGTGGTACCCGCGTGCGGAGAGACGACGCGCACGAACAGCCTCCGCGAGCAGCGCTTCGGTCTCGCCGTCGACACCACAGTGGCGCCGGACCTCGGCCACTGTGAGATCCGCGTTCACGCGCGTCGGGGTTCGAGCGCGCATCCGCTCGCGCGCGCCGATCACCCGTTCGCGGACCTCCGAGGACCGCTCCCGGCCCTCGTCGCGCAGGCGCTCGTACGGGACCCGTGGGACATGCGCGCGGAGGTCGATGCGATCGAGCAACGGGCCGGAGAGCCGGCCCCGATACCGCTCGACCTGTTCGGGAAGGCAGCGGCACTCGAGCGCGGGATCTCCGTAGCGGCCGCACGGGCAGGGATTCATCGCGGCCACGAGCAGGAAGCGCGCGGGATACGTCGCCGCGCCGGCCGCGCGCGAGATGGTGATCGCGCGTTCCTCGAGCGGCTCGCGAAGGGTATCCAGCACGGAAGGCGAGAACTCGGCGACCTCGTCCAAGAACAACGCACCACAGTGCGCAAGGCTCGCCTCGCCGGGCCGCGGAGGCGAGCCACCGCCCACGAGCGCGAGATGCGACGCGGTGTGATGCGGCGCGCGAAAGGGCCGGGCCGTGAGAATGGGATGGCGAGGATCGGCGAGCCCCGCGACGCTGTGGATCGCGCTCGCCGCGATGGCCTCGTCGTCGTCGAGCGGCGGGAGGATCGAAGGGAGCGCTCGCGCCAGCATCGTCTTTCCGGTGCCGGGGGGGCCGACGAAGAGAAGGTTGTGGCCTCCTGCCGCCGCGATCTCGAGCGCACGCTTCGGTGTCTCCTGCCCTGCGATATCCGCAAGGTCGACCTCATGCCGCGGCTCCCCCGCTCGGGGCGGGACCGCGCACGGCGCCACGCGGACGCGCCCGTCCAGATGCTCGACGACGTCGCGCAGCGAACCGAAGCCATACGCCGCGACGCCGCAGGCGGCCGCCTCGCCCGCGTTGTCGGTCGCGACGACGACCGCGCGGATCCCGCGCGCCGCGGCGTGACGAACACGCGGCATCGCGCCGCGCACCGGACGCAAGGCGCCGTCGAGGGCGAGCTCGCCGAAGCACCGTCACGCGGCGCAGTGGGAATTCGTAGCCCGAGTTGCGCACCGCCGCGCGCACGCGCTCGCGGGCCTCCTGCACGGCGGCGTCTGGCAGCCCCACAACGACGAACGCCGGGAGTCCGTTCGCGACGTCGACCTCGACCGTAACGAGCGCGGTCTCCAGACCCCAGAGTGCGCATGCGGTCACACGCGCGACAGAGCGCGCGGTCCCAGGCGCATCCGGCGCTCTGATCGCGATGGGCGCGCAGCCTGGGCGAGCTCGATCGCGCGACAGATGGGACCAGCGGTCGGTACCGCGGTCCCATCGGTCAAACTACGCGGTGTTGAGCTTGCGGGTGGCGCTCGCGCTGTTCGGGCTCGCGCTCCTCACCCGGCTTCCGTTCGCGACCATGAACCTCTACGCGCCCGATTCGGTGCTCTACGCGCGCGCGATCCTGGCGTTCGATCCGCTGGACCAGCGTCCGCAGCCTCCCGGCTACCTCTGGTATGTCCTTCTGCTTCGCGCGATCGACTTCGTGACGCACGATCCCAATCGCGCGATGACGATCGTGAGCGCCCTTGCGGGGGCGGCCACCGTCAGCCTCGTGTATCTCTTGGCCGCCCGCCTGTATGACGAGCGGACCGGCCGTGTCTCGGCGGTCTTCGTTCTCAGCGCCGTGACGTTCTGGGCCTACGGCGGCGTCGCCTACCCTTACACACTCCTCGCCGCGCTCTCCACGCTATGCGCGCTGCTGTTTTGGCGCGCGCTCGATCCGAGCGCGTCGCGCGTCCGGCGCGGGACACGGCTTATCGCCGCGTCCGCTGCGTGGGGCATCGCGATCGGCTTTCGATCCGACCTCGCGATATTTCTGGCTCCGCTCTGGCTTCTCGCCGCGGCACGCGCGACGATCCTGACCGCGGGGGTCTCCGCCGCGTGCGTGGCGGCCCTCGTCGGTGGCTGGGTGGTCGCGAGCGGCTTCGCCGACGGCGGCCTTGCCCGATTCCTCGAAGCGGTCCGCATCCAGAGCACGTTCGTGGAAGATCGCTACAGCATCTTCGGGAACGGACCCATCGCCATCTACCGCAACACCTATGAGCTCGCGCGTTTCCTGGGACGCGGGCTGTATTTCCTCATCCCGCTCGTTGCCGTGACGCTCAGCTCAGCGGACACGCGACGCATCGAGCTGCGTGACCGCTGGCGGACGGCGTTCATGGCGCTCTGGACGCTCGCGCCGCTGCCCTTCTACGTCTTCATCCACGTCGGCGAGTACGGCTACATCTTCAGCATGCTGCCGGGCCTTGCCATCCTCGCCGCCCGCGGGGCCATCGGGCTGGCGAAGGGTATTCGGATGCCGCGCGTGTTCCCGTGGATCGTGGCCGCGGTCGCGCTCGGCAACGCGGCTATCTTCCTGCTGAGCGAGACGCCGATCTCGGCGCGCGACGTCGCGCGTCACGACCGCGGCATCGAGGAGAAGGCGGCGTTCGTCCGCTCGATGTTCGTGACGGAGACGACTGTGGTCGTCACGGCGTACGACGCGGTGCTCGTCGACTACTACCTGGACCGGAGCTACGCCGTCCTCGCCTACGATCCCGCCGCGATGCCGTCGTTCACCCGGCCGCTCACCTGCCCGGAAGTCGCCGCACAGAATCCCTGCGCCGGGGCAGATGTGGACGTGGTGCTTTGGGACGACCTGATACGCGCGGAAGGCCCGGTCTGGACCGAACGCTCGATGCCGCATGGCGCGCGGCTGCGGATCGGGCACGCACTGCGCGCGTCCTCGCTACGGGTGAGCGAGGGCCTCGGCGTCGAGATCGTCCGCTAAGAGGGCGCCCAGCCGACGACCGACGAGCCAGCTCGCCGCCGCGAGCGGTGCGCCGAGGACCGCGGCGAGGATCGGCCATATCGACAGCCACGGCCGCGCGACCGTCTGCGCGTAGTACTGGAAGAAGAGTGTCGACGCTCGCGGGTCCGGGCCACCGGAGGCCAGGCCGGTCGGCACCGGAGCCGGAAAGAGCGCGACGCGGATGAGTTCGGCCGCGACGAACGTGACGCTGAACGCCAGACCCAACACCAGCGGGTGAGACCAGGGACGGCTTCGCGCCCGTAGCACGTCGAGGGCAACGGCGCCCGCGACGATCAGCGGCGGGAACGCCGGCGCGAGCCAGCCGCTGCCGTCAAGGACGAGATAGGTCGCGAGCGCCGTGACCGTGTACGTCGCCGCCACGATCGTCGCCCCCCAGCGACCTCCGACCAAGTGGGCTCCGGTCGCGAGTGCCGCCGGGACGAGGAGCGCCACCAGCAGTGGGTAGAAGAACGCCTCGCGCGTCGTCGCGGTGATGTAGTAGAAGTTCATGCCGAACACCAGCACACCGCAGACGTTCGCGAGCATTACGGCGCGGAGGACGCGCCGCAGCCAGTCCGGGATCGTGAACGTCCCGGGCGCGAACGCGCTCGACCACCCGAGGAACGCGACGGTCGACCCGACGACGCCGGCGATGTGCGGTGGGCTCCAGATATCCACATCGCGTCCAAACGAGCGATGCCACAGCTCGTCGAACGGGCCCGAGAGGATCACCGCGAGCGCGCCGAGCCCGACCAGGGCGAATCCAAGCTCCGCCCGGAAAGGTCCGACGCGCATCTCGCGTCCGCGCACCGGACGGCCGGCCATCGCTGTGACGGTCGCGATGAGGGCCGCGACGCCCCACAGGATCACGCCCCCATATAGGAACAGGTGCGGGACGCTCCAGAAGGTGTCGCGTCCGACGACCCGATGCCAGGAGACATCCCACGCCGCGCCGAACCAACTGAGAAAAACGCCCGCGACGCCGATGACGAGTGGCGCCGTCGCGCCGAGACCGGAGAGTCCGGCTCGTCGCAGCGGCAGCGCGATCGTCGCCATCTGTGTCCGATTCTAGGGACCGGCCTCCAGCAGCTCGACCCGCGTGCCCTCGTCGCCGACGGTCAGCGCGGCGACGACGACACGCCAAGGCGCGTCGCGCTCTCCGCGCATCGCGAGCCAGCCCGCACCGAGACGAACGAGCCGGCCGAGCTTGCGCCGGTCGACCGCTTCCGCGGCCGCAACGAACGATCCCGCCCGGCGCGTCTTCACCTCGACGAAGACGAAGCCATCGCGGTCGCGGCATACAAGATCGATCTCGCCGAAGCGGGTCCGTTCGTTACGGGCGACGATGCGCAATCCGCGACGGACCAGCTCGGCCTCCGCGGCGCGCTCCCCGGCGAGCCCTAGGGCGCGGCGATCCACGCCACAGAGATCGGCGCGTTATTGCGAGGGCGTGACCCGAATGATCCGGTCGGAGCTGTTATCCGTCGTGAGGTAAAGGGATCCGTCCGGGCCTTGCACCGCCGCGCGGAGGCGACCGTACGTCCCGTTGAAGAGGACGCCAGCGGTTTTGAACGTCCCGTCGGGCTGCTGCTCGAGCCGCAGCAGCATGGTGCCCGCAAGCGCCGCGAGGAACAGATCCCCGTCCCAGGCGCCCCACTGCGGTCCGCTCACAAACGTGTTCCCGCTGGTCGCGACGTACGGGTTGTCGAGTGACTGCCATACCGGTTTCGTGAAGCCGGGGCCGGCGCCGTTCGGCCAAGAGAAGTTCAGCCCGGGTTTCAGAAGATTGACGGTGGCGTGTGAGTGCGCGCCGGTCGAACTGTCGGTGTAGTGGGCATGCTCGCTCGTGAACGCTAGGCCGGTCCCCGGTTGAAACGCGATGCCCTGCGGGTTGCGGTGTCCCATGGTGAAGGCGGCGGTTCTACCGAACGCGCCGGCCAGAATCGGGTTGTCCTCGGGGATCGTTCCGTCGGGATTTACGCGCAGCACCTTGCCGTTGAGCGAGTTGGGATTTTGCGAGAACCCGGTGTTCCCCACCTCGCCCATCGTGACCCAGAGCTTGCCGTCCGGAGCAAAACGAACGCGGCAGCCGTCGTGGTTGCCGCCGGCGAACATGCCCGTGCGGATGACGTAGCCATCGAACACCAGCGTGCTGTTCACATCGCGATAGCGCAGCACCTGGTTGAGCCAACCGTTGTCGGTCCGGGAGGCGCATACGTACACGAAGTGGTTCGCCGCGAACGCGGGATCGAGCGCGATCCCCATCGCGCCGGCCTCGCCCTCGGCGCGGATGCTCGACACGGCATTGTTCGCGAGCTGCGGCGCTCCGGCGGCACCGCTCGCGTACACCAGGATGTTGCCGGCGCGCTCGGTCACGAACATCCGGCCATCAGGCGCGAACGCGAGATCCCATGGGAATTTCAAACCGGACTGCACCACGGTCGTGGTGAGCTTCGGCGCATTGCCCGCAGCTGGCGGCAAGCCCGGCACGGTGATCGTCAGGAAGACGCCCTGGTCTTCCATCCACCATGCGCCGTCGACGACCGGCCGCAGATGCAGCGAGTACGTGCCAGCCGTCTGTGGCGCGCGCACCTGGAACGTGAACGTCGCCGTCGCACCGGGCGCCACGGTCGCCTCGGTCTGCGCCGCCACGCGCGTTGGGTATGGCCAGTTCACGGCGAGCGGGGCCCATTGCGCGTCGTCGAGGTTGATGCCGAGCCGCGCCTCCTGACCGAGCACGCCTTTCGTCCAGGTCTGTGTCCCGGTGTTTCGGAACACGAGATTGAGCGGAGTGCTTGTCTGCCCCGGCTGGAGCGTCGGGTAGGGCGACTGGCTCACCCACGTGCTGTGAAATCCGAGGTCGCTGACAACGAGCACGAACACGCCTTCGTCCTCGAGATGCTGCACTCCCTCGAGGATCGGATGGAGCGGCAAACGGTATGAGCCGGGCGTCGCGGGCGCGCGAAGCGTGAACGTGAACGTGCCGATCGCGTTGGGAGCCACGGAAGCCTCGGCCGTCGTCGCGACGCGGTTCGCGTTGAGCCATGCGACGGCCATGCCGGCGTCCGCCTGCGCGGTGGAATCGCCCGTTACGCCCAAGTTCACCTGGCGCCCGACGACGCCTCTCTGCCATGTCTCGGTGCCGGTGTTGCGGAAGCGAAGCGTGTACGAAACGACCGCGCTCGGGCGGAGCACCGGCCAGGGATCCTGCGCGAGCCAGGCGGCGTGCCACCCCGTCGCCCCCGCCGCCGGCACCGGTACGAGCGTCGCGGCCACGAGCGACATGCAGATGGCCGCGAGCAGTGCTCTCACCGCTCCGTTATCGCGTAATCGGTGTTTGGTTGCTATGACGAAGGGCGAGACTGCGACGAGCCTGACAGGCCCTTCTCGTAGACGATCCAGGCGGGCTGCTTTTCGAAGCCCAGCGCCTCATTGATCCTGAGCATCGGCTCGTTCCGCTGATCGTTCCAGGTCTTGATGTGTTCGACGCCTTTGCCCTGGGCGTAGCGCACCGTCCGCAGCTTCAGCGCCATCGCGATCCCCTTGCCGCGCGCCTCCCGGCGAACCCCGGTGAGACCCTGCCAGAGGAAGCTCGGATCGTCCAGGGACGAGAAGAGATCGGAAACGCCCAGGTACCTTCCGGCCGTGTCAATCGCGATGAAATACGCCTCCGGCAAATGGTTCGGCGCGTCGATCACATTCCGCATCCACTCTTCGTACGGGCGAGGTGTGGGCGGGTCGACGCTCGGGACATCGCGTGAGCAATCCTCGCTCAGGTCGTAGGCCTTGCGAAGCGCCTCGGTGTCTCGCTCCTTCTCCGCCGCGAGGGTGCTGATGCGGACGCCTTGCTTCGCGACGCGCTCGTCGGCTCCGGCAAAACGGTCGAAGTCGAACTTTCGGACGAAGAGCCGCGACTCCCAGTCACGCTTGCGTTCGCGATAGCCGCGTGACGCGAGGAACGCGACACCGTCGGCCATCGACTCCTTCGCTGCGGCCTGCAACGCGATCGCGTTGCGCGAGCGCGCTGTCGCGAGCAGCTCATCGTAAAGGGCTGACCCATGCCCGCGCCCGCGGTGTTCGGGAAGCACGGTGACATCGACCCGGTATTTGTCGGCGAGAAACTGCCAAGGCATATGACTCAGCTGGCCCCAGCCAACCACGCGCGCGCCATCCTTGGCGACGAGCCGTTGCTTGAAATACTTCGTCGAGTCCCAGCTCTCGTCCCAGTGCCGCCACTCTTCGAGGCTCTCCGTGTAGTCGGGGTACGCCGCCCGATTCACCGCGATCACGGCGCCGTAATCGGAGGGCGCGAAAGGACGCAGCGTGGTCTTCGTCGGAGTTCTCATGGACCGGGGCAGACTACCCGGGCCGAGGCCCGGGCGAACGTCAAGTGGGTGACACTCCCGCGACCTCTTCGAGCTCCAGCGTCATCTGATCCGCCGAGAGCATCACGCGGACCGTTCCGAAGTCTTGGCGATGGAATGGAGTGACGCCGAGCTCGCGCAGGGCCTTCCGATGATCGATGGTCGGATACCCGCAGTTGTGCTCCCAGCCGTACCCCGGGTACTTCGTCGCGAGCCTGGCCATTAACCGGTCGCGCGTGACCTTCGCAACGATCGACGCGGAGGCGATGGAGAAAGACTTCGCGTCGCCTCTCACGATCTCGCTGTGCTTGCCCGGCGCGAACGCGGGATCGAGGATGCGGCGTCCGTCGACGAGCACCCAGTCGTACTCACCGATCTGACGGAGCGCGCGGAGCATCGCCACGTGGCTCGCGTGATAGATGTTGAGGCGATGGATCTCCGCGACCGAGGCCGCGCCGATGCCGACCTTCACGACGCGGCCTCTGATCGCCCCGAGGAGCTCCTCGCGCTGGAGACGTGTCAGCACCTTCGAGTCGTTCACCTTTCGGATGAGCCGGGTGTCGGGCGTGACCAGGCATGCCGCGGCGACGACCGGCCCCGCGAGCGCGGCCATGCCGACCTCGTCGACACCGACGACGCGCAGGAGACCATCCGCCCAGAGGCGCTTCTCGTGGTTGAGGGACGGCACGGCTACGTAGTTCAACGGACCGGCAGGGGGCCGGTCAAGTTATTTGTCTATTTGCGCTTTTCGCGCAGGGTCGCGGCCTTGCCAACGCGCTCGCGGAGGAAGTACAAGGCCGCACGGCGAGCGTGACCGTGCCGGACGAGCTCGATCTTCTCGACTCGCGGTGAGTGCATCATGAAAGTGCGCTCGACGCCGACGCCGCTGGCGATCCGTCGCACCGTGATCTGCTTGTCGACCCCGCCGTTGCGCACCCGCAGCACCGTGCCCTCGAAGTTCTGAAGGCGCTCGCGATTCCCTTCGACAACTCGCACGCTGACGCGCACGGTGTCGCCCGGCCTGATCTCGGGCAGATCGGCCTTGAGCTGCTCCCGGGCAAGCGTGTTCAACAGGTCGTTCATAGGAATGGTGAGGGCACTCACGAAGTAAAGGCAGTCTAGCAGCAGCCGAGGGGGCGCTGCCTCCTCGAACCCCCCGTTACGCGC
>VBIL01000116.1 GCA_005879975.1 Chloroflexota bacterium
AACCAAGGGATTAAAAGTCCCCTGCTCTACCGTTGAGCTACAGGCCCTAGGGATCGCGTCAATTTTAGGCGCGCATACTCGGAACAATGCCGCTCGTCTTCGCATGCATCGCTCCGCATGGCTCCATCGCGATCCCAGAGGCCAAACCCGCCGATCGTCCGACGCTCGCCGCGCCAACGACCGAGGGGATGAAAGAGCTCGGTCGGCGTTTCGCGGAGGCGCGTCCCGACGTGTCGATCGTGCTGACGCCACACAACGTCCACATCGAGGGCGCGATGGCGGTCATCGATGCCGGCACCGTCGCCGGTGACCTCGTTCAGTGGGGAAGCCCGATTACGATGCGCGTCCCCGTCGATCGCGAGCTCGCGACGGGGATCCGGGACGCGGTCCGCGCCGCCGGTATCCCGGTGGTCGCGGTGAGCTACGGCGCGAACGATCCCGCGGCCTCGGTCGCCCCAATGGACTGGGCCGTCCTCATTCCCGCGCACTTCATGGGCGGCCGAACAGATCCACAGGTCCCGGTCGTGGTCGTCGCTCCGGCGCGCGATCTCCCCGACGACGTGCATGTTCGCGCGGGCGAGGCGATCGCGCGTGTGGCTGCGGCCTCACCAAAGCGCGTAGCGCTCGTGGCGAGCTGCGATCACGGCCATGGTCATGACGCGAACGGCCCCTACGGGTTCACCCCGAGATCGAAGGAGTTCGACGACGCGGTCATCGATCTCATCAAGCGCGACGACGTGGCCGGCATCTCACGCCTGGGATCGGCGTTCGCGCGTGAGGCGAAGGCCGATAGCTACTGGCAGATGCTGATGCTCCAGGGGGCGTTGGGGCGGGGCGGATGGAGAGGCGAGCTCCTCTCGTACGAGGCGCCGACCTATTTCGGCATGCTCTGCGCCGCGTACACGCGCTGAGCGCGCTGAAGGCTACGCGTCGAAGCCGTTCGAGAGCATCGCCCTCACGCTGGCCGCGGAGCGGCACGCCACAGAACGAGGCTGACCAGAGCGCCAGCGGCCAGCGTGGCGAGCGCGAGCATCCGGACGACCTCGAGCTGACCCTGGAACGCGAACCACGGCGGCGTAATGACGAGGACCTGCGCCATCCAGTACGCGGCGGCGACCGCGTTCGCGACGATCCAGGCATGCCGCGAGCGCCGGCGAAGGTGGGGGAACAGGACTGCGACTCCGGCTGCGGCCTCGACCAAATGGCCGATCCCCGAGGCGAGCTGCGTCTCGGTCGCGTCAGGGATAGCGGCGTGAAAGCGCGCGAAAATCTCGGTCGCGAGCACCATGCTCCCGAGCCCGAAGTACGCGAGGACCATAGCGAGCGGCGGCGCAGCGATCCGTAGCGCCGGGGCGCCGCGGGGAACGAGGGACATCGCGACCGCGCCCAGAACGAGGCCCGTCGTCATGACGGTGCTCGAGCTGATGAAGAGGAACGGGTTGCCGAGCACATAGCCCAGAAGCTCGGCCAGGTCGGTCGCGGTCGGGACGAGCGATGCGTGCATCTACGAGTGTCAAACGCGCCGCCGCCTTCGGAATCTCGCTTGGCTGCTCGCTCTATGGCCGCTCCGGCGCATACAGATCGGTCTCATTCCGCGAGACACCGCGGACGAGGTCGGCGACGAGCTCGCCGGTCGCGGTCGCGAACGCCATCCCGTGCCCGGTGAACCCCGCGTTGACGAAGATGCCATCGGCAAGCCGGCCGGCGTAGGGGAGCGCGTCGTGCGAGAAGCCCATGATCCCGGCCCAGCGGTGGGAGATGGCGGCCTCGGGTGCGCGCTGGCGCAGGAAGCTCTCGAGCTGGTCTTGCACGGGGCGCGTCGTCCGCTCCTCCTCGCCCACCTCCTCGTCGCGCGCGGTGTCTCGCCATCCGCCAATGAGCAGCCTCCCGTCGGCCCGCTGCCGCCAGTAGCGATAGCCGCGGTGCGCGTATGCCGGTCGGACGAACACCCGGCGGCCAACAGGCGCGGTCGCGAGCATCTGACCGCGGACCGGACGGACACGCAGCGGGACGAGGTGCTGCGAGTACGCGTTCACGCAGGCCACGACGGCACCGGCGCGCACACGCCCGCGTTCGGTCCGTAGACCGTCTGGCGCCACCGCCGTCACGCGCGTGCCGTCGAAGATGCGTGCGCCTGATCTGGCGGCGGCCCGCGCGAGCCCGCGCACGTACTTCACCGGATGCAGCTCGCCGTCCTCCTCGTAGATCGCGGCGCGTTCCTCCGGGACCAGACGAACGCGGACGCCTTCGCGCCGGAGCCGCTCCGCGCTCGCGCGGGCCTCCGCCCACTCGGAGTCGTCGCCGGCGATCTGCGCGGAGCCGTTCCAAGCGAGGTCGCAGTCGATCTGTTCTCGGGCAACGACCTCACGCACGAGCTGCTGGTTGTGTCTCGTAAATCGCCACACTCGCAGGGCGCGCTCTTCGCCGTAGCGCTTCGCCGCCGCGGCGAAGTTTTCCGCGACACCCGCGAGAAGGAAGCCCGCATTTCGCCCACTGGCCGCTTCGGCGACCGTGCGAGCCTCAAGCACGATCGGCTTTGCGCCCGCGCGTGCGAGGTGGTACGCGGTCGCGATCCCGGCGATTCCTGCGCCGAC
Source organism: Chloroflexota bacterium (assembly GCA_005879975.1). Taxonomy (GTDB): domain Bacteria; phylum Chloroflexota; class Limnocylindria; order P2-11E; family P2-11E; genus 3-1-20CM-2-70-9. Next base: position 2,595 of record VBIL01000116.1, read on the forward strand.
GATCGCGACGTCGGCGGCGGCATCGCCGTCGAGGCGCGGGAAGACGTCGGCCGCGATCTCGTCGAGCCAGATGCTCGTCACTTGGGGTACTGTGCCGCAGGCGCAGATCGGGGAGTGAGGTGGGGTTGATCCGCAGCCGGTCTTTGGCATTTCTTGTGTTCTTCTCGATGGTCGTCACGCTGCTGCCGTTAACGCAGCCGGCAGCGGCCGTATCCGGAGACGTCGTTATCAGCCAGGTCTACGGCGGCGGCGGGAACAGCGGCGCCCCGTACCAGAACGATTTCATCGAGCTCTTCAATCGTGGCGCGGCGACCGTGAGCGTCTCGGGGTGGTCGGTTCAGTACGCGAGCGCCACCGGGACGGGAAACTTTGGGAGCCTAACCAGCACGATCACCCCTCTTTCGGGCTCGCTCACACCCGGTCAGTACTTGCTGGTTCAAGGAGCCTCGAACGCGGCCGTAGGAGTGCCCCTCCCCCCGCCGGATGTGACCGACTCGACGCCCATCAACATAAGCGCGACCAGTGGGAAGCTCGCCCTGGTCAACACGATGACGCCGCTCGGCTGCAATGGGAGCTCGACTCCGTGCTCCGCCGCGGCGCTTGCGACGATCGTCGATCTCATCGGCTACGACGGCGCCAACTTCTTCGAGGGCGCGGCGCCAGCGCCGACGCTTAGCAACGGCACGGCGGCGTTCCGAGCTGGTAGTGGTTGCGTCGACACCGACAACAACGGCGCGGACTTCACCGCCGCAGCGCCGGCGCCACGTACCTCGGCGTCGCCGCCGGGTAACTGCAACGACCAAGCGCCGGCCGTCAGCACGACGACCCCGTCGGCCGGAGCCAGCGGGGTGTCGCTCGACGCGAGCGTCTCCGTCGCCTTCAGCGAGCCCGTGAACGTCAGCGGCATGTGGTTCACGATCACCTGCTCGCTCAGCGGACCGCATTCCGCGGCCGCCTCGGGCGGTCCGATGAGTTTCTCGTTCGACCCCGCCGCGGACTTCGTCAACGCTGAGACGTGCGTCGTGACCATCGTGGCGGCGCAGGTGACCGATCGGGATCTCATCGACCCGCCGGACGCAATGGCGGCGAACTTCGTGTTCAGCTTCACGACGATCGCGGCTAGTCGGCGTATTCACGAGATCCAGGGGGCGGCCCATCGATCGCCATTCGCCGATCAGCCGGTGGGAAACGTACCTGGGATCGTGACGTTCAAGGCTTCCAACGGGTTCTTCATGCAGGATCCGGCACCAGACGACGATCCGGACACGTCCGAGGGGATCTTCGTATTCACCTCATCGCCGTCATCTGTCACCGTTGGTGACTCGGTGACGGTCAACGCGTCCGTGTCGGAGTTCCGTCAAGGGGGTACCTCCAGCACGAACCTGACGATCACCGAGCTGGTTTCACCTTCGATCACGATCCTGTCGTCGAGTAATCCGCTTCCGCCGGTGACCTTATGGACGCCGCCGAGCGAAATCATCGAGGACGACGCGACCGGCGATGTCGAGACCAGCGGGGTGTTCGATCCCGCGACCGATGGGATCGACTACGCCGAGAGTCTCGAAGGCATGCTCGTCGAGGTCGACGATGCGACCGCGACCGGTCCGAGCATCAGCTTCTCGTCGAGCCGGACGACGGAGGTTTCGCTGGTGAATCCGGACGCCGGCATCCGCACGCCGCGTGGGGGCGTCGTGATCCGGGCGACAGACTTCAACCCCGAGCGACTCATCCTCCAAGCCGTCCTTGGCACGCTTCCGCCCGTGAACGTGGGCGATCGACTGCTCGGCGCGACTGTCGGCGTCCTCGACTACAACTTCGGCAACTACAAACTGCGTCCCACTCAGCCGGTCACCTTCACCACCGGCGGCCTCGCGAAAGAGACGACGGACGCCGCGCGCGGCGACCAGCTCGCGATCGCGACCTTCAACGTCCAGAACCTCGACCCCACTGACGGCCCCGCGAAGTTCGACGGACTGGCGCACGTACTCGTGGACAACCTGCGGTCGCCTGACGTCGTCGCACTCGAAGAGGTCCAGGACAACACCGGACCCGTCGATGACGGGACGGTCACCTCCGACACGACGCTGAACATGCTCGTCGCGGCCATCCAGGCCGCGGGCGGCCCTTCATACGAATTCCGCTATGTCAGCCCCGAGAACGACCATGACGGCGGCGAGCCGGGCGGCAACATCCGCGTGGCGTTCCTGTTCCGGACCGATCGCGGGCTCGCCTTCGTTGACCGGCCGGGAGCGGGGCCGCTCACAGCGAACGCCGTTATCGGTTCCGGTGTGGCGACGCACCTCCAGTACAGCCCTGGCAGGATCGCTCCCTCGAACGAGGCGTGGTTCAGCAGCCGCAAGCCGCTGGCCGCCGAATTCACTTTCCAGGGGCATCGCCTCTTCGTCATCGGGAACCACTTCATCTCAAAGGGCGGCGATCAGCCGCTCTATGGTCACTTGCAGCCTCCGGTCAGGCCGTCCGAAGTACAGCGCCACAAGCAGGCGCAGCTGGTGAACGACTTCGTGAGCCGGATCCTCGGCGCGGACCCGTCCGCGGAGGTCGTCGTTCTAGGCGACCTCAACGACTTCCAGTTCTCCGAGACCCTTTCCGTCGTCGAAGGTGGCGTTCTCCACGCACTGGTCGACACGCTCCCGATCGCGGAGCGATACACGTACGACTTCGACGGCAATTCCCAGGCGATCGATCACATCCTGTTCGGTGCCGATCTGTTCGACCGCGCGGAGTACGCCTACGACATCGTCCACGTGAACTCCGAGTTCGCTGTGAACACCTCGGATCACGAGCCGCAGGTGGTCCGCATCGGTCTGCCTCGACCCACGATCGTCGCGTCGCGCTCGCCTGCCGCGAACTCCGCGGGCTGGAACAACGGCGATGTCGCGGTGAGCTTTGTCTGCGTCGATCCGCTGTCAGCGCTCGCCGGATGCCCCGCCCAGGTGATCGTCAGCGCTGAGGGGCGCGATCAGTCGGTGACCGGGAGCTCCGCGCTGAAGGGCGGCGGCACAGTCGCCGCGACCATCACTGGGATCTCGATCGACAAGACAAACCCGGTCGTCTCGTACGTGGGCAACGCCGGTGCGTACACCGTCGACGAGCTCGTGCACATCACCTGCCTCGCCGCGGACGGATTATCCGATCTGGCGTCGACGACCTGCAGCGACGTCGATGGTCCGGCTTATGCCTTCGGGCTCGGGCTGCACACGTTCTCCGCGATCGCGGTCGACAACGCCGGGAACGCAGGCGTGGGATCGACGACGTTCACCGTGGGCGTAAACGAGTCCAGCCTCTGCACGCTGGCGCGCCGGTTCGTCGCCAAGGTCGGCGTCGGGAACTCGCTCTGCGCGAAGCTCGACAACGCCGCCGCGGCCCGCGAGCGCGGCAATCTCAAGACGGAACGCAACATCCTGAACGCCTTCGCGAACGAGGTGAGCGCGCAGCGCGGGAAAGCCATCCCCACCGAGAACGCCGATGTGTTGATGGCTCTGGCCGCCGGGATCTAGTCGTGACGCGGCGGCGCCAGCTGCCGCTGAACCGCGATGATGTCGAACCAGTCGGTCTCACGCGCGATGAGGCCGTTGCGGAATTCGAAGATGCGGAGGATTCGGAACCGGACGGGCCGGCTGTAGCCTTCCAAATCGAACGGGCGTCCATGCGCGTAGCCATCGATGAGCGACTCTTCCATCACGAAGTCCTCGCCGTACAGCCGGCGCACGGGCAGTACTTTGGTGTTCTCGAGGTCTCCTAGCGACTCTCGGTAAAAAGCCCCGACGGCCACCTTGCCATGCAGCGGGTTCGGATCGCGCCCGACGGCGTCGTGCACGATGTCATCTGCGTACGTGGCGAGGATGCCCGCGAGGTCGCGCTTCTGCTGCGCTGCGATGAGGCGCTCGAGCGCACGATCCATCTCGTCCTTGGTCATACGGCGACCTCGTCGCGACGGCGCCCCAGGTTGAGCTCAGGCTCTCGGCGCGAGCGGTGTCGCCGGTGCGCGGTGCTCGGAGGGCGCGAAAACGTAGCGGTACGAAAGACCCGCGAGCGCCGCGCCGACGAGCGGTCCGGCGACATAGACGAACCAGTTGTCGTAGAAGTTTGCCGCGACGGCCGGGCCGAGCCATCGTGCGGGGTTCATTGACGCACCGGTGATGCCCCCACCGACCAGGATGTCCGCCGCGACGATGAGCCCGATGCCGAAGCCGGCGATGCGCGGGGCGAGCGGCGAGACGGCGGTCCCGAAGACGACCCAGAGCAGGAAGACGGTGAGGATCGCCTCTACAACGATGGCCGTCAGACCAGTGACGCCGCCGCCGAGGCCGGGTGTGCCGATGTGCGTCCGTGCGAGAGCGGTCGGATCGAACTCGAACGCGTACCGCAGCGCGAACCCAGCGACGAGCGCACCGAGGATCTGCGCGACCGAGTACGTCGGGACTCGCCTCCACGGATGCTTCCCCGCGACCGCGAGCCCGAACGTCACCGCGGGGTTGAAGTGCCCACCCGAGAGGGCGCCGAACGAGGACACCGCGACCGCGAGCGCGAGGCCGTGCGCGAGCGCGATGGCGACGAGGTCCTCTCCGTTCGTGGCGACGATCGCGCCGGCGCCGATGAAGAAGAACATGAAAGTCCCCGCGGCCTCGGCGAGGAGCGCGCGCGTGTGGCCGGTCATGCGGCGGCTATTCTGCACAGATGGCTGACTTTCGCCCGGTCGAGGCCAACAAAGCGCACATCCTGATGATCCGTCCGGCCGTGGCCGAAACACCGGTCGAGGACGCGAACGCGGAGTGGGTCGAGGTGATCGCCGACCTCTCCAGCGATCTCGCGAACTGGCGTCTCCAACACCTGCGGGGACTCTGGCGGCCGGATGTCGCCAAGCCCGTCGAGTGGGAATGGGTGTACACGTGGGGGTCGCCGGACGACCTCGCTCCCGGCCGCAAGCACGTGTACGCGGCCGGGCCCACGGGAGCCGCGAAGCTCATCTGGCGCCGCGGCGACTACGTGCGACTCGTGGATGCGTTCGGGACGGTGATCGATGAGGTCGTGGTGTGGCCGGAAGAGCCCACGACCGCGGCCAAGAAGGAAGAGTCGACTAGACCCGCCCGGGCCTGAGCTCCTTGCGCTCGAGCGCGAGCTTGCGGATGACCTCTTCGAGCACGGTCACGCCGATGCCCGGCTTCGTCGGAACGCGCATCGTGCCGTCTGGCGCCACCGTGAAAGGCTCGCCGATGATCTCGGTTGCGAAGTATCGCGCCGACGCGGAGACGTCACCGGGCAAGCGGAAGTTCGGCAACGACGCCAGATGCACGTTGTGCGCGCGGCCGATGCCCATCTCGAGCATCCCGCCGCACCACACGGGCACCCCCTGCGCGGCGCAGACGTCGTGAACCCGCTTCGCCGAGGAAAGCCCGCCGACTCGCCCCGCCTTGATGTTCACGATCCGGGCTGCGCCGATCGCGATCGCCTTTCGCGCGTCCTCGCCCGAGTGGATCGACTCGTCGAGGCAGATTGGCGTCGTGATCTCGCGCTGGAGCGCCGCGTGGTCGACGAGATCGTCGTGCGCGAGCGGCTGCTCGATCATCATCGGGCGCGTCGGATCGATGCGCTTGAAAAGCTCGACGTCGCGGAGCGTGTAGGCCGAGTTCGCGTCGAGCATGAAGGGCAGATCGGGGAAGCTCTTGCGGGTCCCTTCCGCGATCTCGACCTCGAGGCCTGGCTTGATCTTGAGCTTCACGCGCTGGTATCCGCCCTCCAGCTCGCGGCCGATCGTGTCCATGAGCGCTTCGATCGATGGCTGGATGCCGATGGCGACACCGCACAGGATCCGATCGCGCGTCCCGCCGAGAAGTGCGGAGAGCGGCTTTCCCGCGCGCTGGGCGAAGAGGTCCCAGACGGCCATCTCGACGGTCGCCTTCGCCATGCGATGCTCGCGG
>VBIL01000117.1 GCA_005879975.1 Chloroflexota bacterium
TGAAGAGCTCCGGCAGGATGAATTCCTCGAGCGCGTAGAGGACGGTGCGCGGCGTTTCGCCCGAGTACCACGGGACCTCGCCGGCGACACTCTCGCCCCACCCGACCGCGCCTTCCGACTCCACGCGGCAGAGCACCCGCGTCATGTGCGTCTCGCGCGCTCCGCTCGTCTCGTACGCGCGCTTCAAAGGAAGCCGCAGGACGAACAATTCGACCCGCTCCAA
>VBIL01000118.1 GCA_005879975.1 Chloroflexota bacterium
CGGACCCACCGGAGGTGCGCGACGGGCTCGCGCAGTTCGAGACGGTCACGCACCCGCTGTTCGACGACCTCGCCCGGATCTTCGCGACGAGATTCTCGCGTCACGACGCCATCGTCAGGCTGCTGCGTCCGCTCGGGCTTGCGGTGTGGCTCGCCGATGTCGGGCGGCTCGAACTACGTTCGGAGTCGTTCCTCCCGCAGCAGCGGGTGCTGGCGCTTGCGAGCTAGGCCGCTGCCGGGACGCGGTGTACGGGCATCGCCGGGCCGACCGTGTGGATCGCGACCGCGAGCTGCCGGCGCAGATTCTGGATGGCGCGGCCGTGCAGCTGGCAGGCTCGAGCCTCGCTGATCCCCATGCGCGCGCCGGTTTCGCGCAGCGTCAACGACTCGCCGTAGTAGCGCTCGAGGACCTCACGCTGACGCGGTGGCAAGCAGGCCATCGCGGAGCGCACACGCATGCGGAGATCCTCCGCCTCGTAGCGCTCCGCGAGTTCGTCCTGCTCCGCTCCCCCGTGGTAACCGTTCTCGATGAGCTCATCGAGCGACACAGTTCCGAGGTAGGAGCCCGCCTCCCCCTGCGCCGCGGCCTCGCGCTGGCGCCGACGGTCCGCCCGTCCGAGTTCATCCACGCGGCGCACCTCGTCGAGGACAGCGCCGCGGATACGCAAGCTCGCATAGCCTTCGAAGGGAACCCCGCGCTCCGGCTGGAACCGGTCCACGGCGTCGATCAGCCCGATGAGCGCGGCGGATTCCAGGTCGTCGGGACCCGCGACCGCGCCGACCGGAACGTTCATACCGTGGGCGATGCGGGTGGCGAGGGGCACGTAGCACTCGATCAGTGCGCAGCGTGCCTCTGGGTCGCCTTCACGAAACATAGCCCAAAGGTGGGCCGAGTCCGCCAAGTTCCCCCTCCGCACCGCCCCGCGCTCACCGGAGATCTCGACGAGATCTCGCCCCTCACCGCGCGACGGTCCGCGAACTGTGCCTGTGGCGGCGCTGGCGGTTAATCCCCGTTCAGGTCCATTTCGGATACCCACTCGGTAACCAGCCATTCCGGCGCTCGGCGGGCATGCAGGCGCACCCCCAGTAGACCGGTACCCGATCGGACCGCTAGCCCCTCCGCCAGGTCCAAGAACGAAGCGCCTACTTCGAGAACGCCACCAAAGGCGGGCGCGTGACCGCTCCGACCGGGTACTGAAGGACTAGCGCTATTCGATAAGGCGGCGCCGTAACGCGAGGACCACCGCATGGGTGCGGTCGGTCGCACCGAGCTTCGCGATGAGCGTCTGGACGCCCTTCTTGACTGTGTCCTCGGCAAGCACCATGGCGCGCGCGATCTCCTTGTTGGTATACCCCTCCGCAAGGTAACGGAGGAGCTCGAGCTCGCGCGGCGTCAGGGGCTCGCGGACCGGCGCGGTCGCGCCAGGCTCGGTCTCCTCCTCTGTCCCGGTCGTCTCCTCCGGTTGTTCGACGATCGGGATGGCCTCGCCTGAGCGGCTCAGGGCATGCGCCTCCGCTGCGCCCAGCGCGGTCAGTCCTTGGACGGCAGCCACGAGCGCCGCGACCACCTGGGAAGACGGAGCGTCCTTCGAGACATACCCATTCGCGCCCGCGCGGAGCACCGCCCGGATCACCTCCGGCGTGCGCTCGACGCTGAACGCGATGATCGGCACCGACGCGGACACCTCTCGGATCCGCTCTACCGCATCGGGGCCCACGGCATCGGGCAGGCCAAGGTCGAGGAGGACGACGTCCGGCTCGTTCTCGCGCACGAGGTCGAGGGCTTCGGCGCACGTCGCGGTGATGCCCGCGATAACCAGGCCCTCCCGCTCCAGCAGAGCGCGGACGCCGAGCCGCATCACTGGATGGTCTTCGACCGCGAGCACTCGGATCCCGGTACCGCGGCCTGCCGCTGTCTCGACCTCGGCGTGCCCGAGTAGGCCGAGCGCATCCACGGCGCGCGCGGCGATGTCGGATTCCTCCGACTCGTACGGCCGCCCATGGCGGGCAAGCCCCACGCGAACGGTCGCCCCCGGCGCCGGCTCGACCTTCGCGCTCGCTTCAAGGGCTGCCTCCCGGCACTCCTTGTCGTCGGCATGAAGCGCCAGCAGATGTCCGTCGTTCGCTCGGATCGCAACGGCGTGATGGCCGAACAAGGTGGCCGCGGTCCGCGCCGCGCCGTCGCCGTCGTTCGCGGCCGCGTGCCGCATCACGTCCTCGAGTGCGACCTCGGATTTGCGCTGGCGTTCGAGCTCGTCGATCCGGTTCACCGCGGAGAGGGCGCGGCCGACATCGCCGGCGATGGCATCGAGGACGTCGAGCTTCTCGTCGAACCCGCTCTCACCGGTCGGGCGCTTGACGTTGAGGACGCCGATGACCTCGTCCCCGGACCAGAGCGGCATGACCACGGCTTCGCCCGCATCCGGATCGCTGCCTCGGAACCGGTCGTCGTCGATCGGCCCTCTGAGGATGATCTTCTCCCCCTTGGTCGCGACCCAGCCGGCGATCCCCTCGTCTATCCGCTGGCCGTGTCCGAGCGGAATCCCCAGCCCGACTGACGCGCGGACCCGCAGCTCCTTGCCCTCGACGAGCATGATCGACGTCCCGCCCGCGCCGATGCTCCTCGCGATCTCCTCGGCGGCGCGCGCCAGGAGGGACGAGGCGTCACGTGTCTCCTCGAGCGCGGCGAGCAGCCGCTCGAGAAGGGCGACGCGGTCCGTCTGGCGCAGGCTGTCGTGGCGGGCCTCCGCTATCTTGCGTCCGTCGCGAACGCTCATCGCGAGGAGCTCCGCAGCGGCGTTCGCTGTCGCGAGCTCGACGGTGTCGAACGGCACGCCGTGCCGCAGGGCGCACAGGAGCGCTTCGCCTTCGGGAAGGTCGATCCGTGTCAAGAGCGCGTACGCCGCTTGCTCGTCCCAGCGGCCGGCAGCGACAGCGATCCCGGTCGGTGTCCCACCGAGCGCGCGGACCACCGCGTCCGCGTCGAAGATGCCGCGCCAATCGGTATCGGGCGAGATCTCGTACGCGAACACCGTCGAGAGAGCGTCAGCGGTAGTCAGAAGAACAGCCGCCCCCTCAGCGCGAAGAAGAGCGGCGATGTGGGAGAGTCGCTCGGGCCAGCGCCCCGTCGAGTTGACGGTGTCCCTCCCTCGCCCCCCTGCGTTTGCCCGAGTCTAGACCCGGGATTCGAGTGCGGCAGGGGTCGCGGGGCAGGGCCGCCGGAGCTCTCGGTGGCATGTCGTTTGCCCGCTCGCCGAAGGATGACCGTCGATCCCGAGACGATGGAGGAGCTGCTCGCGGACGTCGAGGCCGGCGAGGGCGCGCTGCGGCCACTCCGTCCAGGCGAAGTCGTCGAAGGCGTCGTCGCATCCGTCAGTGGTGACGAAGTCCTCGTCGATCTTGGCGGACGGTCGGCGGGTCTCCTGTCGCTTCGTGAAGCAAATGGCGAAGGAATGAACGTCGCGGTAGGCGAGCACCTCCTCGCCGCGGTCGTTCAATCCGAGGGACCCGACGGACGGGCCGTGCTCTCGATCCGCCGCGCGCACAGTCGGCAGCAATGGTCGCGGATGAGCGACCTTTCGAAGAGCGGCGAGCTCGTCGAAGCCGAGGTCGTGGAGGCCAATCGCGGTGGGCTCGTGGTCGATGTCGGCCTACGCGGCTTCGTGCCGCTTTCGCAGCTGGCGTCGGTCGGGAGCCTGGGCAGCCCACCGGAACAAGGAGCGGTGCCCGAGGCGCTCCGGGCGCTCGTCGGCAAGCGGCTGCCGCTGAAAGTGATCGAGGCCGATCAGCGCCGGGACCGGCTGATCCTCTCGGAGAAGGCCGCGGCACAGGAGGCCCGCCGGCAGCGGAAAGAAGAGGCGTCGCGCCTGCTCAGCGAAGGTGAGGTGCTCGACGGGACGGTCGCAAGCGTCACGACCTTTGGGCTCTTCGTCGATGTCGGAGTCGCCGATGGGCTCGTTCACCGGTCCGAGATCACGTGGGACAAAGGAATCGAGCCCACCTCTCTTTATCAGCCTGGCGACGCCGTGCGTGTGCTGGTCACGGCGGTCGACCGCGAGCGCCGCAGGATCTCGCTCTCGATCAAGCGCCTTGGCCAGGACCCGTGGGCTCGCGCGGTGCGCGAGCTGGCAGTCGGGTCCGACATTGAAGCGACGATCATGCGAGTGATGCCGTACGGCGCCTTCGCCAGGGTCGGGAGCGGTATAGAGGGTCTGATCCACGTGAGCGAGATCGCGTCCCGTCATCTGGCATCCCCGGGCGAGCTAGTACGTCCGGGGGAGGTCGTACGTGTCCGTGTGGTGGCTATCGACCCCGAACGGAGACGTTTGTCGCTCTCGATACGTCAAGCCTCAGGAAATGTCATGTACGAAACGCGGACAGCGAGTGATGCGAACGTATAATCGGAACCAGATGTCATCTGGACCGATATACCTTTAGAAGACGCGATTAATGGGACCGTTTGACCGCTTCAACGACCGCGCCAAGCGAGTCCTCGCGCTCGCCCAAGATGAGGCGATCCGTTTCAACCACAACTACATAGGAACGGAGCACCTCCTTCTCGGTCTCGTACGCGAGGGCGAAGGTGTGGCCGCGCGAGTCCTGGATTCCCTGGGCGTCGAGCTTTCCAAGGTGCGCACGGCCGTCGAGTTCATCATCGGCCGGGGCGACTCCACGACGTCGCCCAGCGAGATCACCCTTTCGCCGCGCACGAAGAAGGTCATCGAGCTCGCCATCGATGAGGCGCGGAAGCTCGGTCATAGCCACGTCGGCACGGAGCACCTACTCCTCGGTCTCGTCCGCGAAGGCGAGGGGATCGCATCGGGCGTTCTCGAGTCGCTTGGAGTCTCGCTCGAGAAGGTCCGGCACCAGGTGATTGCGACCCTCGGCCAGCAGCACCCGCAGGCGGCGGAGGCGGCAGCGGCCGGCGGGAAGTCGCCGAGCTCGAAGACCCCAACCCTCGACCAGCTCGGCGTGAACCTCACGGCGATGGCCAAGGCGAGCCAGCTCGACCCGGTCATCGGCCGCGAGAAGGAGATCGAGCGCGTCATCCAGATCCTGAGCCGGCGCACGAAGAACAACCCGGCGCTCATCGGCGAGCCGGGCGTCGGCAAGACTGCGATCGCCGAGGGCCTGGCGCACCGGATCGTGAAGGGCGACGTGCCCGAGACGCTTCAGGGCAAGCGCGTTCTGACGCTGGACATCGGGTCGCTCGTCGCGGGAACGAAGTACCGCGGTGAGTTCGAGGAGCGCCTCAAGAAGATCATCGAGGAGCTGCGTCACGCGCACGACGTCATCCTCTTCATCGACGAGCTGCACACGCTCGTCGGCGCCGGTGCCGCGGAAGGCGCGGTCGACGCGGCGAACATCCTGAAGCCGTCGCTCGCCCGTGGGGAGCTCCAGTGCATCGGCGCGACGACCCTCGACGAGTTCCGCAAGTACATCGAGCGCGACGCCGCCCTCGAGCGCCGGTTCCAGCCGGTCATGGTCGAGGAGCCCTCCATCGAGGAGACCCAGGCGATCCTCATGGGGATCCGCTCCCGCTATGAAGACCACCACAAGGTCGCGATCACCGACGACGCCGTGAAGGCGTCGGCAGAACTGTCCTCGCGTTACATCACCGACCGGTTCCTGCCGGACAAGGCGATCGACCTCATGGACGAGGCCGCGAGCCGCGTGCGCCTCCGCTATTCGACCGTTCCAACCGATGTGAAGGAAGCGCAGAAAGAGCTCGATCGCGTCGTCACCCAGAAGGAGCAGGCCATGGAGGCGCAGCAGTACGAGCTCGCCTCGACGCTTCGCCAGCAGGAGCGCCAGCAGCAGGACAAGCTCCAGCAGGCCAAGGCCGACTGGCTTCTCGCCCAGTCGCAGAAGCGCCCAGAGGTGACCGACGAGGACATCGCCGAGGTCGTCTCGATGTGGACGGGAATCCCAGTGAAGAAGCTTGCCGAGGAGGAGACGCAGAAGCTCCTCAAGATGGAGGAGGCGCTCCACGGGCGCGTCATCGGTCAGGCGCCGGCCGTGACGATGGTCGCGCGCGCCGTCCGCCGCGCCCGGGCAGGCCTCAAGGACCCCCGCCGGCCGATCGGCGTCTTCTTCTTCGTCGGCCCGACCGGCACCGGCAAGACGCACCTCGCGCGGGTGCTCGCCGAATTCATGTTCGGCAGCGAAGAGAACATGGTGAAGATCGACATGTCCGACTACATGGAGCGGCACAACGTGTCGCGCCTGGTCGGATCACCGCCGGGCTACGTCGGATACGAAGAGGGCGGGCAGCTCACCGAGACGGTGCGGCGCAAGTCGTACTGCGTGATCCTGCTGGACGAGATCGAGAAGGCGCATCCCGAGGTCTTCAACATGCTTTTGCAGATCTTCGATGAGGGCCGTCTCGCCGATGCGAAGGGCCGGAGCGTCGACTTCCGCAACACGATCATCATCATGACCAGCAACCTCGCGCAGAAGATGCTGAAGAGCGAGGCCGCGCTCGGCTTCCGCGGCAAGGTCGATGGTGGCGACGACCCCGACCTGGCGGCCGCCTACGAGCGCATGAAGGAGCGCGTCACCGAGGAGATGAAGCGCTTCTTCCGGCCGGAGTTCCTCAACCGGATCGACGCGACCGTCGTCTTCCAGCCACTGAACAAGGAAGAGATCCGCAAGATCGTCGATCTCGAGCTCGTCGGCGTGCGCAAGCAGCTGGCGTCGCAGGAGATCACGCTCGTCGTCAGCGATGAGGCGAAGGACCACATCGCCACGGTCGGCTACGACGCGAACTTCGGCGCGCGGCCGCTCGCGCGTCAGATCCAGAACGAGATCGCCGACCCGCTTGCGGAGATGCTCCTCCAGGGCAAGTTCCACGCGGGCGACACCGTCAAGGTCCACACGGCCGACGGCAAGCTCTCCATCGAGAAGACCGTCGCCGAAGAGCGCAAGCCCGAACCCGTCGCTGCCCCCTAGAGCAGCCCCAGCAGCCTCCAGTACGGGAGGCTCACGAGGATCGCGACGAATCGGGTCAGGGCGAGCGCCGCACCGAACACCGTGCCCTGACGGTCGCTGAAGGCTTCGCCCCGAGTCGCATCACGAGCGACTAAGTACTCGAGACCCTGGTACGGCAAGACCCAGCCGTTCGCCATCAGTAGCACCGTGATCCCTGCGACCCAAGGCGATATGCCAAGCGCGGGGGCGGTCGGCACGGTCGCGAGCATGAGCAGCAGCATCGCCGGGCGCGAAGGCAGCACGATCCGGCTGGCGGCGGTAAGCACGGCGAGAAGCGCGACGAGGACCATCGGTTCGTGGACGAGCGATGTCGCGCTCACGAGACGATCGGCAAGCCACGTATGCAGACCGCCGACCCGAGCGACCTCGCCCGAGCCCAGAAGCGCCCCGAAGAGGACGAGGAAACCCCAGTCGACCGAAGTCCTGAAGCGCTCCCGATCGAGTGCTCCGAGCATGACGATGGCGAGTGCGACCACTCCCCACCACGCCGGATCGAGCGCGATGAACGGCTGAAGAAGGCCGGCGAGAAGCACGATCCCGGCGATCAGAGTGATCCCTTCTCGTCGCGTGAGCGGCCCGAGCACGCGCTGCTGCCGCGCGACGATATCGGCGATGCCGCGCTGGGCACGCCCGGGTGGAAAGAGGATGAAGATCGCGGCCGCCGCGCCGATCAGACAGACGATCCCCGCTGGCGCGGCCGCACCGAGCCAGCCGAGCCAGCTGAACCGCACGCGCTCGGCGGCAGGCAGAAGCTGGACGAGAAAGAAATTGGTCGCGAGGCCGGTGAGAAAGATGCTCGAGAAGAACCAGTAGCCGG
>VBIL01000119.1 GCA_005879975.1 Chloroflexota bacterium
AAAGAGCTGGTCCCGCGTCGAGCGCCAGAGCGCGTGTCCGGCGGGCGCGTCGGTGCGCAGAGTCGCGCGGACGCCCGAGTAGAGATCGGCGACCTGACGGCGCCAGTCCAGGAGCGTGAGGTAATCCTCGCTCACCGAAGCGCGAGCGCGGCTTTCGCGAAGAGTCCGCCCATGACGCGCGCGACTGTGGGGAAGGCGTGGATCGTTTCGGCAAGGACGGCGATCGGTGTTTTGAGCTTTATGGCGAGCACCGCCTCGTGGATCGCTTCCGATGCGGCGGGCCCGCCGATGAACGCGCCGACCACGATCTTGTTCTTCCGATCGATGACGACCGAGACGTGGCCCTCCGACTCGCTCACGTAGCCCTTCGCACTCGTCGCGATATTGGCCGTCTCCTCATATGCCTCAAGGCCGCGCTCTTTGGCCTGATCAAGAAGGAGACCGACCGCGGCGGTCTCGGGATCGGTGTAGACGGCGCGCGGCGTCGCGCTGAAGTCGGCGCGGATGTTGTCGCCGAGCGCGATCTTCACCGCCGTCTCGCCTTCGTAATGCCCGAGGTGCGTCGAAAGCTCGTGACCGACGCAATCGCCGATCCCGTATACGTGGTCGGCGGCGCGAAGGGTGTTGTCGTCGACCTTCAGGATGTCCCCGCCGTCGTACACGATCCCAACCGCCTCGAGACCAAGGCTCGAGAGCGCGGGCGCGGCGGTGCGGCCGACGTTGAGCTCGATGACCGCTGCCTCGACCGTCGATCCATCGGCGAGCTCGACGACGTGCTCGCCGCCCTTGCCGGCGCGCGGCCGGACGCGCTGTGCGCGCGCGTTCTCGCGCACGTCGACCCCAGACGCGCGAAGCGCCTTCGCGAGCAGCGCCGAGCTGCGCGGGTGGTCGGTCGGGTTCACCTGCCGTGGACTCACGAGCGTCGTGCGGACACCGAAGCGCGCGTACACCTGGGCGAGCTCCGTTCCGGACGGCCCCGCACCGAGGATGGCGATGCTCTTCGGAAGCTCGCGAAGACTCGTACCTTCTCTGTTCGTCCAGAAGCCGGCCTCGGCGAGACCCTCGAGCTTCGGCACCTTTCCGATGGAGCCGACGGCGATCACGATGTCGCGCGCCTCGAGCTCGCGCGCGCCGTCATCCGTCCGCACGACCACCTTGCCGGGTCCGGCGATCTTCGCCGAGCCGCGTACCGGGACCGTGCCCGCCGCCTTGTATCCCTTGACGTGCCCCGAGTCGTCGGGGTAGTCACGGCCCTCGCGGACGATCATGTAGTCGCGGCGGGCGGACGCTTTCTCCCAGGGATAGTCGCCGCCGCAGGCGCGGATCTCGGCCGCGTGCAGCAGCGTTTTCGACGGCATGCATCCCCAGAACGCGCAGGTGCCGCCGAAGAGATCCCGCTCGACGAGCGCGACCGTCGCGCCGCGAGCGCGCGCATAGCTCGCCGCGGCTTCGCCCGAAGCCCCGGCCCCGATGACGACGAAGTCGAAGCGTTCGCTCAAGCGAGGTCCGCGTAGTGGAGACCGCCGTCGGCAGCCCAGACGAAGACATCAAGTCGCGCACCGCTCCACGCGCACGCGACCGCGTGGCACCCGCGTGGAGCATCTGGGACATCGCGCCAGTCGACCCATCGCTTTCCATCCCACCAGCGGTGGCGGAGCAGTCCGTCGGTTCCGATCGCAAAGACGTCGATGCGGCCGGCGTGCCGGGCCGCGGCGGCGGGCTGACCTGTGAACGCGCCGCCGAGCGACTCCCAGGCGTGCCAGGATTTTCCGTCCCAGTACCGGTCCCAGACCTGGCCATCGTCGTGAATCGCGAAGACCTCGGTCTCGCCTGTCGTGCCCCACGCCGCGGCGGCGGCTCCGGTGCGAAGCACGCCGCCGAGCGCGGTCCAGTGCGTGGTTACTTGATGAGGCCCTGCTTCTTGAGCCACGCGGCCGCGACCACTTTGCTGTCGGCCTTGTCGACGGCGACCTGCTTGTTCATGTCGTTGAGCTCGGCCTGGGTCAGTTTCGCGCTGATCGAGTTGAGAAGTCGCTTGAGCGTGCCGTCGTCCTTCGACAACAGCGCGCTCCGCACGACCGGAGCGATGTTGTCCGCGAGCTGCAGGTGCTTGTCGTCGTCGAGGAGCACGAAGCTCTTCGCGACGATGCTCGGGTCGCTCGTGAAGAGGAGCCCGACATCGATCTGCTTTCCCTCGAGCGCTGTGATCGTGAGCGGCCCACCTGTATCGAGGGGCTTGAAGTCCTTGAACGTGATGCCGTAGACGTTCTTCAGACCGAGCGCGCAGAAGGGACGCGTCGGGCACTCCGGTGGCCCGCCCAGGACCATGGTCCCGGCGACGGGCGCGAGGTCGCTCAGCTTCTTGAGGTTCTTCGAGCTTGCAGTGTCCTTCGTGACGACGAACCCGTTCTGGTCGGTCGCCTGGGCGTAGTCGAGTACGGTGAGACCCTTGGGATCGAGCGCCTTCTGCAGGCCGGCCTGCGTTTCCTTCGGATCCGTCGTCGGCTTGGCGACCTTGCCGTCCTTGTCGACGAACGCGAGGAGGGTCGCCAGGTACTCGGCATCCACGTCGATCTGGCCCGATTCGAGCGCGGGCTCAACTATCTCGCGGTTCCCCAGGTTGAACTTCCGGGTGATCTTGTAGCCGTTGGCTTCGAGGATCTGGGAATAGAGCTCGCCGAGCGTGATCTGCTCGTAGAAGTTGGTCGAGCCGACGATGACGTCTGGCCGCGTCGCGGCGGTACCCCCGGCCGTGCCGCTTCCGGCGCCACCGCACGCACTCGCCACGACGGCGACCGCTACGAGGGCGGCGATGAATGTTGTGCCCCGCTTCAGCTTCATGTGGAATCCTCCCCGGCCGTAGCGCTTAGGCTGCCGGCCTCGCGTCGAGTATGACCCGCCAAAGGGTCGATACGAGCGGGAACGCTCACCGGACTACCCGCATTCCCGCGGGAACGGTCGCTCGCTCGAGTGCACCAAATGAGACTTCCGTGGCGACCGCGAGCAGCGCGACGAGCAGGGCGCCCGCCATCAGCTGGTCGTACTCCTGTAACGCCAAGCCGTCGACGATAAATCGTCCGAGTGCGCCGCCGGCGACGAGGGCGCCGAGGGTCGCGGTGGCGACGACGTTCACGGCCGCGGTCCGGATCCCGGAGAGGATGACGGGCAGGCCGAGCGGGATCTCGATCGACCTCAAAATTTGCCCCTCGCTGAGTCCCATCCCGCGGGCCGCCTCGACGATGTCGCGGTCGACCTCGCGGATCGCAACATACGCGTTCGTGACGATCGGCGGGATCGCGAGCGGCACGAGCGCGAAGACGGTCGGCCAGAACCCGAGGCCGAGCCCAAGCGATATCGCGATGACCAGCCCGAACGCGAGAAGCGCGAGCGATGGCAGCGCGCGTCCGATGTTGGCCACGTTGATCGCGATGAAACCGGCGCGGCCGGTGTGTCCTAGGTAGAGCGCGATGGGCATCGCGATGACGAGAGCGACGAGCACGGAGAAGCCCGAAAGCTCGATGTGTTCGAGCACGCGGACCGGGATGCCGTGCGAGCCCTGCCAGTTCGCCGGATCGGAGAGCCATCGAACGAGATCACCGAGCGCCGTCATCGCGCATGAGTCCAGGGTGTGAGCGCTTGTTGCACGAGCACAAGCGCCGCGTCCGCCAGCACCGCCAGCACGACCGAGCCGAGCGCGCCGACGATCAGCGCCGTGCTGAAGAACAGCTGGATGCCGAGCAGGATGAAGTAGCCCATGCCGCCCTGACCGATGAGCGCGGTCACCGTGACGAGGCCGATCGTTGTGATCGTCGCGACGCGGATCCCGGCGAAGATGACCGCGAGCGCAAGAGGAAGCTCGACGCGCCACAGGATCTGGCGATCGGTGTAGCCCATGCCCCGCGCCGCGTCGCGGACCTCGACCGGGACGCCGCGAACCCCGGCGACGATGTTGCGGATCAGGATGAGGAGCGTGTAGCTCACGAGGCCGATCTCGGCGCTGAGCAGGGAAAGACCGGTGTACGGGATGAGCAGGGCGAACAGGGCGAGGCTCGGGATCGTGTAGAGGATCCCCGTTGTCCAGGTGATGGGTCCGTACAGCGCGGGTATGCGGAGCGCCAGCAGCGAAAGGACGAACGCGATGACGACTCCCACGGCGACCGCGATGACCGTCAGCTCCAGGTGCTCGCCGACCCGTTGACCGATCTCCCCCGCGTGACTCGCGATCCAATCCCAGCGGACGAGCGGTTCGCCGGGCGTCACGCCGGCTCGTCCACGCGCAGGATCCGTCCGATCTGCTGGAGGCTGAGCGCGCCGAGGTAGCGATCGCCGTCCATGACGGGCGCCTCCTGCGCTTCCGAGGACAGCATGACTGCGAGTGCGTCGCGCAGGCTCATCGACGACGGGAGCACGGGTGCGCCATCGAGCTTCGCCCTGTCCACCGGCGCGAGCTCGACACCGCCGACCGTGAGGAGCGAGAGTCGCTTCAGACCGCGATCGCTGCCCACGAACTGGGCAACGAAGTCGTCGGCGGGATGTGCGAGGAGCTCCGCCGGTGGCGCGTACTGCACGAGATGGCCCAGGCGCATCACCGCGACGCGGTCGCCGAGCTTGATCGCCTCATCGATGTCGTGCGTCACGAAGATGACCGTTATGCCCTGGGCGCGTTGCAGCCTGAGGAACTCGTTCTGGAGACGCTCGCGCACGATCGGGTCGACCGCCGCGAAGGGCTCGTCCATGAGCATCAGCGGCGGCTCCGCCGCCATCGCGCGCGCGACGCCGACGCGCTGGCGCTCGCCGCCCGAGAGCTGCGCGGGATAGCGGCGGCGCATGCGCTCGGGATCGAGGCCGATGAGCTTCATGAGCTCGTCGACGCGCGCCTGGATGCGCTCCTTGGGCCAGCCCAGAAGGCGCGGGACGGTTGCGATGTTCTCGGCAACGGTCTGATGCGGGAAGAGTCCGGTCTGCTGGATCACATAGCCGATCCGCCGGCGAAGCTGCGTCGGATCATCTGCGAGCACGTTCTGCCCGTCGATCAGGATCTCGCCCGAGCTCGGCTCGATGAGTCGGTTCACCATCCGGAGCGATGTGGTTTTGCCGCATCCGGATGGGCCCACGAGGACACAGATGCGTCCCGCCGGGACGGTAAAGCTCAGGCGGTCGACCGCGACGGTGTCGCCGTAACGCTTGGTGACCTCGCGCAGCTCGACCGTGGCGCCGGCGCGCTCGGCCATGCGCCAAGGATAAAGACGCTTTCGCGACACGGAACCGCCGGCCGTACCTAATATCGGTGTCCAACGCAAAGGGGAGTGCTGACTTGGCGATCGCAGAGAAGAAGGATCTCTATACCTTCCCCGGGCCGCCCGACGCGGTCTCGCCCGAGTGGCCGGGAACACCGATCGGCGCGAAGAACACGGTCACCCGCACGAAGGGCCGCACGCTCGTCCACGACAAGACCGTCGACGCCAAGCCTGGGCTCTTCAAGCGGCTCCTCGCGAGCGCCTTCGAGCACATAGCGACCGCCAAGGAGACCACGTACTCCCACGACGTCGTGATCCACGGGCTGCGGGTCCGCGCGATCACCAACAGCGAGCACCTCATCGGCTACTGGAAAGACAACTGGTACGGCGTCGAAGAATGGCAGCGCATCACCGGCAAGAAGCCGGCGGAGACGCCCGACGTGCTCGTCGTCGCGCTCGGGCGCGTTCCGACAGAAGCCGAAGCCGCCTACTACTCACGACAGAACGACACGGTGATCTTCTTCAACACGAGCTACTACGGGCAGCTCAAGAGCTGGGTCCTCGGCGCGGTCGGCCGCAAGCTCGCCGTGGAGTACGGGATCCACTCGATCCACGGCGCAGTCGTGACAAAGGGTGGCAAGGGCATTCTCTACATCGCCCCGACCGGCACGGGCAAATCGACGTCCACCTACGGGGTCATGGAGTTCCCGGATACCCGCTTCCACTCGGACGACTGGGTCTACGTTCGCTACGCCTACCGGACCAAAGACGGGAAGATCTTCTCGCCCGCGAGAATCCTCGAGGGCGGCGAGGAGGTCGCGCGCGGCTACCAGACCTACCGCTGGCTCGAGGACCATCGCTCGAGCGACGCCACAGTCATCGGGCGCGGCCTCGACGACCGCGAGGTCACGGCGAGCGCGCGCGACCTCGACGTAGACCATCCCGAGGCCTACGCCTACACCAGCGAGAAGGTCTTCTACCTCCGGTCGAATCTCGTCGAGAACTTCCCGCAGGCCGCGTTCGACATGATCCGCTCGCGCCTCGAGAACGCGCCGGACGTGACGCCCGAGTTCATGCTTCAGAACAAGGCCACGATCGACGCCGTCGAGCTGCAGCTCCGTCGCAAGGCGCCGTTCGACAAGATGGACAACCAGGAGCTGCGCGAGACCATCGCGCGCTTCTTCGCGTTCGACAACACGCGCGCGATGCTCGACATCACCACGGTGTTCCCCAAGGAGCGCGTGTATACGAACCCGATGGAGCCCGCACGCATCCACGCCGTCTTCCTCATCAAGCGCAACTTCGACGAGGACGTGGTCGTCGACCGGCTCTCGATCGACGAGTTCATGGCGCGCCTGCTCGTGGGACTCACGCCCGCCGGAACGAAGGAGATCGTCTACAACTCCTACCGCGCCGTCGACGACAAGAGCGAGCGCGCCTGGATCGACACGATCGAGGCCAAGGGCGTGGACCGTATGTGGGGGGAGTACCAGAAGGCAAAGGACAAGCCGGAGACGCTCAACGAAGAGATGGAGATGTTCCGGATGCTCTTCAAGTCGGCCGCGGCCTACGACCTCAACACCGTTTTACAGAAGGACAAGGCGATCGGCTCCAAGATGGAGGCCGTGCAAAAGACGATGAAGCTCATCGTTGCGGCGCTTGACAACACCAGGGAAGACTTCCGCTACACGATCACGGATTACCGGAAGCTCGTGGAGTAACAGCCAGGCGAGCCTTACTCTCCACGGCATGGATATCGATGCAGCCCTCATGGCGGGGGCGATCGCAGGCGGGATCACCGGCGGCATCGTCGCGGCCGTGATCGCGCTTGGCGTCCTCCGCTCGCAACGGCACATCGGCGGGACGTCGATCGGGGCGGTCGAACACTCGAGCGAGTGGCGGACACCCTCTGGACCGCTCGCACGGCATCTCGCGCACAGCGAGCCTTCGACT
>VBIL01000120.1:0-7572 GCA_005879975.1 Chloroflexota bacterium
CGGCTGTTGCTGGCCGGGGCCGTTTTTTGTTGGGGAAAAGCAAACGGGTAAGCCGCCCCGAATGCTCCCCAAGCGTGGAGCCTACCTCCCTCCTCTACCTACGTGTCAAGGGCTAGGGGTCATCTATGCGGCCGGTCCCACATGTGGTATCGCGTTGAGGCGAGAGGGGTGAATGCGGTTACCGCCCTCGAAGGGATAGTTGCCTAAATCTAGTGTCTTCGCAGGGGCTGGCCCCCGCACCCCCTCAGGTGCGTCGAGGAAACGCTCGCGCTAATGCCCTATGCCGAGCAGGAACAGGATGATGATCAGGCCGAGGGGCAGGCCCAGCAGCCATAGCAGGATCAGGATCATCTCGTCACCCTCCTTTAGATGCGTGTGGTCCGGTCGCTTGCGACCGGGCGGGAGGTCATCCCGCGCGTCCTGTGGTAGGTGAAGTTCATCGGCTCGCCCGAGCCCATCCAGCCGCCGACGACGCTCCCGGCGAGTCCAAGCAGGAGCGCCACGGTCGCGGCCATCGCTCCGGTCGCTGCCGCCTTCGCGGCGTTCGGATCCACCGGCTGCCCGGGGGTCGCGGGCACCGCCGGCGATGGTGCGAGCGCCGCGTACCAGCCGTTGTAGATGCTCCCGCCGAAGGCCGCGAGCGCCAGGAGAACGACCGTCGCGACAAGGAACGCGATCGCTCCATGGAGCATTGCGGGCTCCGATCGACGGATCCCGCCCACGCGCGCGGCGACCCAACCACCGATCACGAAGGCGAGGAACGAGGCGAACACTGCATACGCCACGGCCGCTCGACCGACGCCGCTGAAATCGGTGATCCGGCCCGCTGATCCGGCTTTGTAGGAGCCGACCGCCGTACCCATCGCGCCGAAAACGACCACTGCAACGATCGATGCCAAGGCGCCGACCACGACGGGACTCCAGTAGACAGGCCACGCCGTCCATGTTTCGTAAACGGCGACGCCTCGTTCGCGCATGAAAGGAGCACCCCCGCTCTCAGGTTTTTCCAAGCAGGGATGCAGGTTGAGTGCCAGCGTCCTTACGCGGCGGACGTACCGCCGCAGAGTTCAGCGGCGTCGCAGGAAGCTTGGAACCTCGAGGTCGTCGGGGTCGAACCTCTTCGACTCCTCGGTCTTCGCGTGTGCGGCCGTAACCGACTGC
Organism: Chloroflexota bacterium; assembly: GCA_005879975.1. GTDB lineage: Bacteria > Chloroflexota > Limnocylindria > P2-11E > P2-11E > 3-1-20CM-2-70-9. The sequence continues at coordinate 1,162 of VBIL01000120.1, forward strand.
GACGCCGTGGCGGGCGGCGCCGAGACCGCCGCGCGCTCCACCGATGGCGCCTGCCGCTTGTATATGGGGCTGTCGAGCTTGCGGAGCGGGCGCGCCTGATCGAAGCCGGTCGCGATGACCGAGATCTTGACTTCGCCGCCCATGCGCTCGTCGATGACCGCGCCAAAGATGATGTTCGCCTCGGGATCGGCGGCCGCGTGGATGATCTCGGCCGCCTCGTTGACCTCGAACAACGTCAGGTCCGGTCCCCCGGTGATCGTGAAGAGCACGCCCCGCGCACCGTCGATGGACTGCTCGAGCAGGGGCGACATGATCGCCTGCCGCGCAGCCTCGGCCGCGCGGTTCTCGCCCTCGCCGTGACCGATGCCCATGAGGGCCGAGCCCGCGCTGGTCATGATCGTCTTGACGTCCGCGAAATCGAGGTTGATGAGGCCGGGCACCGTGATGAGGTCGCTGATGCCCTGCACGCCCTGGCGCAGGACGTCGTCGACGATGCGGAACGCGTCGACCATGCTCGTGCGCTTCTCCACGACCTGGAGGAGGCGATCGTTGGGAATCGTGATCAGGGTGTCGACCTTGTCGACGAGCTCCGAGATGCCCTGCTCAGCGAGGAGCCGGCGCTTCGCGCCTTCGAAGCTGAACGGCTTCGTCACCACCGCCACGGTCAGGGCGCCGACGTCCTTGGCGATCTCGGCCACGATCGGGGCGGCGCCCGTCCCGGTTCCGCCGCCCATCCCGGCGGTCACGAAGACCATGTCCGCTTCCTTCAGCGCCTCGTAAAGCTTCTCGCTGTCATCCTCGGCGGACTTGCGCCCGACCGTCGGATCGGCGCCAGAACCGAGGCCTTTGGTGACCTTGTCCCCGATGCGGATCTTGTGGGGTGCGTCAGAGAGGAGGAGCGCCTGGGCGTCGGTGTTCACCGCGATGAACTCGACACCCATCAGCTCGGCGCGGATCATCCGATTCACGGCGTTGGATCCGCCGCCGCCGATGCCGACGACCTTTATGAGCGCGAAGTTCTCGATATCGCTTCGGAGGGGCATGCTCGTGCCTCCATGTGTCCATGCCGCTGCCCCTCCCCTAGCGGTGCGCACATGGAGTATTCAGTTCGCGTGCTGACTATAGACCGACACTTCAACGTTTGGCGAGCGGAATCTGTGACTCATTTCCTCATTGTTTGTTTGTTCGTGTTCGCCTCCCCGTTGCGCCGCCGATCCACCCGTCCCCATCCTCGAACGCAATTCCGCCCTCAGTGGAAACTTCGCGATCCCGCCTGCGCCGCGCTCGTTCCTAAGTCAGCGCTCCTTCACGGAGATTTCCTAGGGCATGAGCCCCTTAAAGATTTTCCCGATCCGCGCCGTGACGCCCTCCAGGGCCCTGCCGCCGGCTCGCTCTTCGGCGGACGGCCAGTTGTGCGCGCCCCAGAGGAGAAGCCCGCTCGCGGCCGCGTACGGCGGCGTCTCGATCTGGTCGGTCAGCCCGCCCAGGCCGCTCGGACCGACGACCCGGGCGCTCATTCCGAGGTAATCCCGTGCCGATTTGGCGACCCCGGTCAGGCTCGAACCCCCGCCGGTCAGCACCAGCCCGGCCTGGAGGCGGTTCGTGGCGCCGGCCGCCTCGATCTCCGCGGCCACGAACCGGAAGATCTCGGCGACCCGGGACTCGACGATCTCGGCGATGTGACGGCGCGTCACCCCGTGCGAGGTGTCCTCTCCGATCGAAGTGACCTGTAGGACCTCGTCGGGATCCACCTCCAGCGGGATCGCCGACCCGTATCGGAACTTCACGTTCTCGGCGACGTCCGGCGTCACGCGAAGGACGATCCCGAGATCGGCGGTGACGTACCGGCCGCCGATCGGGATGCTGGCGCAGTGCGAGATCGATCCATCCTGGAAGATCGCGATGTCGGTTGTGTCGCCGCCGATGTCCGCCAGGACCACTCCGAGCTCGCGGTCCTCGTCGCCCAGGGTCGCCTCCGCGGTCGCGAGTGGCGCGAGAACGAGCTCGTCGATCTCGACCCCGGCGCGCTGCACGCACTTCGTCAGGTTCTGCACGCTCGTGCTCGACGCCGTGACGATGTGGGTTTCGACCTCGAGGCGCACCGCGGCCATGCCGATCGGGTCGCGGACACCTTCCTGGCCGTCGACCACGTATCCGCGCGGGATGACATGGAGGATCTCACGGGTGTTGGGGATCGAGACCGCCCGGGCCGCCTCGATCGCACGGACCGTGTCACTGCGGTCGACGTCGTGCCGGACCGCCACCATGCCGCGCGAGTTCTGGGACCCGATGTGGCTTCCCGAGATGCCGACGAACGCCGACCGAACTTTGAGGCCGGAGAGGCGCTCGGCGGCATCGACCGCATTCGTCACCGACTGGACGGTCCGGTCGATATCGATGACGACCCCCTTCCGGAGGCCATCCGAGGGGGCTTGGCCGATGCCGATGACGTCGACGCCGCCGCGCTCGGCGATCTCGCCGATGAGCACGCAGACCTTCGTCGTACCAATGTCGATGGCGACGAGCACCGTCTGCTCAGCCATGACTCACCCCGAACGTGGAACTCTCCGCACCAACCCTCCGCGATTGTGCACTAGAGGAAGTGGCGGCGGATGACCGCGACGTTCTGGAAGATCCGCCAGCCGAAGGCGAAAAGCGCCACCAGATACAGGTCGATGCCCAGTCGATCGCCGAGGAATGTCAGCCCCGCGGCGAGCAGCGCGTTGGTGTAGAAGCCCGAGAGGAAGATCCGCGTGTCGAAGTGGCCCTCGAGCTCCGCGCGTGCGGCGCCGAGCAGCGAATCGAGCGCGGCGAGGATCCCCACGGCGGTGTACCGAGCCCACTCGATCGGGAGGTTGAAGCGGATCGCGAGGCCGAGGAGCACCCCGGCCACCAGGCCGAGGAGCGGGAGAAGCACTAAAGCGGCGGGCTGACGACGTACGTGTCCGGGGTGCGCACGTCGAGGTAGTCTAACTTTTTCTGCGGGTTTTCCCGGAGGAATCTCTTCGCGAGCGCGATCTTTTCGTCGATGCGCTCCGCTCCGCCGAAGCGGATCTCCCACCCCGCGGCGGTCCGCAGCACGAGTCCGTTCGCGCCCGCGGCGAGCACGACGCGAGGCGAGGTCGCATCGGCGCGCAAATCGTTCGGACCGAGGCGCGCGAGCTTCAGCCCCGCGTCGACGAGCGCGGGATCGAGACGATCGCCCGCTTGTCGCCCGCCCCGCTCGTCGGTGACGCGCAGCTCGGGCGCGGCGTGCGGGTCGACCGACGCGAACAGGACGCCCTCCGCATCGACGAACCACTCGAGGCCGGCGGCGACCCAGCGCCCGAGCGCGGCGCGCTCCGACAGAGAGATGCGTGCCCGGTCGGGAACCGTGATCTCGATGCGCGCTTCGCGGACCGCAGGTAGCCGCATCAGCCGTTCGCGCGCGCGCGCCGCGCTCGCCGTGAAGGTCTGAGCGCCATCGAGGGCGCTCGCGCTCACGACGGTATCGACGGTGACGTGGTGCGCGCCCTCGACCGACACCTCGCGAATCCGCCAGAACGGTCCAACCGTCGCGGCAACGATCGCGGCGGCGCACAGGACCGCGGTCAGGCCGGCGACCGCGCGATCGAGGTCGGCGAGGCGCGGCGCGCGCGGGCCGCGGCGGGCGCGTGGGCGGGGCCGAGAGCTCAGCGCGCGCGCCGGCGCGCGTCCTCGAGAGCCCAGTCGACGAGGCGCGCGAGGAGATCGCCGAACGCGATACCGGCGGCGCGCGCGGCCTTCGGCAAAAGGGAGTTCTTGGTCATCCCGGGGATGGTGTTCACCTCGAGCGCGGCCATGCGTTCCCCAGACCACAAGAGGTCGGTGCGCGACATGCCGCGGCAGCGGAGGGCGCGGTGGGCGCGCATCGCGATGTCCTGCGCGCGCCGCGCGACGTCCGGCGGGATGTCCGCCGGGCAGATCTCCTCGCTCTCGCCGGCGTCGTACTTGGCGCTGTAATCGAAGAACGCCCGCTTTGTCACGATTTCGATGACCGGAAGAGGTGTGAGGTCGTCGTTGCCTATGACGGCCACGGTTAGCTCGCGTCCCACAAGGCGCTCCTCGACGAGTGCACGCTCGTCGTACTTGAGGGCGTCATCGATCGCGGCGCGGAGCTCTGCCTCCCGCTCGACGATCGATGCGCCCACGCTCGATCCGCTGCCGACCGGTTTCACGAAGCCTGGCAGGCCGACCGAGCGCGCCGCCTCCAGGTCCTTCACCCCGGAGCCGCGGACCACGATGCCCCGGGGGACATCGATCCCGGCCGCCGCGAGGACCTGCTTCGCGACCTCCTTGTCCATCGCGAGCGCCGAGGCGAGAACGCCCGAGCCCGTATAGGGGATGCCGAGCGTGTCGAGCAATCCCTGGATCCGCCCGTCCTCCCCCCAGGTCCCGTGTAGCGCGATGAGGACCACGTCGATCGGCTCCGCATCCGCCATCACCCTCGTCGCCGGAACGAGCGCGCGCGATGCGCTCTCGATCTGCTTCTCGAGGCCGCGCGGCAGCTGGTGGTCCGGCGCAAGCCTGCCGCCGCCCTTGATCAGGCGCTGCGCCTGATCGCGCATCGCGGCCGTGATCTCGTGGTTGCGAGCCATGAAGGCCAGCGGGTCGAGCAACACGACCTCGAACCTGGCTGGATCGAGGCTCGCCGCGATCTGCGCACCCGTCGCGAGCGAGATGTCGCGTTCCGCCGACGCCCCGCCGGTGAGCACGCCCACGCGAATTCGCCTCCCGGTGGTCACCACTCGCCCACGAGTTCGACCTCGGGCACGAGCCGGACGCCGAACCGCTCTTGGACCTCGTCCTGGCAGATATCCATCAGCGCTCGGACGTCGTCGGCGCTCGCATCGCCGGTGTTCACGATGAAGTTCGCGTGCTTCTCGCTGACCATCGCGCCGCCGACGCGCCGGCCTTTGAGGCCTGCGGCTTCGATGAGGCGTCCGGCGTGGTCCCCCGGAGGATTGCGGAAGATCGAACCTGTATTCGGCTGCGCGAGGGGCTGTTTCTTCATCCGCTCGTTGGCCATCTCCTTGATGCGCCGCACCACGGTCGCGCGATCGCCGGCCGTGCCGCGGAAGCGCGCGCGCACACATATGGTCGGCGTGCCCTGGAGCTTGCTCGTGCGGTAGGCGTAGCCGAGCTCTGCGGCAGGGGCCAGCCACGTGTCGCCGTTCAGGTCCATGAGATCGGCGTCGACGAGGACGTCGGCAGTCTCGGTGCCGAACGCGCCGGCGTTGCCATGGACCGCCCCACCGACCGTCCCGGGCACCGTCGCCATCCACTCGAGACCGACGATCCCGGCCTTCGCCGCGACCGCCGCGACGTGTGCGAGCTCGGTGCCCGAGGACGCCTCGATCGTCGTCCCATCCGCCGCGGCCTCACGCCAGCCGTTCTGCAGCACGACCCCGCGGATGCCGTCGTCGGCGACGAGCAGGTTGGTCCCGCCGCCAAGCACGAAGACGGGCAGCTCGTGCTCGCGCGCGACGCGGATCGCGCCGACGAGATCCTTCTCGCTCGCGACCCGCACGAAGTAGTCCGCCGGACCGCCGATGCGGAGCGAGGTATGCGGCGCGAGCTTCTCCCCGCGCACCCCGAACGTCGCGATCGTCATACCGTCGCGCGCTCGCGAAGGAGCTCGAGAAGCCGCTCGCCGGCGGGACGGATGTCGCCGGCGCCAAGGACCAGCACGACATCGCCGGGCCGCGCTTGTTCCGCGAGCGCGCGCGCCCCGGCCACGGCGTCCGTGACGTACGCGCCGCCCGCACGCAAGGCGAGCGCACGCGCGCCGGCGCGTTCATCGGGCGCCTCGCGCGCCGAAGCGAATGTCTCGGCGACCATTCGGACGTCGGCCGTACGTAGCGCCTGGACGAAGTCGTCGAAGAACGCGCGAAGCCTGCTCGGAGTGTGCGGCTGGAAAAGCACGACCACGCGACCGGACGTGCGCGCACGGACCGCAGCGATGGACGCGCGGATCTCGGCAGGATGGTGGGCGTAATCGTCGACGACGGTGATACCAAGAGCGGTTCCCAGCTCTTCGAGGCGCCGCTCGGTGCCCGTAAACGTAGCGAAGCCCTGCGCCGCCGCGCTCGCCGGCACGCCGAAAGCGTCGGCGGCGGCGAGCGCCCCGGCCGCGTTCAGCGCGTTGTGAGCTCCCGCGAGCCGCAGCGCGACGGGCACCGCGGGCTCGAACGGTCCGGTGAGATGAAACGACATGCCGTTTCGACCCTGAACGAGCTCGACCACGCCGTAGGTCGCCCCATCGGCCGTGCCGTAGGTGGCGACGGTCCGGCCCGGCACGTCGCGGGCGGCCTTCGCCGCGAGCCGTGCCGCGCCGCCGTCATCCGCGCAGGCCACGAGCGACCCGCCTGGAACGATGCGTCCCGCGAACGA
>VBIL01000120.1:7590-17547 GCA_005879975.1 Chloroflexota bacterium
GCCTCGATGACGAGGATGTCACCGCCGCCGGCGTACGCGTTCGTGCGGAGATCCCGGAGGATCGCGCCGCACATGAGCGAGGGGTCGAGCCCGCCCGCGCGCAGAGCCGTCCAGGTGAGGGCGGTGGTCGTGCTCTTCCCGTGCGTGCCTGCGACGGCGACGACGCGCTTTCCCCTGGCGAGGTGTCGCCAGGCGTCCTCGCGCTTCCACACCGGGATGCGCTTCGCGCGGGCCGCCGCGACCTCCGGGTTGGTGTCCCCGTACGCACTCGAGCGGATCACCACGTCCGCGCCCGCGAGGTTTCCGGCGTCGAAGGCCGTCGCGACCGCCACCCCGTCCGCGGCGAGCGCAGCCCCGAGAGGCCAGATGCCTTTGTCCGAGCCGCTCACCACGTCGCCGCGCGCGAGCAGAAGGCGCGCGATCGCCGACATTCCCATGCCGCCGATCCCCACGATATGGAACCTCACGCGCATCCACCGAGCGCGCGGAGCTCGTTCGCGATCGCGGTCGCCGCATCGGGACGGCCGGCCGCGCGCGCGGCCTTCCCCATGCGCGCCAAGCGCGCCGGATCATCGAGCAGCCCGGTGACATAGGCGACAAGCCGGTCGGCATCGAGCTGGCTCTCTGGCAGGAGTATCGCGGCGTTCTTCTCCACGACGTCCCGCGCGTTCGCCGTCTGATGCGCTTCCGCCGACGCCGCGAAGGGCACCAGGATGAGGGGCACACCGAAGGCCAGCGGCTCCGCGATCGAGGAGGAGCTCGCGCGACCGACGACGAGGTCCGCCGATGCGAGCGCGGCGCCCATCTCCTCGCGCAGGAACCCGTAGATCTGATAGCGCTCACGAAGCTCCGCGGGCAGCGTCTCGCGCTTCGCCGCGATCTGCGCCAGGTGCGCGTCGCCGGTGTGATGGATCACCGTCGCGCGGCGCAGGAGCCGGGGCAGGGCGCCGGACACGGCGTGATTGATCGCGGCGGAGCCTTGACTCCCACCAGTCACGAAGACGACCGTGGCGTCGGTGGGAAGTCCGAGCTTCTGACGACCGGTCTCGCGCGTCCACCGGAGCAGTGACCTGCGGATCGGGTTGCCGGCGAGCGAGGTGCGGGCGCGCGGCAGCGCGCGCAGCGACGCGTCGAAGGTCGCGCCGACCCGCTGGGACCAGCCAGCGAGCAGCCGGTTCACGCGACCGGGGATCGCATTGCCTTCCCAGATGTAGACGGGCACGCGCAGGGTGCGCGCCGCGAGGACGATCGGAAGCGAGACCAGCCCGCCGGTCGTGCAGCAGACGTTCGGCCGGAACTTCGCGATCTGGATCAGGGACTCCACCACGGCGACCGGCAAGACGAGAGCCCGAGTGATCAGCGACACGCGCGAGTCGGGGTCCCGCAGAGATGGCATCGCGGTCGCATGGAATGGAATGCCCGCGGCGCGCACGGGGTCAGCCTCGAGCCCGCGACGACCACCGAGGAAGAGGAACGCGGTGTCCGGTGTCGTTTCGCGCAGCGCCTCCGCGACCGCGAGGAGCGGGCTGACGTGACCGACCGTCCCGCCACCGACGAGGAGCACGCGGCATGTCCGCGCGCGTTCGGGACCCGGCTCGACCAATGTTGAGGAGGATACCGACGGCGATGAACCCGACGCAGAGCGAGCTGCCGCCGTAGGAGATGAAGGGCAGCGTGATGCCTGTCATGGGAACGAGGCTCGCAACGACGGCCATGTTCACCCAGGCCTGGAATGCGAGCCACACGGTGATCCCGGTCGCGAGGAGAGCGCCCGTCGCATCCACGGAATGCAGCGCGATGCGCACGCCGCGAAACGCCACGACGAGGAAGAGCAGCACCACCGCCAGCGCGCCGGCGAGCCCAAGCTCGTCACCGAGGACCGCGAAGATCGAGTCGGTATACGGATGGGGCAAGTAGCCGAACTTCTCGCGACCGGCGCCGAGCCCCTCGCCGAACGAGCCGCCGAGCGCGAGCGCGTAGAGCGTCTGGATCGTTTGGAAGCCCGCGCCCCGCGGGTCGGACCAGGGGTCGACGAACGTGAGCAGACGCTCGTACCGCTCCGGGTTGACGACCGCGAGCGCGAGCACCGAGACACCGGTGAGGATGCCGAGCGCAATGAAGATCTGTAGGCGGGCGCCCGCCGCGAAATAGATCGCCAGCGCGACGACGACGATCACGATCGCTGTGCCGAGGTCGGGCTCGGCAACGACGAGGCCGAGCACGGTCATCGTGATGAGGACGAAAGGCACGGTGACGCGCCACGAGCCGATGTCCTCACGCCGCGCTCCGAGCCACGTGGCTAGATACACGATGAGCGCGAGCTTGGCGAGCTCCGCGGGTTGCAGGCCGGCGACCCCGCCGAAGCGGAGCCACCGCGTGGCGCCACCAGGGTCCCGAGCGCCGCCCAGGCGGATTGCTGCGCCAGGAACATGCCGGGGTCCTCGTTCGCATCGAGCGCGGTGATCCCGCTCGCGCTGTAGACCATCGCGAGCCCGAGGAGGAGGAGCGCGAGCACAACGAGCACGAGCGGCAGGTCATAGCTGGTAGTCCGCGGGAAACGGAGCTTCATCGCTTCATCGGCTTGACGAACGCCTTCACGAGCGCGCTGAAACGCTCGCCCCGCTCGTCCGCGGACGAGAACATGTCGGTCGAGGCGCAGGCCGGCGAGAGCAGGGCCACGTCGCCAGGCTGCGCGAGCTCGCGCGCCGCGGTGACCGCGTCCTCCAGCGACGCCGCGTGACGGACTGGAAGCTCGCCCGCCGACGCGATCGCTTGCGCGATCTCGCCGGCGGCGCGGCCGATGAGCACCGCGGCGCGCGCCTGCAGGACGAGTGCGCGGGCCAGCGCGCTGAAGTCCGCGTTCTTTGAGACGCCGCCCAAAATCACCACGGCAGGGCGCTCCGGGAACGCGGCCAGCGCGGAAAGCGTGGCCGCAGGCGTGGTCGCCGCGGAGTCGTTCACCCAGAGCACCCCGTTCGCCTCGCCGATGCTCTCGAGCCGCCGCGGCACGCCTTCGAACTCGCGCAGCGCCCCGCCGATGGCCTCGGCCCCGATATCAAAGATGTCCCCGACGATGGCTGCGGCGAGCGCGTTCGCGACGTTATGGCGTCCCGGGACGCGCAGGTCGCTCGCCGCGCACAGCACCGCGCGGCGGTCGCCGGACACGAGCACGAGGCGGGCCTCCTCGTCGAGATGGGCGCCGCGCTTCGGTCGGAGGCTGAGCGAGTATCCGCGAACTTCCGACGCCGAGCCGGTGTGGAGGGCCACGGTGGCCGGGTCGTCGAGATTCAGCACCGCGATGTCGCGCGAGCCCTGCCAGGCGACGATGTTCCGCTTCGCCAAGATGTATGCGTCGCGGGTGCCGTGATGATCGAGGTGGTCCTCGAGCACGTTCGTCACGACCGCGACGTGCGGGCTGTGTCCCAGCGTCTCGAGCTGGAAGCTCGAGAGCTCGAGCACGACGATGTCGTCGGGGGTGAGCGCGTCCACGAGGTGGAGGGGGGCGCCCGTACCGATGTTTCCTCCGACGATGACCCGCCGCCGTCCGAGCGAGAGCACGCGCTCGATAAGGGTCGTCGTCGTGGTCTTTCCCTTCGTTCCAGTGACGCCGACGATGGGCGCCGGGCAGAGCCGGAAGAAAAGCGCCATCTCGGTCATCACGGGCACCTTGCGCTGCAGCGCGCGCAGGATGGTCGGCGAGCGTGGTCGGATCCCCGGGATGACAAAGACGAAGTCCGGATCGGCGAGGGCGATGTCGTCGCTCGACGGGCCGAGCACCAACGTCGCGTCGAGCCCCTCGAGTCGCGCGAGTCCCTCCGCGAGCTCCTCCTTCGTCTTCGGATCGGTGATGGTCACCGTCGCACCCCTCCCGACGAGGAAGCGGGCGAGACCTGCGGTCGTGCGTCCCTTGCCGAGGCCGATGATCGTGACGCGGCTCCCGCGAAACTCATCGGTGCCGACCTCGGGATCAAAAAGGACACTCACGCGGGCCGTCCCACGAACGCGAGCTGCGTGCCGTAGCGGCCCTCGGCATCGCGCGCTCGATACGACCAGAGGTCGCGGCCGCCGCACTTCGTGCAGATCCCCGCGACCTCGATATCGCGGACGCCGAACGAGCGAAGCTGCGCGACGTTCGCCGACCACAGATCGAACACGATCCTGCCGTCGCTGGCCTGAAGGTGGTCGCCAAGGGGCCGCAACATTTTCGCGCGCGACTCGTCGATCACGTAGCAGCACGGCCCGATGGAAGGCCCGAGCGCCGCAACGACCTGGCTCGCGCGGGCCCCGTCGCCTTTCAGCGCGGCCATCAAGGAGCCGACCACCCCGAGCATCGTTCCCTGCCAGCCGGCGTGCGCCGCGCCGATTCGGCCGGCGCCGTCAGCGACGAGCACGGGCACGCAGTCGGCCGCCGCGATGCCCAGAAGCACGCCGGCGCGGTCCGTCCACAAGGCGTCCGCCTCCGGGCGCGGTTCGATGGCGCGCTCGGCGCGTACGACCGAGTTCCCGTGCACCTGCTTCACTCGCGCGAGGAGACCGAAGCCCAGTTGGCGAGCGAGCGCGTCACGGTTCGCGGCCTGCACGCTCTCCGGGTACACGGATCCGGCCATGCTGCCGAACGCGCGCGTCGTGAACCCCGCCACGAGCCCTCGGGCTTCGAGCAGCGGCGAGCGCAACGTGCCATCGCGCGAGGTCCAGCTGGCCGTCGCGACACTCATTCGATGGGCGTCGCGAACGCGAGGATCGCGGCGACGATCCCCGCGAGCGCGGCGATGAGCCAGAAACGGATCGTGACCTTCTCTTCGGGCCAGCCAATCAGCTCGAAGTGATTGTGGAGCGGCGACATCCGGAAGATCCGCTTGCCGCGGAGCTTGAACGATCCGACCTGAAGGATCACCGAGACCGTTTCCGCGACGAAGATCACGCCCGCGACCGGAAGGAGCAGAACGAAACCCGTGGTCAGCGCGCACGCGGCGAGGGTCGCGCCGATCGCGAGCGCGCCGGTGTCGCCCATGATGAATTCGGCCGGGTGCACGTTGAACCAGAGGAACGCGAGGAGCGCACCGACCATCGCCGCGCAGAACACGACGAGCCAGTCGTAGTGCCGCGCCGCGGCGATGAACGCGAACGAGAGGAACGCGAACACGCTCGTGCCTCCGGCAAGCCCGTCCATGCCGTCGGTGAGGTTGACGCCATTCGACATCGCGACGATCGCGAAGAGGGCAAGGAGGATGAAGAGCGCGCCGCCGATCACCCACTCGCCGACGAGCGGCACGAAGATGCCGGTGACGTCGAAGTGGTTGCGGATATAGACGGCGGCCGCGAGGCCGACGATCACCTGCCAGACGAGCTTGTGGCGCCCCCGGATGCCGAAGCCATAGGTCACGTTGACCCAGTCATCGATCGCGCCGAGGAGACCCACACCCACGAGCGCGCCGATCGGCACGATCGTCTGGGGAACAAAGACATCGCGCTGCCCTTCAGGGAGCAGCACAAGCACGAAGACCCAGAGGACGGCGACGACGATGATGAAGAGCGCGCCACCCATCGTCGGGATCCCCTGTTTGGCGAAGTCGCGGCTCGGGCCCTCGCGGCGGATGTTCGCTCCGATGCGCAGCCGCCGAAGCAGCTGGATGTACGGACTGCCGAAGATGAGTCCGAGAAGAAAGGCCGAGAGCAGGACGCCGAGCGCGAGGATGGCCGTCGGCATCAGGCCGCGGCCGCCGGCCGCACGAGGGCATCCGCGAGCCGATCGAGCTCGAGCGCCCGCGATCCCTTGATCAGGATCGTGTCCCCGCGCCGCAAGATGCGGCGCAGCAGCACGAGGGCCTCGGGGGCGTCAGCGACCGCGTGCGCCTCGCCGATCCCGGCATCGCGCGCCGCGCGAACGATCGTCCGCGCGAGCTCACCCACGCCGACGAGGACGTCCGCCGAACGCGCCGCCTGGCGGCCGACGGACTCGTGGGCGTCCGAAGAGAGCGTCCCGAGCTCGAGCATGTCGCCGAGCACCGCGACGCGCCGCGTGCCGACCGAGGCCAGCACCGCAAGCGCCGCCTCGACCGCCGCGGGGCTTGCGTTGTATGAATCGTCGATGACCACGTGCTCAGGTGTGCGCCGGACGCTCATGCGGTGCGCGGGCGCGTCCATGGTCGCAAGCGCGGTCGCCGCCTCGTCGAGCGGCACACCGAGCTCGGTCGCGGCGCCCAGCGCGGCGAGCGCGGCCGGCACGAGGTGGCGGCCGGGGATCGGCAGGCGGATCTCCGCGCGCTCGCCCTTGCTGTGCGCGACGAAACGAACGCCCTCGATCCCGGAGGCTCGTACATCGGTGGCCCGCAGGGTCGCGTCACCCGACTCACCGAACAGGACGACTCGCGCCCGCGTGCGCGGTGCGAGCGCGCGCACCCGCGGGTCGTCGGCGTTCAGCAACGCGACGCCGTCGTCCGGCAGCGCTTCGATGAGCTCGGCCTTGCCCGCCGCAATGGCTGCGACGCTCGGCGTACGCGAGAAGTGCACCGGAGTCTCCGGGATGGCCGTGATGATCCCGATCCGTGGTCTCACGAGGGTGCAGAGGTCCGCGATCTCACCTGGCACGTAGAACCCGATCTCGATCACAGCAACCTCGTGGCTTGGCTCGAGGCCGAGGAAGGTCATCGGCACGCCGATCTCGTTGTTGAACGAGGCCGCGCTGCGCAACACGCGGTAGCGGGCGCCCAGCGCCGCTGCGGTCGCTTCCTTGGTGGTCGTCTTGCCGACGTTTCCCGTGATGCCGACGGCCGGGATGGGACGAGCGTCGCGGAGCGCCTCGGCGAGCCGTCGAAGCGCGTGCTGCGTGTCCGCCACCTCGACCACGAGGGCGGCGTCGGGCAGACCATGGACGGGTCGCTCCACGACCGCGGCTCGCGCCCCACGCGCGAACGCGTCCGCCACGAACTCGTGGCCATCGCGACGATCACGGAGCGCGAAGAACACGCTGCCTGGCTCGGCGATGCGCGAATCGAACGCGCCCCCACTGAAGCGGTCCGACAGGTTCGGGACGCCGTGGATCACCCGTCCACCCGTCGCGCGGAGCATCTCCTCGAGGGTGAACACGCTCTGCCAAATGGTAACGAGCGTCAGGGCCGATCCGGCTGCACGCGGGCGTATCGCAGCGCATCGGTTGCGATCCCCTTGAATGCGGCCATCGCCGGAAGGGTCCCGAGGAGCTTCGACTGCGGACGTTCAAGGACGACGACTACGACCAGTTGCGGGTCCTCCGCGGGGACGAATCCGGCGAAAGAAGAGATGTATGCGTCGTCGACATAACTGCCGTCATCGCTCGGTATCTGCGCCGTACCCGTCTTTCCCGCGACGCTGTAGCCCCGGAGGGCCGCCGCGTTCGCAATCCCTTGGTCGACGGTCGCGGTGAGCATCGTGCGAAGCGTCGCCGACGTCTGTGGCGAGATGACACGGCGGACTGCCGCCGGCGCGGTGCGGTGCTCCCCATCCGCATCGCGCCGGCTCGCCACCACGTACGGCCGGAAGAGGGTTCCGCCGTTCGCGATCGCGGCATACGCGGCCGCGAGCTGCAACGGCGTGATCGAAAGACCCTGACCGAAGCTGACCGTCCCGAGGTCCACCGGATACCACTCCGCGAGGGGACGGACGCGACCGGTCGTCTCCGCGGCAAGATCCACTCCGGTCGGCGCGCCGAATCCGAAGGCTTCCAAGTACGAGCGCAGATCGGGCGCGCCGAGCTTGCTCGCGACGAACACCGCCCCCGCGTTCTGCGACCGCTCGAGGACCTGGGCCACGGTCGTCGGTCCATAAACCTTCCCGAGCGCGTTCGAAAGAACGCGTCCGCCGATCACCGCGTAGCCCACGTCGTTGTACGACGTCTTCGGCGTCACGACGCCCTTGTCGAGCGCGGCGGCGATGGTGATCGCCTTCATCGTCGATCCCGGCTCGTACGTCCATGAGATCGCGCGGTCGCGCAACGCCTCGTTCGTGGCGGCCCCGACGCGACTGGGGTCGTACGTCGGCGACGATGCGAGCGCACGCACCGCGCCGTCGCGCGGGTCGAGGACGACCACCGATCCGCTCGCGGCTTGCTCGCGCTGCATCGCAGCCGCGAGCTCGCGCTCGACCGCCGTTTGGATCGCGAGGTCCAACGTCAGCACCACCTCCTGGCCGTCCTTCGCGTTCACGCCGGTGCGGAGACCGAGCGCGAGCTCCCGATTGGCCGGATCACGCTCGACGACGAGCCGGCCGGGCATGCCGCGCAACATGTCGTCGTAGCGGCCCTCGACGCCGTACTGCCCGAGACCGTCGTCGTTCACGAACCCGAGGACCTGAGCGCCGATCATTCCATTCGGATAGAGCCGCTTGGGCTCCTTCTCGAAGCCGAGCCCCTCCATCCGGAGGGCCGCGATCCGGTTCGCCGTCTCCTCCGGCAATCGGCGCCGCAAGTACAACCACTCGGCGCCGCTCTCGAGCGCGGCACGAAGGACATCCGGACGCTCCCCGAGGATCGGAGCGAGCGCTGCGGCGGTCGCGCCGCGATCGGCGACACGCCCGGGAATGGCGTAGAGCGAGCGCAGCTCGACGGTCGTAGCGAGGATCGCGCCGCCACGATCGCGGATGACTCCTCGATGCGCTGCGAGCACCAGATCGCTTCGGACCTGTTCTGTGGCTTGGCCGAGGAGCTCGCTCCTCCCGATCGTCTGCCAGTACGCGAGGCGTGCGGACAGCACCAGTGAGGCGACCGCGAAGAAAGCGAAGAGCACGCGCAGGCGCGCGCGCGAGATCGTCGCCGTCACCTTCACCTCCGACGCGCTTCGTGGGTGCCCGCGTCTACGCCGACACCCCCGTCATCCCGAGACCCCTCAGCGCTTGGCGGCGATCTCCACAGCCGGTACGACCCGGATCGTGGCCGCCCGGACGAGACCGATGCGCTGCGCAGCCGCTTCGATCCGTGCCGGCGAGTCGAGCCGCGCGCTCTCGATCTCGAGGAGCGCGTTCTGTCGCCGGATCTCGTCCCGCTGGGCAAGGAGACGCTGGGCTTCATAGCCCGCCGCGGACACCGCCGTGGCCTGGGCGAGATAGAGGAGGACGAGGAGAAACCCGGCGACGATCACGCCGCTCACGAGGAGGAACGAGCGGACCTCCCAGCTCGCGCTTCGAAGGGCCGTACGTGGATCGGCGGCACGGCGGTGGACGGCCTGCCGCAGGGGACGGCGCTGCACGCGCCGCACATGCGGCGCGCGCACTGCCTGCGCGAACGTCACCCGAGGCGCTCGGCGACGCGAAGGGCCGCGCTGCGGGCGCGCGGGTTGCGGTCGACCTCCGCCGAGGCCGCACGTAGCGGCCGCCGGGTAACGACACGCAAGCCCGCGCGGTGCCCGCAGACGCAGGTGGGGAGGTGGGGAGGACAAATGCAGTCGCGCGACTCGCGCGCGAAGAACTGTTTGACGATCCGATCCTCGAGTGAGTGAAAGGAGATGACCGCGATCCGTCCTCCGGGGCGGAGGATGCTCATGGCGCCGGCGAGCGCCGCGGAGAGATTCGCGAGCTCGTCGTTCACCGCGATCCGGAGCGCCTGGAAGACGCGCGTGGCCGGGTCGATGCCCCGAGGACGGCGGGACTTCACGCCCGCGACAAAGCGGCCGAGCTCGTCCGCGGTCTCGAACTGCGTCTTGGCGCGACGGCGGACGATCGCGCCGGCGATCCGCGCGGCTTCCGGCTCCTCGCCGTACTCGGCGAAGACGCGACGGAGATCGCTTGCGGACCAGCTGTTCACGATGTCGGCCGCCGTGAGGCGAAGGTCCGGGTCGGCACGCATATCCAGCGGGCCTCGCGCGCGAAAGCTGAAGCCCCGCTCTTCGTTTGCAAGCTGGAGCGAGCTGAGCCCGAGATCCAAGAGGACGCCGTCGACCGGTGCGAAGTCGTGCGCGCGGGCCACGTCGTGAAGATGCGCGAAGTTGG
>VBIL01000121.1 GCA_005879975.1 Chloroflexota bacterium
TGGGATTCTCGTTTGGCGGCGCTGTCGCGGCGCTCGCCGCCGGGCGCGACTCGCGGGTGCGTGCTGCGGTCCTTGCCGCGGCACCCGCGGCGTTCGGCGACGATCCCAAATGGAAGCCCGTCGCCGAGCTCTCGCGCACTCGCGCACGGGTATTGCTCATCTGGGGCTCGCGCGACATCGAGGTGTCGATCGAGAACGCGGAGCGCTACGCCGTGGTGCTCACCCAGGCGCGGGTGCGCAACGAGCTCGTCATGATCGAAGGGGCCGATCACGACTTCGCGCCCGCCGGCCCGCGCGTGAAAATGGCCGCGACCGTCGCCGAGTGGATGCGCGGAAGCTTGAGCTGAGCTCCCTCAGATCCGGAGAGCCGCCTCCGCATCACGCACGAGCTCGCGGACGATCTCGCCGGCAGGCTTTACGTTCTTCACGGCGTCGACGGACGTACCCGCCCACATCGGGGCGTCTTCGGGATCACCATCGAAACTCGCCGTGGGCATACCGACCGCGTAGCGCCGCCACGGAATATCCGCCCGGGGCATGTGCAGGGTCCCGATGACCTCGCCCTCGCCCGGCCGCTGCCCCGAGGGAGGTCGTCCGGCCGCGTCCCATTGCCTGTATGTCTTGTTCTTGAGCGTCCGGTGGGGTGCGTCCTTCCAGCCGACGTCGTAAAGGTCCGGCGAGTAGAACGTCTCGGCCGCGCTAGCTTCGGCCACGCGGCGCTTGTAGTGCGGATGGATCCAGGCCTCCTCGCTCGCCACGAAACGCGTCCCAAGCGAGACACCTTGTGCGCCCATTGCCAGCGCACGGGCGATCCCTCGCCCGTCGCCGATGCCGCCTGACGCGATGACCGCCGTCGGCTTCGCCGCGGCGACGGCCGCAGGCAACGTCTCCCAGAGCGATTGCGTGGCCTTCACATGACCTCCAGCCTCGCTGCCCTGCATGATCACCGCGTCCACTCCGGCCTTTGCGGCAGCCGCGGCTTCCTGGACGGTACCGACCTGAATGAGCACCTTCACGCCGGCACGATGTGCGGGTTCGACGAACGGCGCGGGATCTCCCCAAAAGAGGACGAGCACCGGGACGCGGAGCTCGATCACCTTCGCGATTTGACGGCGCCGGAGATCCCGGACCTCATCGGTCGTGAGGGCTGGCGAATGTCGCGATAATGATGTTGCCCCCAAAATGCCGGTTCGTGAGCTCGCGAGTGCGGCTGACGCGCCTCTGGATCTCCTCGACCGGAAAGCCGAGGCCCAGGACCCCGAGTCCACCCGCCTTGGAGACCGCCGCGGCGAGCTCGGGCACCGCGGAGGCCGCGAACCCGACATTCAAGATCGGATGCTCGATTTGGAGCAGGTCACAGAGCGACGTGCGCAGTCTCACCGGCGCGAAGTGTGCCGCGAGCTACGGAATCGTGCCGACACCGCCGTCGTTCCCTTCTGTGAAGTGTTCGAGCGTCTTACGAACGAAGATTTCGCGTACCTGACGACGACCGGACGTCGCAGCGGCCGGGCCCACACCGTCGAGATCTGGTTCGCGTTCCGCGATGGACGGGTCTACCTGCTCTCCGGCGGCGGCGACCGCGCGGACTGGGTCCGTAATCTCCGTAAGAACCCGACCGTACGCGTCCGCATCGACCAGGACTGGCGCGACGGAAAGCGTCTCAGCGGCTGGGCGCGGACCGCGTTGCCGGTCGCGATCGACCTCAGCTAGCCAATCGGCCAGTACAGCTCGGTCCGGAGCGCCGCCGGTTTCGTGGTCGCCATATCGTCGACGTAGGACTCCCAGGGTCCGACAGCGGCGCGCTTTCCCTTCTCGGCCAGCCATCCCTCGACCCGCGGGTATTCCTGCGGAAGCGTGTCGTATGGACCGATGTGCACGGTCTTCGCAGCCGGTCCGCCGGGGAGCTCGCCGACCCGCACCTCGTTTGCGGCCCTGACCGATCCGGTGAACGGTATGCCGGCTTCGGTGTCAAACGCCGCCGGGTCGCCGTTGTAGTAGCGCCCATAGGGCGGTCCCGCTGGCTTCCCGCCCTGGGCGGCAATCGCGGCCCGGACCTTCGGGATCACCTCCGCGAAGAAGGCTCCGAGTTCGCTCCGCGGGACCGTGCGCCGGATCGTGGCGACTCGCTGGGGGCGCAGCTCGACGATCTCGATCTTCTCGCTTATGGGACCCTCGGGAAATCCCCGTGCTCGCGGAGATACGCCACGACGCCGCCGGCGGCGAGGATCTCCTGCGCAAATGCGGCGAGCGGTCGAAGCCGCGCCTCGCCGTGAGGCGTCCGCAGGACACCCGCGGCGAGATCGAGCGTCACCTGGTCCCCGTCGCGCGCGAGCGCAACGGCGTCCTCCGATTCGAGCACCGGAATGCCGAGGTTGATGCAGTTGCGAAAGAAGATCCGCGCGAAGTTCTTCGCGACGATGCCGCCGACCCCGAGCTTCTTCAGGGCCGCCACGGCGTACTCGCGCGAGGAACCGCACCCGAAGTTCTCACCGCCGACGAGCACGTCGCCGGGCTGCACCTCTTTGGCGAATCCCGGACGCGCGTCGCAGAACGTGTAGAGGTGGAACTTATCCTGGCCGACCATGAACGGCGCGTAGCGGCCGGGCACCATCTGGTCGGTGTCGAGGTCATCGCCGAAGACCCACGCTCTAGCCATTAATCGTCGATCTCCGCCGCGACGAGCGCGTCGAGCTCGTCCTCGGTCGCCTCGAGGTAGGGACGCGGGTCGTCGATCACCCCGGTAAGCGCGGCGACCGCCGCGACGTACGGCGATCCGATGTAGATGGACGCGTCCGGGGATCCCATGCGACCGCGGTAGTTGCGGTTGGCCGTCGAAAGACAAATCTCGCTCCCGGCGAGGACGCCACCCGTTCGCCCGAGGCATGGTCCGCAGCCAGAGCTGCCGATGACCGCGCCCGCCGCCGAGAGCGCGAGGAGCGTGCCATCGGCCATGGCGTCCTCAAACTGCCGGCGGGAAGAGGGCACGACCTCGAGCCGGACCTCCGGCGCGATGCGCCGGCCACGCAGGATGGACGCGGCCTGGCGCATATCCACGAGCCGCCCGTTGGTGCACGAGCCGAGGAACACGATGTCGACGGGCTGACCGATCGCTTCAGAGATGTCGACCACTTGATCGACCCGGGGTGGGACCGCGATCTGCGGCTCGAGAACGGAGAGATCGATCGTCACTTCATTCGCGTACGAGGCGCCGCGATCCGGGAAGAGCCACCCCGGCGCCTCGGGCGTGTCCGCGACGATGCCCGCCTTCGCGCCCATCTCGGTGGTCATGCCGGCGAGCGTGATGCGATCGCCCTGCGGCAAGGAGCCGGCGCCATGGAACTCGACGCACGCGTACCGTGCGCCATCGGTCCCGATCTCACGGACGACGCGCATGATGGCGTCCTTCATCGTCACGCCTTTGCGGGGCTTGCCGGCAAAAGTGACTTTGATGGACTCGGGCACCCGCAGCCAGGTCCGGCCCAGCGCCAGCGCGACGGCGACATCGGTCGCGCCCATGCCCGCGCCGAACGCGCCGACCGCGCCGTACGAGTTGGAGTGCGAGTCGCTTCCGACGATCACCGTGCCGGGCTCGCAATAGCCCTCCTCGACCATGATCTGGTGACAGACGCCCTCGCCGGCGTCGTAGAAGGTTGCGATCTCCTGCTCTCGAACCCACTCGCGCAAGGTCCGGTGCGAGTCCGCCACGACCGGGGTCGGTGCGGGAGCGGCATGATCGATGAACACCGCCACCCGGCTCGTGTCCCAGACGTGCGCCTTGCCCAGGTCGCGGAGCCCGGCCATCACGGCGTCGATCACTGAGTCGTGGACCATGACACGGGATATCGGCGCGATCACGAGATCCCCGGCATGCGCGTCGCGACCCGACGCACGAGAGAGGATCTTCTCGGCCAGCGTCTTAGGCAACGACCCATTCCCGGAGCAGCGAGTCGAGTTGATCCATCGAGAGCGGGCCGGAGTCGGCCAAGGTCTTGATCCTCCGCGTGATCTTCTTGAGCTCATCTTCGCCGAATTCGAGCCCGAGCTCTTTCGCGCGATGGTCGATCGCGTGCCTGCCGGTCAGCCGGTGCGCGACGTTGATCGTCCGCGCGAGGCCAAAGTCGGCCGGGTCGAGTATCTCGTAGGAGTTGGGGTTGAGGTAGATGGCCTTTGTGTGCATGCCGGCCTTGTGATGGAAAGCGTACTTGCCGGTCACGAAGTTGTTGTACGGGATCTCGATCCCGACGAGCGAGGCGACGAGCTCGTCTAGCTCCCGGAGCTTCGGCAGGTCGTACTTCTTGCGGATGGCAGGGGGATCGTCCGCATACATGCGCGCTACGAAGCCGCCCAGCGGCGTAATGCCGTTCCGCTCCCCGATGCCGAGGACGCTCGTGTCGACATGCGTCGCGCCGCCCTCGAGGATCGCATAGCTGTTGGCGATCGCGCAGCCGGTGTCGTTGTGGCCGTGAAACTCGATATCGCAGCGCACGTGGTGACGCAGCTCCACAGCCAGCGCGTAGCACTGCCGAGGCGTCGCGATTCCGACGGTGTCGGCGACGCCGACGCGGTTGACGCCCATCCGATCGACGGCTGTATAGACCTTCAGGAGATCGCCCTCAGTCGAACGGAAGCTGTCCTCGCTCGAGAAGCGGACCTCCTTGCCGTGGTCGCGGATGAAGGTGATCACCTCGCGAGCGTCCTCGATGATCTCGTCGACGCTCTTCCCGTGGCTGAACTCGCGGAGGACCGATGACGTTCCGAAGAGGATGTCGATGCCGTCGACGCAGGTCTCGACCGCGACACGGGCGTCGTCCATATGACAGCGCACGTGCGTCAGGACCTTCGCTCTGAGCGGAAGCGCCGCGATCGTCCGGCAGTCTTCGAATGACTGGGGAGACGCGACCGGCGAGGTGAGCTCGATGTATTCGACGCCGAACTCGTCGAGCAGTTTCGCGACGGCGATCTTGTCCGTCGTCGTGAAGTGCGCGTTGGAGAACTGCTCCCCCTCGCGGAGCGTTGAGTCGATGATCGCGAAGCGCTCGATCGGCACGCGTGCCTCCTCATGACACGATCCGGCCACCGAGCCTCTAACAAGAGAAGCCCGGGGCGCCACGTGCTTCCCCGAGCCTCTTTACAAGACCAGGTCACACGGCAGCGCTTCGCGACGGGGTTGCCCCCGTCGCGACAGTCCGCCTCCTTCCGGTGGGCGGACCAGCCACCGATCCCGAGACGGATCGGTGACTTCGGCGGTCGCTCCCTGGCGTCGCATCGGCGGAAGCTCGTTCCTCCGCGACGTTGCGTAACGGCCGCACCTCTGGCCGGCAACGCGTATGAACTTTGTTGCGAACGAGTTTAGGTCGGTACGTCGAGGGCTGTAAAGCAAGAACCTTCGCGGGTAGGCTCGTTCGCTGCGAGGTGCTGGTGGCGGACATCCTGATCGCTGACGACCATAGATTCATCCGCGATATGGTTCGGATCACTCTGTCGACGCAGGGCTGGACGATCGCGGAGGCGGCCACGCCGGAACAGGCGCTCGACCTCGCCCGGCGCGATCCGCCGCACGCGGTGCTCCTCGATGTCAACTTCGGTGAGGGTGGCGGCCCGACCGGCTTCGACGTATGCCGCCAGCTCAAGTCCGATCCGGGGACGAAAGCCATCCCGGTCGTAATGCTGACCGCGCGCGACAGCGCCTCCGACCGCAAGGCCGGAATGGCGGCGGGAGCGTCACACTATCTCGTGAAACCGTTCGGGCCGATCGATCTCATCAACACGCTTCGCGGGTTGCTCGGCGACCCGCCCGCGGTCCAGAGCCTCGGCCAGTACCTCATCGAGGAGGGCGTCTTGACGCACGAGCAGCTCAGCGAAGCGCTCGAGATGCAGCGCAGCCTCGAGGCGAAGGGCCATCCGCGCCGGCTGGGCGAAGTCCTGGCGCTGATACACGCGATCACGCCCGAGCAGCTCGATAAGGCCGTCGCGCGGCAGAAACGCGGGGCGAAGGACTAGTGGACCTCCCGCTTGGAATTCGCAGGTAGCGATGCGGATCGGGGTCCTCACCGGCGGAGGCGACGCACCCGGCCTGAACGCGGCCATTCGTGCCGTGGTGCTCCGCGCCAGCTCTCTCGGGCATGAGGTCCTGGGCATCGCGGACGGGTGGGCCGGTTTGCTCGGAGAGGCCGAACCTCGGCCGCTCCGGCCGCGCGATGCCGCGCGGATCCTCGCCGAGGGCGGAACGATCCTTGGCACCTCCCGCACCGATCCACGGAAAGACGAACGATCGCGACGAGCCGTGCTCGACAGCATCCGGCGCTGGCATCTCGACGGCCTCGTCGCGATCGGCGGCAACGACACGCTCGGCGTCGCACAGTGGCTTCACCAGGAGGGCGTCCGCGTGGTCGGCGTTCCGAAAACGGTGGACAACGATCTCTCGGAAACGGACTACTGCATCGGCTTCGACACGGCGGTCACGGTGGTCTCGGACGCGCTCGACAGGCTGCGCACCACAGCGAGCGCCCACCACCGCGTCGTGGTCGTGGAGGCTATGGGGCGCGATACCGGTTGGGTCGCCGCATACGGTGGGCTTGCCGGAGGCGCGGACCTCATCCTCATCCCGGAGATCCCTGTCACCAGTGAGGAGATCGTCCGAACGATGAAGCACCGCCGCGCCATCGGCGATCCCGACATCCTCGTGGTCGTCTCGGAGGCCGTCGAGATCGACGGTCTCGAGGCACAGACCGCCATCGACCGGGACGCCTTCGGCCACGTACGCCTCGACCAGCGAGCGATCGGGGCAGTGCTTGCCCGGCATATCGAGCAACACACAGGCATCGAGGCACGTCAGGTCGTCCTTGGCCATCTGCAGCGCGGCGGCTCCCCGACGGCCGTCGACCGGCTTCGGGCGACGCGTTTCGGGAACGCGGCGGCGGACCTCGTGGATTCCGGCCGATCGGGCGTGCTGCCCGTCCTCCGCGGCGGCCGCATCGAGGTCGCGTCGCTCAGCGATGCGGTCCGCCAGGTGCGCAGGCTCGCCGACGAGATCATCGAGCTCGTCCGCCGGTACGCGGGAGTCGTCACCTAACTCGTATCCGCCCGATACGACATCGCGCACGCAATACAGACGACGCGGCAGGCGCGGGGTCGCAATCTCTCAGCGGGCGACCACATCCGCAGGGAGGATCGCCTAGGAGGTTTGGATGTTCACGCCGTTCCAGAAGATCATGCTCGTGCTCGTCACGGTCGGTTTTGTCGCAGTCGGTCTGGTCACCTGGACGACAAGCGCGACCTACAACGCGTCCCGCGCGATCGCGCAACCGGCGCCGGTGTTCTCCCAGAGCGCGCCGCCGCCCGGCATCGTCGCTACCGGTGAGGCAAGCGTCCGCGGGGGCGCGAGCGAGGGTTATCTCGCGTTCGCCGTACAGGTCGGCGGCCCGGTCGGCGCGGATGTCGCCAGCCAGCTTCAAGCGCGGGTGGAGCGCGTCCTCGCCAAGGCGCGGGCGCTCGGCGTGCAGGATGCCGACATCATCCTCGGCCCGCTCCAGTTCCAGCCGCAGTTCACGTTCGACCCGTCGAAGGGCGGGCAGAAGGTCATCGCGTTCAACGCCTACCAGCAGATCGCCATCGAGTGCGACGAGATCGACGGAATGCCCGCCCTCATCTCGGAGCTCACGAAGGACGATGCAACGAGCGCCCTCTCTGTCCGCTACGCGCCGAGCACCGACGGACCCGCATACCGCATCGCCCGGGAGAAGGCCATCGCCGACGCACGCGCGCAGGCCGAGGTCACGGCAGCCGCGGCGGGACTGAAGCTCGGCGCCGCCATCAGCATCACCGACGTCCGCTCGCAGTCGTCGCCCTACGCGGGCCCGGTGACTGGCGGCAAGTTCCCCGTGGTCGGTGGTCCAGGATTCCCGCCGGCTGAGATCGACACCTACATCCGCGTCCAGGTCCAGTTCGCGGTCGAGCCTATTAGCTGATCCTCCGAGAGGGCTAACGCACGCGGCGCGATGAGGACGAGCGCGACAGCATCAACGCGATCCCGATCAGCACGCCGATCGCGATCAGCATTCCGTAGAGCAGGTAGTTCGTTCCGGTTTCGGCCTCGGACGCCGCCGGGCTCGCCGCTGCCGCTGGCGAACGGCTCGCGACAGCCGAGGCCTGGGCGGACGTTGAGCCAGGCGTCGGCGACGCGGCGGCGACCGTCGACGTCGCCGACGCGCTCGGAGTGAGCGTCCGCGCTGGGGTCGGCGACGCGATCGCGGTGGGGGCAGCGCTCGTGGGTGCCCCAGTCGGCGGAGCGGTGGGCGCGGGCGTGGCCGTGGGCGCGGGCGCGGGCGACGCGCCCGAGAGCGCCGCGCAGGCGCGAGTGTCCGACGCGGATTGCGCCGCGGCGCACACCGAGCGGTTCGCCGCGACCCACGTGCTGCCATCGGCTGCCGTCCGCGACAGCGAGAACAGGATGAAGGGGTAATGCGCGGTGATCGGGGCGCCGCACGTGCCGCTCTGCCACGCGAGGTCGACACTCACGGTGTCGCCGTCGAGTGACGCGCTCGTCGCGGTGGCGAGACAACGCCCGCCGGTGTCGTTGCCACGGGTGTAGAGGCCGAGGACGTCCTTGTCGAAGCTCATGAACATCGAGCTCGCCGGCGGGAATACGTTCGCATCGCCGAGGCTCGTACGGTACGCGTCGTAGGCCACCTGTGTCGTGAACACGCGCGTCGTCGGCCGTTCGCCAAGTTCGGGCAGGTGACCCCGCAGCTGGTACTTCGAAACGATGGATGTCGCCGCGGCGCTTGGCGCGCCGGCGAGGGTGAGCGCCAACGCGATCAGGGTTAGCGACGCGACCAGCCTTCTCACAAGTGGCGGCAGCATACCCGCGGACGCGCGAACGAAAAGAGGCGATTCGGTGGACAAAAGTCGGGGCCGGCAGCTTGCCGGCCCCGATTTCGCGAGCGCGTGTGTGCTGTTACGGCGCGTTGAAGAAGGTGATGACCCTTGTGACAAGATCGGTCTTCTGCGCCGCCGTTCCATACGCCTCCAGCGGGAAGGCGAGGAAGACCACCTTGTAGGTTCCCGCGAAGGACAGGGCATCAGATGCCGTCGAGTCGTCGGTGAAGATAGCCACCGCGGTGCCGTTCGGCGTGACCCGATCCTCGAACGAGTTCCCGAGGACGGTGTGGTCGATCGGGACTGCGCCGATGCCGTTCGTGATCGTCCCTGTAACGCCGTGGACGGCCGTTGTTCGCTTGTCGTTCTGGGCCTCGCTGCCATCCCAGGTGACGTGGAGATAGTCGTGGACGAACGCGCTGGTCCCAGCTGACCCGTCAAGAAGGTCCTGACCCGAAATGAACAGCCGGTTGCCGGCGTCGAGGAACGCCTTGAGCTTGGACTCGTATGGACCGATGGGACCGGGGAACGTGTTGCCCGTAAACCACACGATGTTCTTGAACGCCAGCATGTAGTTCTGCGGCAGGTTCGAATCCGCCGCGAGGTCCCACGTGCTGAACTGCACGCCGGCACTGGTGAGCGCCGCCGTATAGAAGGATTGCGTGTTGGGCGTGTTGCCATCGTTGTCGACGAGCAGCGTGTCCACCGCCACGGCGATCGTCTTGATGGTCGCGCTTCCCGAGACGCTCGGGCTTGCGACCGAAGTCGCTGTGACCGTCGCGGTGTTCGTCGCGCCGTTGGCGGTCCCAGCCGGGATCGCTACCTTGACGCAAACGTCGGCGGTGCCGCCGGCGGCGAGGGCCGCTGTCGTGGTTCTCGTCGTCGTGCAGGTCGAGTCGTAGAACGTGGTCGCCCATGTGCTGGTCGCCGACAACGTGTAGCTGTCGCTGTTGAAGCCGAGGTTCTTCAGGGTGATCTTGTAGGAGACGCTGGTGTTGCTCTTGCCACCGTCCGTCTGGGTCGCGGGCGAAATGCTGACGGCATATGGCGGTGCGATCGGCGTTATGTGTGGCGAGCCCGTCGTGTACGGACCCTGTGCCGACGTAGCCTTCATCCCGTCATTGACGATCGCGCTGACCTTCTTCTTTAGGGCGTCCGCGATGCTGACCGTGA
>VBIL01000164.1 GCA_005879975.1 Chloroflexota bacterium
GAGGCGCGCGAGGAGATCGGCGTCGAGCTCGAGGTCGATCGGCTCACCGGCGTCTATTGGGAGCCGGCGAGCCGCGCGCACCACTTCGTCTTCCGCGCACGCGCGATCGGCAGGCCGCGCGTGGCGGACCCAGCGGAGATTACGGAGATCGGTTGGTTCTCACCGGACGACCTGCCTCGACCCATCAGCGACTTCACGATGGGGCGTATCGCCGATGGCCTGACGGACCAGCCGATACGCGTGCACCAGGTAGGACCGCGCGTGTGGCTTCGCTAGGGGCGCGGCGGCCGTCCCAGACTGATCCTGCCCAGACTGATCCTGTGCGCGGCGTCGCCCTCTGTCTTGCGCTGCTGCTCGCGGGCTGCATACCGTCCGCCACGGCGTCCCCGTCACCGGCGGCGAGCGTCGCCCCTTCGCCGACGCCTGCGTCGACGGCGACCGTCTCGCTCGGGCCGCCGAAGGTGGACACGCCGCGCCTCCTGCTCTCGCTGCCGTACAAGCCGCCCGCGGTCGAGCGTCCGGGTGCGACGACGAGTCGCGTCGGCGGCATCAGCGCTCGTGGTCCGGCCTCGCTCGCGGTCGATCAGAACGATCGCGTCTACATCTGGGACCAGGCACGGCTTCGCGTCGTCGTCTTCGAGGCGAACACATACGTGCGCGCGATCCCGCTTCCCTATGTCGAGCGCGGAGCGAACGCGCTGCTGGTCGAAAGTGATCGGATGTACCTGCGCGCGGACGTGCTCCAGGGCGGACCGATCGAGTATGAGATCGACGCGAACAGCGGGATCCTCCTGCGCGCCGCGACCGACGGTTCGCTGTACCCACGCCGGCGCACGGGTCTCGTCCAAGCCCCGCCTCCGTATGCCTACGGCGCCGATGCCTCTGGGCTCGAATACATCTTCGCGGTCACGAACCCCGGCCAGGTCCAACGTTACGAGCGGCATGGCGCCGGCGGAGCGCTCCTCGCCTACGCCGTCGAACCGCTCTCGCTGAAGGGTACCGACGCGTACGTGCGCGCCGACGGCGCTCTCTTCGAGCTTGCCTCCGACTTCGGTGATCGGAGCTCCGTGTACGTGTACTCGCTGCTCGCCCCCAGCGGCGCTGGCCGATCCGCTACGCCTCCTCCACCGGTGCCCGCGCCGAGCGCCTTCGGGCGTTCAGTCCCCGATCGATTGACGGCGTCGCTGCCCGATGCCGGAAGCGTCGAGTTCGACGCGTCGATGCGCGCGGCCTTCTGGTGGCTCGCGTCGCTCGCGAAGGAACGGGCCGACCTCGTCGACAACGCCATCAGGCCGATCTTCGCGGCGCGGTGGAACGATGGTTCGACCCTCGACATCGGCGCGGCCCAGACGAACCTGTCAGCGAGCGGGAAGACGTACTCCGGTCCGGCGCGCTCGTACGAGCAGCTCGCGGCGTACGCGCTGGCGGCGCCGACGCGCCTCGCGGACCTCACCGCGCCTGGGGCGACGCTGCGGATCGCGGACCTGCCCGGGACGCAGCGCTCGCTCACGAGTGAGGAGATCTCGCAGTTGCACGATTCGCTCTCGCGCGGATTCGCGGTCTCGGAGGGCGAGCTTCCCGGTGTCCTCGAGCTGCCGTTCCCCGTGTACGAGTTCGTGCTCGGCGACGCGGTGATCCGGTTGCGTGGTGATGACTACGGCTCGGTCGGGCGGGATACGAGGTCGACGGGTGCGTTCGCCCACGACGGCCAACTGGATGATCTCGCGCGGCGCTGGCTGCCGGTGCCGGCGCTCTCACTGAGCGACGTGCACTCGCTCTTCCTCGCCGACAATGTGATGTTCGACCAGGGCGGACAGCGCCAGGACATCAGCCGCTGGAAGGCCTCGATCGTGCGCGCTCTGACCGGGGCTCCGGGGGACTCGCAGTCCGAACCCGCTGGCGAGCCGCCGGCGGCCCTCACCTTCCGCTTCTCGAGCGGACGCACTGAGACGGTCGTCGTGAGCCGGGGCTCGTTCACCTATCGCGGCCGCGCCATCGCGCTTCCCGGCGTCATGAGCTTGGTCTATTACCGCGGAGTGCCCTAGCGCCCGGCTACGCTCTCGCACGGTGCCGATCGCGATCTTCGACATGGACGGCGTGCTCTACCGAGGCGCGCAAGTCATGCCCTACGCGCGCGAGACGCTGACGCGCCTGCGCCGGGCGAGCTGGGACGTCTTCTTCGCCACGAACAACTCGACCGCGACACGCGACGAGTACCTGCGACGCCTCGAGCAGCTCGGGCTGGGCGGAGATCGTGAGCACATCGTGACGAGCGGCTACGCGACCGCGCACTACCTCGAACGCCGCCGGCCGAGGTCGAACGACGTTCTCGTGATCGGGGCCGACGGCCTGCGCGACGAGATCCGCGCGGTCGGCATTCCCGTCCGTGCCGCGGCCGACCTTCCCGGGCGGATGCCCCCGCCGGACGCCGCGGCCGACGGCGTGGATCCCGGGGCGATGCGCCGGTACCTCGTCGGCCTCACGCTGCCGCCACCACCGGACACGGTGGTCGTCGGGCTCGACCTCCACCTCACGTACGCCAAGATCGCCGAAGCACAGCGCGCCGTGATCGCGGGCGCGCACTTTGTGTGCTCGAACCGCGACCGAGCCTATCCCGTCGAAGGCCGTCTCCTACCCGGCGCGGGCAGCATCGTGGCCGCGATCGAAGTCGCGACCGGAGCACGCGCCATCTGCATCGGCAAGCCGGAGCCCTTCCTCTTCCAGGAGGCCATCCGCCGCGCTGGGAAAGACGGAGAGCGGGTCGTCGTGGTCGGGGATTCGACGGACTACGACATGGTGCCCGCCCATCGTGTCGGGGCGACCGGGATCCTGATCACGACGGGGCTGACCGAAGAAGGGTCGCTCGACAGGGCTGCGGGCGACGCGGTCCCTGACCGCGTCGTCCGCTCCCTCGAAGACCTGTTCGCGCTACCGGAATTCGCGGGCGCCTAGCCCAGTGCTTTAGAAGCCTGGCGGTAGGAGCGAGTCCTCCCAGCTGATCCCGATCGGGTCCGGCGTGACCGGGACCTGCTCCCAGCTCACACCGGCGTCGTCGGCCCACGCCGTGCCGCTTGCCGCGAACACGGAGAGCGTGAGGACCGCCCCAATGATCAGTGCCTTGAGTGTTCCAATGATCTTCATTCCTGACCCCCTCTAACTCGCGACCTTTACGGCCTCGAGCGCCTGCTGGTAGACGTGCTGGTGACCGTGTACGGGCGCCTTACCGCGCGCCGCGCGGCGGCGTTCCTCGATGACGACCTGGATGAACGCTTCGACGACCACGGGGTTGAACTGCGTGCCGGCGTTCGCGCGAAGCTCGCGGAGTGCCTGCTTGGGACGGAGCGCGATGCGGTAGGGCCGCTCGCTGGTCATCGCGTCATACGAGTCGGCCACGGAGATGATCTGCGCGGCGAGCGGGATCTCGCTGCCCTTGAGCCCGGCCGGATACCCGGTGCCATCGAAGTTCTCGTGGTGCGCGAGCACGATCGGACGGATCCGATCGAGCATCGGAACGTTGCCGAGAAGGCTCGCGCCGATCGTTGGGTGGGCGCGCATTTCGATCCACTCCTCATCGGTGAGCTCTGCGGGCTTGGAGAGGAGCGACTCGGGAACCCCGTGCGACTCCTTGGCTTCAAGCGCTCCGATCAGCGCGCCGATGACCGAGACATGCGACTGCTCGAGCCGATCGTTGGTCTGTCGCAGGAGCTCGTTGACCGTGCTGAGCTCCTCATTCCGCTGTCGAACCTCCGTGGACTTCGCCATGTATAGACGGAAGGAGAACCATGCGACGCAGAGAGGGACCGTGAAGACGAACACACCGAAGAGCCCCAGCGCCTGGTACGCGAGGGCGAGTGCTGCGCCCTGCACGGCCGTGGCGCCAAAGTTCACGGGCATCCAGCTGTAGTTCGTCCGCCACACCGAGACGACGTTCTGGCCTTCCGACATCGCGATCGCGACCGCGGTGAGAGAGGTGTTCACGAGGAAGTACGCGCCGGCCGAGACTGCTACGGCCAGGAGTGTCGGGCCGATCGCGCTCGGTGGGGTCATGCCGCCGATGAGCCGGTACAGCTCGCCGGCGGCGAACGCCGAGAGCGCGAACGAACCGAAGTTGAACGCCGCCTTGCGCAGCGGCTTGCGACGCGGTGTGATCGAGTTCACGAGGGCCTGCGCGAGGCTGACCCACACCGCCGCACCGGTTCCGTAGAGCACGTACGCCGCGATCACGGCCGCGAACGAGACCGAGATCGCGCTCGACCGGAACAGGAAGACGGGCACGCGCTGGGCGACGCATGCGAGCGCGACCAGCACAGCGAGCATGATCGGGTCGAGCATGTCCGTCCTCTGCGTGCTCGACGCGGCCATGAGCGCGATCAGCCCGGCGAAGGCCACCGTGCCGACGTAGAGATCGATCCGCCCTTTCACGAACGTGCCTCCCATGTGACGCTCTCCCAAGTAACGCTCTCCCATGACACGCTCTCCCATGTGACTCCCTCCCAAGTGACGCTCTCCCAGGTGATGCCCTCCCACGTAATGCCGTCCCAGTTCACGCTTCCAGAGATCTGACCGCTCGCGACGAGGACCTTCATGAGCGCCGCCGACGGCGCGACGCCCGCGTTAACCCGTGCCGGGCGCGCGCCGAGCGAAGCGGCCGCGTCGACCGCAGGGGTGCGCGTTCCATTCACGTCGCGACCGCCTGCGACGAGCGCGCCTTTGACCTGGGTCGGCGAGTAATCGGTGTGGGCCTGCAAGACGAGCGCGGCAGCCCCCGCGGCCATCGCGCTCGACGCCGAGGTTCCGGTCAGGCGCGCGTACGCGCTGACGTTCGACCCTTCTTTGTCTTCTCTGTCGAGGGCCACACCGGGCACACGGAGCGAGACGATGTGCTCGCCCGGCGCCAGCACGTCTGGCTTGGCGAAGCCATCGCGCGTTGGTCCGCGGCCGCTGAAGGTCGACTCGCGATCGTCCTTGGTCTCGACTGTCCCCTGGTCGTCGAGCGAGCCGATGGTGATCACGAACGGATCGGCGCCCGGCATGCTCACGCTGTGCGACCCAGGACCGGCGTTGCCCGCCGCCGCGACGACGGCGATGCCCGCGAAGTGAGCGGACTCGACGACGCCCGCGAGAAGGGTGCGGTGATACGACGTGGTCTGCTTCGCGCCGAAGGACAGATTCAGAACGCGGATGTGGTATGCGACGCGGTTGTGCAGCAGCCAGTCGAACGCGGCGAGGACCGAGTGCATCGTGCCCTGGCCCTTCTGATCCAGAACACGGAGGGAGACGAGCTTGGCGTCCGGCGCGACACCCTTGAACCTTTCGCCGTGCGCGGCGATGAGTCCGGCGACGAACGTGCCGTGGCCGCTCGGGTCGAGCTGGGTGGCGCCGTCACCGACGAAGTCGATCTGCGTCACGACCGATCCCTCGAGGTCGGGATGTCGCGCGACGCCGGTGTCCATCAGCGCGACGGTCACCCCGCGCCCGGTGGACCTGGACCAGGCCCGCTCGGCGCCGATCACCGTCACGCCGGGGCTCGGCTTCCCACCCGCCTTTTCGTAGTGGTCGTCCTTGCCGACGGCCGTGACGATGGTGTCGGCGGCGATGAACGCGACGCGCGCGTCGCTCCGGAGCGCGCGGACCGCATCCTCGGAGACGCGTGCCGTGACGATGTCGATCGTGTCCAGAGCCGCGACATCGGTCGCGCCCGCGGCCACAGCCAGGGCCGCGACCGCTCCGGCGGCGCCGTGGCCGACGCGCAGGAGCGCGTAGCCGCCGGAGGCGAGCGCGGGGTCAACGGGAGCCTTGGTCCAGTTAGTCCCGGGGGCGGCTGCAAGGAGGAGAACGGCCGCGGCAAAGAACGCGACACACCGCCGCGATGCCCCACCTTTGCGCCCCGTCATTTCCCCCGAAACTCCCAACCGAGTACTACCCACCTGTGACGAGGAGGTCATCCCCTGTGCGGGTGATGTTCACCGAAGCAGGCGAGCGCGCAATGGTTTGGGAGGCGTCCGAGCGAAGGTCGAAACGCATGCGAAACACTTTCGGGCGCCGCCTCCGTCACCTGCATGAGGCAGGGACATCAGAGGCGATGCGTGATTAGTCCAGGTTGATTACCCGCCGGTGCGCTTGATCCGCTGGTAGAGCTCGCGCGTCGCGGCCTCGGGCTCGGCGCCGAGGTCGCGGCGGAGCATGGCCTCAAGGGCTTGGTAGTGACGCATCGCCAGAGCGGCGTCGCCGGACTCGTGGTGCGCGCGCATCAGCAGACGATGGGCTTCTTCGTCGTAGGGTTCGCGTTGCAGGAGCTTCTCGAGCGGACGGATCGCCTCGCGCGGCTCTTTCCATTCAAGCTCGAGCGTCGCGAGCTCCTTCGCCGCTCCGACCAGCTGCCGATTCGTCTCCTCGCGATTGCGATCGATCCATGGGGCGCTCAGGTCAGCGAGGAATTCACCGCGGTGAACCGCCACGGCGGCGCGGAGGTGCTGGACGGCCTCTCGCGATCTACCGGCCTCGCGCGCTTCGCGGCCCCTCCGGAGCGATCGGCGGAATACCTCGAGGTCAACGTGTATCGATAGCGGAAGCGCGAGACGATATCCGGCGTCGGTGCGGACCACGCTGGTCGCCTCGGACGCGCCGGCTGAGGCGAGCGCCTTGCGGAGCGCGTGTAGCGTGAAATGGAAGTTGGAGAGCGCGGACGCCGCGTCCGTCTCCGGCCAGAGCTGGGCGACGAGCTCGTCACGTGAGATCGCCCGCTGGCGATCGAGGAGCATGAGCGCGAAGAGCTCCTTCGCCTTGCTCGTTCGCCAGCCGCGGTCGCTGATGCGTGCGCCGCTCGCGCGGAGCTCGAACGGTCCGAGCATGAACGCCTGGATGCTCTCCGCGGCGGCGGAAGGCACGCCCTGAGATGCAGCGGGGACGACGGGCGCGGGCTGAAGAAGCAGCGCGAGTGAGCGCGTCTCATCCGGCGGGATTTCGAGGTCCGGCAATCGCTGACGCAGTGCTTCGGCCAGCGCGGGCCGCAGCAGGAGGAAATCGCGATAACGCTCCGCCGCGACGGCACGCAGCGCGGGCTTCGTCGCCTCAACGACCCAGTCGGCGACGGCGGTCGCCAGGAGAGTGGCTTTTACCTCAAGGTAGCGCGCGCCGATGGCACCGGCCGAGGCGCGGGCTTCGCCATATGCCTTGAACGCGCCGTCGCGGTCGCCTTCGGCCTCGAGGATCGCGCCGCGCGCGATCGCCGCGCGGATGCCCGCGACCGGTCCCGAGGATGACGCAGCGATCGCCTCCGCGGCGCGCAGCGCGTCATGCGCCGAGGTCGCTTCTCCGCGAAGCGCGCGTAGCTCCGCCGCCGTCGCGTGCAGCTCGGCGATGATGCGATCGTCACCTTGATCGCGGCTCAACTCGACGCCCGCGCGGTACACCTCCTCGACCGCACCGCGCTCGGCGGCGAGCGAGTGAACGGTCATGAGCGTCGCGCACATCGCAGCCTGCGCCAGGCGAAGGTCGTTCGCACTCGCGATCTCGAGCGTTTGCCGGAGCGTGTCGAGCGCCTCCGCGGTGTCGCCACGACGGGTGCGGACATCGACAAGTCCGGCCTCGGCCCAGCACAGGGCGGTTACGTCGGCGCTCTTCTGCTGCAGTGCGAGTGCACGGAGATACGTTCTCTGCGCGACATCGAGCTCGCCGAGCAGATGATGGAGCTGCGCGAGGGCTAGGGCTTCGGCGAGCTCGCCGGTCCGATCCGAAAGAAGCGAGAACATCGCTTCGGCCTTGAGATGCGCGGTCGTCGCCTGCTCGAGCTCGCCGAGATCGGCGTGACAGCCGCCGATGAGATGCCAGATCCACGCCGCCTGTGAAGAGGCGCCTTCGCCGATGAGCTCCTGCGCGCCGCGAGCCTCTGCAAGTGCCTGCCCCGGCCGTCGCAGGTAGCGGAGCGCCTGCGCCGACCACGTCAGCGCGCGCGCGAGGCCCTCCTCGTCCCGCGCGCGCCGAAGCTGATCGGCGGCGTCGCGATAGTGCGCAAGCGCACGCTCGTAGTCGCCGCGCACGCGATGGAGAAGACCGCGGAGCAGGAGCACCCACGGAAGCCGGCGCTCGACCCCCGGCGGGAATCCGTCCAACCAGCGCTGCAGCGTCGCGACCTCACTCCCCTGCAGCACCCGTTCGCCGTGATCGCGGACGAGCTGCGCGGCGCGCTTGTGCTCGCCGGCCTGCTGCAGATGATGGATCGCGCGATCGACGTCACCGCGCGCGAGCGCGCGCTCGGCGTGACCGCGATGCAGCTCGACGATCTCGGCGGCGGGCAAGAGCTCGCGCGCGCGAGCGTGGAGGAACTCGGCGAACAGAGGCTGGAAGCGATGACCGGCTCCCGCCGCGCCGTCACGAATGACGAGCCCGGCTCCTTCGAGCGAGGCTACGAGCTCGCGCGAGGCGCCTCCCGCCGACACCGACTCGTCTTCCTCCAGCCGCTCGAGGAGCGACCAGCGGAGGAGCCTGTCTTGATCCTCACGCGAGCCGCGACCGAGGACTTCGCTGTTGAAGTACGCGTACAGCTCGGCCCCGCTTCCGCGGAACTCGCCGAGTTCACGCCAGCCCCGCTCGCGAACGAAGGCTGCGGCGAGACGCAGGCCGGCGGGCCAACCGCCGGTGCGGCCGTAGATCGCGTCGACGGCGTGCTCGGGTAGATCGAGGCCGAACTCACCGCGCAGGAGCTCGATCGCCTCGGAACGCGTGAACGCGAGCTCCGCCGCCGAGATGTCCAGGACCGAGCCGGCGAGGCGCCAGCGCGGAAGACCACTGAGCTGCGGCGTCCGGCGTGTAGCGAGAACAAGGTGCGCGTTATCGGGAAGCAGCTCGACCAGCTCGCTCCCGAAGGTCGCGAGTGACGCGCCTTGCACGCTCGGGTGGTCGTCTACGAAGAAGACGAGGTCGCCGAGCGGCGCGAGCTCGTCGGCGAGCGCCTGCGCGAGCTGCGGCAGCCTTCGTTCGAGCCGGCGCCCGTGCTCGAGCGAGGACAGGAGCTGGTCCCCGAACTCCGCGTCGTCGCGGCGCAGCGCGCCGACCAGGTCGGTGAAGAGGACGAGCGGGTCCTCGTCGCCGCGCTGCAGGGTGAGCCAGGCCATGCGCCGGCCGGAGGCGCGGAGAAGGTCAGCGTGCTGCGCGAGGAGGGTCGTCTTGCCGTAGCCGGCCGCGGCATGGACGAGCGTGAGGCGATGCCGGTCGGCACCCCCCAGTCGATCGAGCAGCCGTTGCCGCTGCAGGAGCGGGAGCGGGAGCGAGGGTGGCGCGTACCGCGTGCGATCGGGCCTGCGGCTCGCGACGGTCAAGACGCTAAGGATGCACTCCGACCGCGCGCAAGAGGGTGGCGGTCCCGTAGCCAAGGAAGAAACAGCCAGGGATGGTTAGCACCCACGCGGTCACGATCCGGCCGGCGATCCCCCAACGGACCGCCGAAAGCCGTCGGGTCGATCCGACGCCGAGGATCGCGCCCGAGATCGCGTGCGTGGTGGATATAGGAATGCCGAACCGGGTCGCGATCTCAATGACCGTCGCCGCGGACGTCTCCGCCGCGAACCCGCTGACGGGCGTGAGCGCGGTGATGCGCATGCCCATGGTCTTGATGATCCGCCAGCCGCCGGTCGCCGTCCCAAGTCCGATGGCGACGGCGCATAAGACCTTCACCCAATCCGGGATGTAGAAGCCCGGCCCGGTCGGCACGGCGCCGTACGCTGCGAGCGCCAGTGCGATGACGCCCATGGTCTTCTGTCCATCGTTGCCGCCATGGCTGAACGCCATGTACGCGCTCGAAAGGATCTGCGCGCGTCCGAAGAAACGGCTGACGAGTCGATAGCTCACGTTCCGGAGTCCCCAGTAGAGGGCGAGCATGAACGCATAGCCGAAGATGAACGCGACGAGCGGCGAGTACACGATGCCGAAGGAAGTCTTCTGCAGACCCGGTGCGATGATGACGTCCAAGCCGTGCGCCGAGACGGCGGCGCCGATGACGCTGAAGATGAGCGCGTGACTCGACGAAGTCGGGAGCGCCGCGACGAAAGTGATGAGATCCCAGATGATCGCGCCGACCAGCGCGGCGACGACGAGGTCCTGGGTGACCACCTTCGCATCGACGATGCCGTTTCCGACCGTCTTGGCGACGGCTTCGCCCGATAGCGCGCCGACGAGGTTCAGTCCGCCTGCCATGAGGATCGCCTGTAGTGGCGTAAGCACGCGAGTGGCGATGACCGTCGCGATGGCGTTCGCGGCGTCGTGGAAACCATTGACGAACTCGAAGCCGACGCCGAGAAGCACCACCAGAACGAGCAGGACGGTGGCGTTGTCCAACTAGCTGTGCTTCACCATGATGGTCTCGACGATATTGGCGACGTCCTCGCAGCGGTCGATCGCGACCTCAACCAGTGAGTAGATGTCCTTCCACTTGACGATCTCGATCGCGTCATCGGTCCCAGCGAAGAGCTCGGCGACCGCCTCCCTCCAGATCTGATCACCCTCGTTCTCGAATGTGTGGATCTTGATCCAGTGGGGCTCGAGGTTCCTCAGTCCTTCCAGATTCTTCAGCATTGAAAGCATCTCGCTCGCCGCTGATATGAGGACCTTTGCTTGACGTACCGCCGGCGGACGGATGCTCTTCACCTTGAAGAGCTGCACGAGCTCGGAGACGTCGTAGCAAACATCGGTGACATCGTCGATCTTGCTGGCGAGACCGACGATGTCCTCGCGATCGAGCGGCGTAACAAAAGTCTCGTTCAGATGCCGCACGATCTCGTGATTGAGCTTGTCCCCGTGGTGTTCAATCGCGTGGATGTCGCGCACCTTGTTCTCGACATCGGTGAAGTCGCCGAAGAGCTTCGCCAGCGCCTCAGCGGCCTCCACGGCGTTCTGGGCATGCTGCTCGAAGAGGACGAAGAACTCGCTCTTCTTGGGCATCAGCGATAGACGCACGTCCGCCTCCCTTTGCGGGCATATCCTGCCTCAGAAACCCGCCGGCTCTAACTGATCACTCGACGGACACGCTCCGCGATGGCCTCCAGCGCCGGGTCCGCCGGCCCGAACGTGCGGGGATGCGCGTCCGGATAGACGCGAAGCAGCCCATCGCCGTGGTGCCGCGGGAGCACGTGGAAGTGCACGTGCGGTACTTCCTGGCCTCCGGCTTCGCCGTTCGACTCCCAGACGTTCATCCCCGGCGGCCGGTACGCGCGCCGAACCGCGCGGGCCGTCCTCACGGTCGACCAGGCCAGATCCGACGCCAGCGGCTTTTCGAGCAGGTCGATCGTCTCGATATGCACGCGCGGCACGACGAGGATGTGGCCCTCGTTGGGCTGTCTGATGTCGACGAAAGCCACCGTGCTCTGATCCTCGAGGACGAAGCTCGCAGGAGCGTCGCGCGCGACGATGCGACAGATGAAGCAGTCCACGTCAGGAGCCGGGCGTACTGGTCACGACTCGCCGGAAAGGTTGGAGGCAAGCGTGACATGCGTCGGCATTCGGTTCGCCACGGCCGCCGCTGCGGCGGTGCAGAAGATCAATAAGCGGTAACGAATGCCGCCGCGCCCATATGTGCGCCCGCGCTAAACCCGTCACCCACTCGATGTACGAGTCTTTTCCTGATAGGTTCGAGTCGAGCATTCCGTGTTCTCGCCTCGAGGTGGGAGAGGGAGAGACGGCCGGGCCTCCGCCTTGCCGAAGCGCTTCCGAAGATCCATCGCCTTGGTGGCGGCGGTGCGGGCTCACGCGCGTGATGGTGCCACGCGAGGGAGCAGGCGACCGTCGTGGCATGAGGTTTGCTCAAGCGCTCGGCAGAGGACCTCGCCGCGAGGCGGAAGAAAGAGGAAAACGGTGGTGCTCTTCGCGATCGGACTCATGGCAGGTATCGCTCTCGGGATGATCATCGTCGGATTCCTCGCGATCGGTGCGTACGAGCGCGGGTTCAGCGAGGCCCTCGAGCGGCGCAAGGCCTGGCGGACGGAGCTCGTCGCCCGGACAGTGGTCGGAACACGGGCGCTCGTCGCGACGCGCAAGGCGAGCTAGCCCGCATCAATTTGGTCGAAAGGGGCCGCCGAAGGGCGGCCCTTTCGTCTATCTAGGGTCCGAAGAACTTCCTCTTCAAGTCCTCGATGGCTCGCTGCAACGAATCGATAACGCCGGGAATGCCGGTGGGGACGATCTCGACGTTCCCGTCGCGCCCGATGCGCAGCTCGTCGCCCGGTCGGACGGCCGCACGGACCGCCGAGCGATCCGCCGTGATCGTGAAGACGACCCGGTCCTGTTCTTCGACGATCGTTGCGACCCTCAGTTTTCCTTCGGGCATGGCCCGGATCACCGCCTTTACCTGATCGTCACTTCGAAGGTCCGCCTGCGGCTGCGGCGCGACCCGGTTGATGGTCTTGCCAAGCTCGTCGAAGAACGCCGTTGGGCCTCGCACGACCGGGCCGATCAGCGCGGCGACGATCGCGATGGCAACCAGCACGACGAAAGCGCCGATCGCAAACTGCAGCGCCCAGAACGGGACGTATCTCGTCGGTCGTTGCTTCATAGACCTCCCTCCGGTCGAGCGACCACCCTTTCATTGTGCTCGGGCGAGGCCGCCCTTTCGCGTCTCTCCGGTGCCGGAACGCTCTGTGCAGCGATCGCTCGTGGGACAAAGAAAGGAGTAGTCATGGCTGAGCTCGACACCAAAGACCGGGAGAAGCTCGACAAGGAGAAGTTCGCCTACGTCGACAAGAGCGGCGAGGGCCATTTGCCCATCCCCGATGAGGCCCATGTGCGCAACGCCATCGCGCGGTTCAACCAGACCGAGTTCGAGTCCGCGAGCGCCAAGGAGGCGGCCCGCAAGAAGATCCTCGCGGCCGCGGAGCGTCATGGCATCGAGGTAGCCCAAGACGACAACATCCGGAAGCCCGCCACGGGCTGAATAAGGCCAAGGCCTAGCGCATATCTGCGACCATTCGGCGCGTGGCAGCGCTGCGGGCTGTGTGCGTGGGCGGCGGGCTCGGGGCCCCGACGGTGATGGCCGGGCTGCGCCGTCACACCGAGGACATCACGGGGCTCATCGCCGTCACCGACTCCGGTCGCTCGACGGGAAAGGTCCGCATCGCGCTCGACGTACCCGCTCCCGGCGACATCCGTAGCGCGCTGACGGTCCTCGCCGAGGGTGACCCGGCGCTGGTGAAGCTCTTCTCGCACCGCTTCGAGACCGAGAAGAGCGAAGAGCTCTCGGGGATGGCATTCGGCAACCTCTTCCTCGCCGCGCTCACGCAGCAGGAAGGGTCGTTCCTGCGCGCGGTCGAGGAGGCCTCGCGACTCCTCGGGATCCGCGGCCGCGTGCTTCCCGTGACCCTGTACAACACGCATCTTTGCGCGACGCTCGCCGATGGCACCGTCGTGGAAGAGGAGGTGAACGTTCGGGCTGCCGGCAAGGCACCCATCGAGCGGATCTACCTTAAGGACGACGACGTGCGCGCGACGGATGGAAGCATCGAAGCGATCGCCGCCGCCGACCTGATTACGCTCGGACCGGGGAGCCTCTTCACCACCGTCTGCTCATGTCTTCTCGTTCCGGATATCGCGCGCGCGATCGCCGACGCGAAGGGCCTGGTCGTCTACGTCGCCAACACGACGCGGCAGCCCGGGCAGACCGACGGCTTCGGCATCGCGGATCACGTGCGCGTCGTGCGCGACTATCTCGGCGGATCGGGTCTCGACGTGGCCTTGATCAACGACGATCCGCCGCCCGATCACCTCCGCGCGCACTACGCCGAGCGCGGCCTGGTGTACCTCGAGCCGAGCACAGACGAGCTCGCGAAGATCGCGGACCTCGGCGTGCGACCCGTGACGGCTCCAGTCATCGACAAGTGGAGCGGCCCGCGGGATCTCTGGCTCAAGCAAGACACGATTCGTCACGACGCCGCGCGCGTCGCCGCTGCGCTCGTCCGGCTCGTCGAGGAACGTCGCCCGCGGCTCCGCGCTCTCTCGTGACCGCCGTCGCGTCCCGCGTCCGCCACTTCGTGTCGGTCGCCGACCTCGAAGAGAACGAGCTCGCGACACTGCTCGAGCTCTCCGCCCGGTTGAAGGCGGACCGCGCCGCACGGTCCGACCTGCGCGGGCGGACGGTGGCGCTCGTCTTCGAGAAGCCGAGCCTCCGGACGCGTCTCTCTTTCGACGTCGGAACGGCGCAGCTCGGCGGTCACTGCGTGTACCTCTCTCCCGCGGAGGTGGGCCTCGGTCGGCGCGAGAGCGTCTCCGACGTCGCTCGGGTGGTGAGCCGCATGGCCGACGCCGTCGTCCTCCGAGTGAACGCACATGAGACGATCGAGGAGTTCGCACGCTACAGCGACGTGCCGGTGATCAATGGGCTTTCGGACCTCTCGCATCCGTGCCAGGGCCTCGCGGACATCTTCACCATTCGCGAACGTGCTGGTCCGGACCTGCACGGGGTCGCCATCGCATACGTGGGGGACGGCAACAACGTCGCGCACTCGCTCATGCTCGCTGTGGCGAAGACCGGCGCCACGCTGCGGATCGCGACGCCGGCGGGCTACGAGCCGCTACCGCGCTACCGTGATCTCGCCGAGGCCGCCGCGAAGCGGACCGGCGCGCGCATCACGATCGGGAACGCCCCCGCTGCCGCGGTCGCCGACGCTGACGTCGTCTACACCGACGTGTGGACGAGCATGGGTCAGGAGCAGGAGTACGAGCGAAGGCGTCGTGCCTTCCAGGGCTTTCAGTTGAACGCTGCGCTGCTCGCCCGCGCGAAGCGCGATGCGATCGTCCTTCATGACCTGCCGGCCCATCGCGGAGAAGAGATCACCGACGAGGTCATCGACGGACCGCAAAGCGCGGTGTTCGATCAGGCGGAGAACCGCATGCACACGGAGAAAGCGCTGCTCTGCTGGCTGCTCGAAGGAAGGCGGTGATGACGGCGATGAACGCGACGGAAGAGCGAACGATCCTCGCGGACTGCTGCGAGGACTGGATCATCGAGTGGGGCGGCTTCTACAAAGTCGAACGCGCGTTCCGCTGCCCTGAGTGTGCGACCGAGTGGACGAAGACGGCCGAGGAGTCGTATCGGCGCGCCGACGGCCGATCGTTCGTACGCCGCACGCGCAAGGGACCGCAGGACGAGTTCCCGTATCTCGCCGCGGCCGACGGCCATGAGCCGAATGTGGAGCGCTGCTGCGCGAAGATCCTTCTTGCGCATGGCGAACGTCTCAGAGAGGGTCTGTTTGTGTGTCCGGTCTGCGGTACGGAGTGGACTCGAACCACACAGCGCCTACACGGACTTCGTGTTCCGGTGTTCGCCAAAGCGACACTGCGAGAACCGCTGACGGTGCAACCTGGGCGTACACGACCCTTCCTCGTCGCGCTTTCGGAATATTCGCCGCCGCGCGATTAGATCAGCGAACCGCGCAAATGAATCGACGCGCGACATGATGTCGCGCGGTCATCGCCTCATCGCGCTGCTTGAAACCTTGCTGACCGAACGTACGAGGCCTTGCCCCCGTTAGGCCAGCCGAGCGTCACACGCTCTGCCGCCGGTGTGGCCGAGGTGTGGAGCTTTGGGGAGGCCAACATTTGCTTTGGTCCTCACGACGCCTCGCCGCCTCGCTCGCGCTCGCCATGGGCTTCGCACTGATTTTCGGCGCGAGCGCCGCGCTCGCGCCGGAGGCGGACGCGCGTGCCGCCATGAGCACGCTGACCGCGATACAGGGTGATGTCTTCGTTCGTCATGCCGACGGCACCGTCGCGCGTGCCAATGAGGGCGAAGTCATCGTGGCCGGCGATGCGATCCGCACGGGATCGGGCGCCCTCGCGCAGATCACGTATTTCGAGGGCTCGACCGTACGCATCGAAGCCGACACAGAGCTCCTGGTGGAATCGCTCTCGAGCGAGCCGGACGGCGGAACCGTGATCGCCATGTGGCAGGCTGTCGGCCGCACCTGGCATGTGGTCACGAAGCTCATCACGGGAAGCTCTCGCTACGAGGTGCATACGCCGAGCTCGACGGCGACCGTGCGCGGGACGATCTTCGCAGTCGATGTGCAGCTCGAGCCGGACGGTGTCGCGGCGACCGTGACCACGAGCGAGGGCACCGTCGTGCACAGCACGCCTGACCCGGTGCATCCGGGGGCGACGACGGCGGTGTCCGTGACCGCCGGTCAGCAGTCGAAGGCATCGCGCGGGAAGGCGAGCGAGGCGGCGCATCCCGCGGCCCCTGCGACGCTCGGGTCCGCGCCGAAGCGAACCGCATCGTCGCCGACTTCTCGTGTGCCGAAGCAACCGTCGCCCCCGCCGGTCACGCGAGCGACGTCGCGTGACGTTCGGGCGACCGATCGTCAGAAGGCGGTACCGACCGCGACGGTGACGCGCGACCGCGCGAAGCCGACGCCCAGAGCGAAGCCGCGTCCGCGTGGAGAGGGAAACGGATGACGAACTGGACTTAGCGCGCTAGCGGAGGGGTGTGACACGCGGCGCGCGACCTTTGGCCCGGTCGCGCGACCAGGTCATGTAGTGGGCGTGACATAGACCGCGGGACCGATGCGATCTCTCGCAGCCCGACACGACGCACGTCGCGGGTACATTAATCAGGCGGATCGGATGGTAGGCGGCGAGCGCCTTGTTGATCGCGGAGATACGCCGCAGGCCCATGTAAGGACGCAGGCGACGCATCCACTCGGCGGCGCGGTGACCGCTGATCTGCGCGATGTAGGTGATGCTCCATTCCGCACGTTTCGGATAACGTCGATATATCCGACCTACGCCGAGAATGTGACCTGCACGCGCAACGATCTCCTCATCGCACATTTCCACTTTGAGAACTGGATACGACGATCGTGATTCGCGTATCAGCCCAAACGAACCTTCGCCCTCGAGGAGCCCGGCGAGCCAGGCTATTCGTTCGGCAGGCTCGGCCGTCTCCCATATGAGGATGGTCCCGTCCGTCGCGAGGCGAGTCGTTTGCCGCACACGCCGCCGAGGCTGCGTGCCGTGGCGGCGCAGCGCGCGCTCGATCTGCCGAATCCGACGTTGGCTCAGCAGCGGTACAAGCGCAATCATCATGCGAGCTGCGCCCGCCCCCTTGATTGTGGTGACGTACGCGCGCTTGTGGTGCGCCTTCCGAGCTCTCGTCGCGATCACCGCGCGCTCGAAGATCGCAGCGACGCGCTCCACCACGTCCACATCTGTCATCGGTAGCCGGATCGCCGGACAGTTGGGTGAGGACGGCGGCCCGGCGAGAAAGGAACCCTCACCTTCAAGAATCCCCGCAAGCCAGAAGAGCGTCACACATAGTCAAATGACAGAGGCTGAAATTCGTGTCAATGGGACACCCGACCGGTACAACCGAAGCCACCCAGCCACGGGCGAGCTTGTCAGCAGGGACGTAATCCAGATGCAGTGTAGGTACTAAGTGCTGGGCGGCTATCCGGTTTCGAACCGGAACTGGGAGGTCCACAACCTCTAGTGCTGCCGTTACACCATAGCCGCCATGGATCGAACGCGAATGCGTTCTGTTCTTCATTCTAAGTCGTCGATCGTGCTGTCAGCGTCCCGCCTTCGTCTTCGCATCCGCATATAACGCACGGACCATGTCCGACGCTGAATGGAATTCGCCGACGTCCAGGTACACA
Source organism: Chloroflexota bacterium (assembly GCA_005879975.1). Lineage (GTDB taxonomy): Bacteria > Chloroflexota > Limnocylindria > P2-11E > P2-11E > 3-1-20CM-2-70-9. The sequence goes on from VBIL01000164.1 coordinate 17,634, forward strand.
GTCCACACGTCCACGGCGCCGTTCCAATCCTTCTTGTTGTAGAGCGCGAACCCCTTCACGAACAGCGCGTCGGAATCCCGGGGCCGCAGCGCGAGGACCCGGTCCGCCGCGGTGATCGCGCCGTCGTTGCTCCCCGATGCGACGAGGATGAGCGCGAGCCCATCGAGCGCGGCCACGTTGTTCGGGTCGCGCGTCAGCACGGCTTGATAGCGTGGCACCGCATCGAGTGGCCGGCCGGCCTGGACGTAGGCATCGGCGAGGGCAAGCTGCGTGGGGATGTCGGTCGGGAGCGACTGCGCGCGCGCCTCAAGTGCCGCGAGGTCATTCGACCGTGGCACCGTCCCGGTGACCGTCTCGCCGGGCGCGCGATCACCGGCCGAGCGCGGCAGCGTGACCGCGACCACCCCCGCGACGACCCCGGCGATGAGCGCGGCCGCGAGGAGCGTGCGCACGGGCGCGGTGGAACGCGGCTCGTCGGACCGCCGTACGAACGCGTCGCGTTCGAGCATTCCGCGCAAGCGGGCGTAGTCCGAGGGAGCGATCGTGCCGGCGGCACGCGCGAACTCGAGGTCACGGAGCGAGCTCACGGCTCGCGCCAGGTCGTCGCGTTCGTCGGGCGGATCGGCGGGCCAGGCGATCGGGCGGCGTGCGAGCGGCGCGATCACCGCGGCCATCCCGGCGACCACGAACGCGACGAAGAGGGCGACGCTCATCCTTCGGCCGCCTCCTCACGCGCGACGCGCTCGCGCAACGCCGCGCGCTCGGCCGCGCTGGGTTCCGCAGAGGCGACCGCAGCGCCGCCGCGCACGCGTCCGGTCGCGAGAACGACTCCGGCGGCGACCGCGGCCAGCGGTGCGAGCCAGACCAGGCCGCTCCACGATGCGATCGGAGGCGAGAGCAACACCCAGTCGCCGTAGGCGGTGCGGAACTCCGCCTCGATCTCGGCATCCGTCTTTCCCTCACGGACGCGCTCGGCGACGAGGTCGCGCATCTGGCGCGCGGTCTCGGATGGCGAGTCCTTCACCGACAGTCCCTGACAGACCGGGCACCGCAGCTCGGCGGTGATGCGATCGACGCGCTCGTCCGCGGTCGCCTCGTGCGGCCGGGCCGCCAGAACGAGCGTCGCGGCGATCGCGAGCAATGCCGCGGCGATGACGATCCGTGCCGTCATCGTGTGGCCTCACGGCGTAGCGCCTCGATCCCGGTGATCAGTGTCCCCTCGTCGATGGGTCCGATGTGGCGCCCCGCGATGACGCCATCCGGTCCGATGAAGAACGTCTCGGGCGGACCGAACACCCCGTACGACAGCGCCACGCGCCCGTCATCGTCGGCGAGGGCCGGCCAGCTGATGCCCATCCGTTTGACGTACGACAGGGCGCTGTCGCGGGACTCCTGATAGACGACGCCGAGCATCACGACGTCGCTCCCGCGATAGCGCTCGTACACGCGCACGAGCGCGGGGTTCTCCTGCGTGCACGGCAGGCACCACGATGCGAAGAAGTTCACGACGACGACCTTGCCGGTGTAGTCCGAGAGCGAGAGCGTGCCTCCTCCATCGAGACGCTCGGCGGTGAAGGCCGGCGCAGGCTTACCGATCGTGCCCGTCCTGATGTCGTGCGGGTCACGCCGGAACGCGAGCGCAAGGGTCACGACGAGCCCGAGCATGGCCACGACGATCGCGATGCGGACGGCGCGCGCGAGCGTCACTTCGCCGGCGCCGGTGCTTCCGCGAGCGGAACCTGACGGGCGATGCGCCGTCTCGGCGCGGGCAGGGCGGCGATCACCGCGCCGATCCCGACGACCGCTCCGCCCAGCCAGAGCCACGAGACGAGCGGGATGACGCGCATCCGGATCGTCGCCCACGAGAGCGCCTTCTGGTCATATGCCGCGAGGATGGTGTAAAGGTCGTCGCGGACCCCGGCGCCAATACCCGGCGAGCCGACCGCGGACGCGCTGCTCGGGTACTGCACGAGCGCGGGGTGAAGCTGCGAGCTCGCGCCGTTGCCCGTGATCTCGAGGTCGGCGACGACCGAGTCGCGCTGCGGCTCGTGGACCGCGCGGAGAGCGTCGAGCCGGACCGCATATCCCGCGATGACGAGGGTCTCGCCCGGCGCGAGCGTCCTCTCCGCATCGACGGTGCGTGCCTGGCTCGTGGCGATCGCGAGCGCGACGAGCACGATCCCGAGATGAACAACGTAGCCGCCGTAGCGCCGCCCGCTGCGGCGGAACAGATTCGCGAAAGCCGTCAGGGCGCCTTCCGCATGGAGTACGCCCCGGGCGCGGATCCCACGCGCGAACTCCTGCACCACCGTGGCCGCCACGAACGCGGCGAGGGCATACGTCAGCACCGCCCCGATCGCAGTCGTGCCAGTCGCGACGGCGACAAGCGCGCCGCCTGCCGCGCACGCGAGCGGGGCCGTGAACTGTCGCTCAAGCGTCGCGCGTGAGGCGCCGTGCCACGGGAGCTGCGGACCCACGCCCATAAGGAAGAGGAGCGCGAGCCCGAGTGGGATCTCCACGCGGTCGAAGTACGGACCGCCGATCGAGAGCTGCGCCCCGGAGATCGCCTCCGCGATGAGCGGGTAGAGCGTCCCGAGCAGGACTGTCAGCATCGCGACCATGAAGATGACGTTCTGGAAGAGGAAGATCGCCTCACGTGAAAGCGGCGCGCCGACCGCGCCCGCATCGCGCAGGCGCCCCGAACGCCACAGCAGCAGCCCGACCGAAAGGACGAGGATCGTCACGAGGTATCCGAGAAGGAGCGGGCCGATCGCGGACTGCGTGAACGAGTGCACGCTGTTCACGACGCCGCTGCGCGTCAGGAACGTTCCGAGGATGGTGAGCGAGAACGTCGCGATGACGAGAGCGAGATTCCAGGTGCGCAGGAGGCGCCGCTTCTCCTCGACCATCACCGAGTGCAGGTACGCCGTCGCCGTGAGCCACGGCATGATCGCCGCGTTCTCGACCGGGTCCCACGCCCAGTACCCGCCCCAGCCGAGCACCGCATAGCTCCACCACGCCCCGGCGACGATCCCGACGCCGAGGAGCGCCCAGGACACGAGCGCGAAGCGTCGCGTCGCGATGAGCCACCGATCGCCGCCTTCCCCGATGATCAGCGACGCGATGGCGTAGGCGAACGGAACGGACGTGAGCACGTACCCGAGGTAGAGGAGCGGCGGATGGAGCGCCATGAGCGGATGGTTCTGCAGTAACGCGTTCGGACCGTTCCCGTTGTCCGGCGCGAGGGCGAGCCGGACAAAGGGGTCCGCCGCGGGCGTCGTGATAAGCAGGAGAAAGAAGGTGAGCATCGCGAACATCACCACGAGGGCGGTCGTAGCGAGGCGCGGGATCGCGGCGGTGCCACGGAACGCCACGTACGCGGTCGCGCCGGCCAGGATCGCCGTCCAGAGGAGGATCGACCCCTCGAGGGCCGCCCAGAGACCGATGATCGAGTAGAAGAGCGGCGTCTCGCGGGCGTTGTTCTCGGCGACGTACAGGATCCTGAAGTCGTGCGTCGCGAGCGCGAACATCATCGCGACCGCGGCGAGGACCACGAGGCCAAAGCCGACGCCGGCGGCGATGCGCGCCGAGGCAAGGGCGCGCGCGTCGCGGCGCCAGGAGGCGTAGGCCGCGGCACCGGTGCCCCAGAGTGCTAGGAAGAGCGCGGCACGCAGCGCGGCCGCGCCGAGGTCGCCGGCGCTCACGGTGCGCTGGTCCGGTGGGGCGGCGTCTGGCCTGCCTTGGGCGCGGTGTAGACCTCGTCGTGCTTCGCGATCACCTGCGTCGCGTTGAACGTGCCGTCCGCCGCGAACGAGCCCTCGACGACCGCGCCCGCTCCTTCACGCAGCAGGCCGGGGATCGCGCCCCGCCCGAGCACACGGACCTCGACGTTCCCATCGGTGATGACGAATTCGAACTCGTTCGGGCCATGAAACGAGATCGGTCTCCACGCCAGCGAACCCGTCTTCACCAGCCCGCCGAGGCGCACGGTCTCACCCGGCGGGATCTTCCGCGCCATCGCCTCTGACGGGCTCAGGTAGTACACGGTCGAGCTCGCGAGGTTCGTGACCGAGAAAGCGCCGACGATGACGGCCGTCGCGAGCGCGACGACGATCAGGACGCGGCGCGCTCCAAGGCGCTCAAGCACCGCGTGCGCGCAGGGACGCGAGGTACGCGAGGAGCGTCCCCCAAACGATGGCGAAGGCGGCGACGATGAAGATCAGGTTGTCCATAGCCGCTCCTGGCGCCCAAGCTCGAGGGAGACGCGCGCGGTCATGAGGTAGGCGTAGATGAGGGTGTACGCGCCGAGCGAGACCATGAGCGTGAGGAGCATCGAAGCGTCGAGCGCGGGCGCTCCGGCGGCGCGCAGAACGGTCGGTAGCTGGTGCAACGAGTTGGCCCAGAGGACCGATAGATGGACGATCGGCACGTCGATGACGGCGATGATCCCGAAGACCGCGGCGCGCGTCGCGCGCCGCGAGAAGTCCGTCGACAGCCCGCGAAGCAGAAGGTAGCCGACGTACATGATGAACATGATCGCGGTGGTCACGAGCCGCGGCTCCCACGTCCACCACACGCCCCACGTGGGCTTCGCCCAGAACGACCCGGCCACAAGGAAGAGGCCGGTGAAGAGCACGCCGATCTCCGCCGAGGCCACGGCGATAGCGTCGAAGACCGGTCGTTTCGTCCAGAGCCAGCCCACCGACGCGAGGAAGACGATGACGAAGGCGAGGTACGCGAGCCACGCCAGCGGGACATGCACGTAGAGGATCCGGTACACGTCGCCCTGCACCGCATCGGTGGGCGCCCAGAAGAGCGCCATCACGCTCGCCACCACAAATGACGCGGCGGCAGCGATGCCGAGCCAGGGACGGATGCGCAGCATCGGCGTGCCGCGCGGGAGGGTGGTTTCCATCAGTCGATAGCCGCTGGAACGATGGTAAGGCCCAACACTGAGTACACAACCGCGAACGCGAAGAGCAGTCCGGCCCATGAAAGCGCACCGACCGCATCGCCGCTTATCGCCGCGCTCGCGCCTCGCGAGGCCGCGACGAGCTGCGGGACGAGGACCGGCAGCGCCAGGATCGGGACGAGCGCGGCGCGCGCGCGCAGCCGAAGCGCGAGCACCACGTTCACGACGACGACGGGCGGTAGCGCGATCACACCGAGCACGACGACCAGGACGAGATGGAACGGCAACGCGAGCGGAAGATCGAGTAACACGAGCGACAGGATGCCGCCGACCGCGGCGACGAGCGCGAGGACGATCGAGAGGGCAACGACCTTGCCCCCGAAGAGCGCGTCACGTCCCCCGGGGAGCGCGACGAGTCCCTCGAGCGCATCGTCTTCGAGCTCGCGGTCGAAGGAGCGCATCGTGGCGAGGATCGTCGCGAACGCGAGCGCCAGCCAGAAGAGCGCAGGCGCGACGTCCGCATCGCGCGCGACGGCCGGACCGACGATCAGGCTCTCGAGCAGCACGAGGACCGTGATGAACGTGACCGCCGCGACGATCCCATCGGGCTGCCGCCGCTCGGCCCGGAGCTCCCGACCCACGACGAGACCGATGCGGTCGAGCTCCATCATGCGACGATCCCGCGGTCGACCGCGATGTGCGACGCGGCGAGATCATCGAGCTCCAGATGCGCGTGCGTGGCCACGACGACGATCCGCCCATCCTCGCGTGCCCCTGCGATCGCGTCCCGTAGACGGCTCACACCCGGGTCATCGAGATCAGCGAACGGCTCGTCGAGCAGTAGGACCGGAAGGCGCTCGGTCTCGATCCGCGCGAGCGAAGCGCGTCGCCGCTCCCCCGCCGAGAGCCTCTCGACCGGGCGGTCGAGGTCATTCCCCAGTCCCCAGGCGTCGAGCGCGTTCGCGATGCCATCCTCAGCGAGCCCGCGGAAACGGACATAGAAAGTGAGGTTTTCCCGCGCGGTCAAGCCGCGAAGGAGCATCGGGCGGTGGCCGATGTAGAGCGCGTCCCCGGTCATCTCTCGAGTACCGCGCGCGAGCGGGACAAGGCCGGCGAACGCCCGGAGCAACGTCGTCTTTCCCGCGCCGTTCGGTCCGCGGACCAGCGTGAGTCCCGGCCCGAGCTCGACGCTCACATCGCGAAGGATCGGACGATCGTCGAGGATTACCGTTGCGCCGCGGAGGGATGCGCTAGCCTCCACCTTCCGCATGATGGGACGCCTCGCCCTCGTGTGCATCGCGCTCGCTGTGCTCATCGTGGCGTGTGTTGGGGAGGCACCCGCGACCGACCCGGTGTCACGCGGACGCCAGCTTTACCGTTCACTTGGTTGTGCGAACTGCCATGAACCGAACCTGTTCGGGCAGCGGAACGGCCCGCCGCTCGACCACATCGGAACCGTCGCCGCGACGCGCGTCCCGACCGTACGCGCCGAGGAATACATCCGGCAGTCGATCCTCGATCCGGGCGCGTACGTGGTACCTGGGTACCAGGACTCCATGCCCAGGGGTATCGGCCGAGACCTCTCGCCTACCGACCTGGACGCGCTGGTCGAATACCTTCTCTCGTTGAAGTGAATGGTGCCTAACGCCCCGGTCCCGACCCCCGTTAGCCCGGACAGAGCCGAGGGCGGGGACGCCAGCCTCGCCATTCGTGCCGGAAAGGGGGACACGGCCGCCTTCGGGGCGTTGTACGACCGCCACGTCGAGGCTGTGTACCGCTACGTGTACTACCGGGTAAGGAACGATGCGGATGCGGAGGATCTGACCAGCGACGTGTTCATGCGGGCCCTTCGCGCCATCTCTCGATACGAGCCGCGGCAGGCCTTCCTCGCCTGGCTCTACCGCATTGCCCGCAACGCCGTTATCGATCGCTCTCGCCGCACTCGGATCCAGATCAGCTTCGAAGACGCGCTCGCGCATCCCGGAGTCGACCAGGTCGTGGAGCCCGATTCCGCGCTCCTCGCCCTGTCGGACAAGCAGGCAGTGCGCGAGGCTCTTGCGCGCCTGACGCCGCTCCAGCAGGAGGTCATCGTCCTGCGCTACGTTGAGGGATACAGCACGCAGGAGATCGCCGCGTTCGTCGGAAAGCGCGAAGGGACGGTGCGCGGCATCCAGTTCCGCGCTCTCGAAGCGCTGCGTACGCTCATCCCGTCGCGCGAGGCGCTCGCATGAGCGATAACGGCCGCCGCACACCGGTGCTCGAGCGTCCCCAGATCCGGGGCGCGTTCCGGAAGGAGCTCCGCGCGCGACTCATGTCGCAGGCTGCCGATGTGCTCGCCCCGCGCCGGCAGCGACCGTCGCTGTTCGCCTCGGCGTGGCTCCGCCCGGCGCTCGCTGCAGCGGTGCTTACGGTCTTCGTCGTGGCCGGCGCGACCAGCGCCGCCGCATCGAGCCTTCCGGGCGATCCGCTCTATGGCGTGAAGCGCGCGAGTGAGGACGTGCAGCTCGCTCTGACGTTCGACGATGTCGCGCGCATGCAACTCCTCTCCGATCTCACGGACCGGCGCCTCGCCGAGCTCTCCGAGATCGCGAATGAGCGTCCTGGCTCGGCGCCGACCGCCACGGCCGAGTACTCCGATGCGGTCGACAAGTTCGCGGATGCCGTTGACAAGCTGCGCGACGCCGAGAGCGACGGGAGGGCCGACGCCGCCCAGGCGGTCGCCGACGCGGCGCGCGAAAAGCACAAGGTCGTGCTCGACGCCGTCAAGGACAGGCTGCCCGAGAACGCGCAGCCCGGAGTGCAAAAAGTCATTGAGAAGGAAGAGCAACGGACCGCGAATGAGCGTGACCGCGGCGGCCGGGGCTCGACCGGCGGCGAGCGGCGCGCGAACCCGACAAGCAGGCCGACCCCGAAGAGGTAGCGGCACGGGGACCGGAGGGCAGAGCCCCCCGACTGGCACGCCCGTTGCATCCGTAGTTCCGATATGTGCCATTGCAAGCTCTGCACGAACGAGCGCATTTTCCTGCGGATCCTGGCGATGCTCCTCGTCGTATGAAGCGAGTCCTCATCGCGGAGGACGACCCGGACACCGCGGCGGCCATGAAGGTGACGCTCGAGGACCGTCTCAGTGTGACCACCGACATCGTGACGAACGGAGCGCTCGTCCTCGACCAGATCACCGCGCGGCATCCGGACCTTCTCATCCTGGACGTATCGCTCCCCGGATTGAACGGGGTGGATGTGTTCGACCTCGTCCGGGGTAACGCGCGATGCGGCGAAGTACCGGTGCTCTTCGTCACCGCCGCACCCGACCGCGCTCGCGAGGCGTTCGCACACTGCGGCATCAGTGACGTGATGGCGAAACCGTTCGACGTCGACGAGCTTGCCGCGCGCGTGATGGATCTGCTGGCCCTGACGGTGGCCGCCGCCTAGCTCGCCTTCGCTTAGCCGGCGCTCTCCTCCGGCTCGCGCATGGGGGCGAGGCGTGGCCAGCGCCGTCTGATCGCGGCGGCGACACCTTCAGCGTCGATGCCGTAGTGATGACGCCAGAGCTTCTGGGCGCCGTGATCGACGTGCTCATCTGGAATGCCGAGCATCTCGAGGTCGACGCGCGCGCCGCGTTCGGCCAAGAGTTCGCCCACCGCGGAGCCGAAGCCACCTGCGACGACGTGCTCCTCGATGGTCACGAAGCGAGGGATCCGGGCGGCCAGGGCAAGGATCCGCTCGGTGTCCAGCGGCTTCGCGAACCGCGCGTTCACGACCGTCGCCTCGAGGCCGTCCTTCGCGAGGATGTTGGCCGCCTCGAGCGCGGCGCTGACCGGATGCCCGTAAGCGAGGATCACCACGCCGTCTCCCTCGCGCAGCGTCTCCGAGACGCCGATCGAGAGCTCCGTGAGCGGAGCGTCGAGCGTGGCGCCGACGCCGGCACCGCGGGGGAACCGGACGCCGATTGGCCCGCGGCCCGCCGCCGCGTGCCGGTATGCGGTCCACATCATTTGGCGCAGCTCGGCCTCGTCCTTCGGCGCCATGAGCGTCATGCCCGGCAGGATGCGCAGGTAGGCGATGTCGTAAAGGCCCTGATGCGTTCGCCCGTCGTCACCCACGATCCCTCCGCGGTCCATCGCGAACACGACCGGCAGCTCCTGGACGGCGACGTCGTGCACGACCTGATCGAAGCCACGTTGAAGGAAGGTGGAGTACACCGCGACGATCGGCACGATGCCTTGCGTCGCAAGGCCGGCGGCGAAGGTCACGGCGTGTTGTTCGCAGATGCCGACGTCGAAGAGCCGATCGGGGAACTCCTTGAAGAGGCCTTGCAGGCCGGTCCCTCCCGGCATCGCGGCCGTGATCGCCACCGCGCGCTCGTCCGCCGTGAGGATCTCGCGGACCGAGTCCGCGAACACTGCGGTGTATTGAGGTGCGACCTGCTTCGCCGCTCCCGTCGCCGAGACTCCGTGCCACTTTACGTTGTCAGCCTCGGCCGGAGCGTATCCGTGACCCTTCTGCGTTTGCACATGAACGAAGACCGGGCCATCGCGGAAGTCGCGGGCCTTCTCGAGAAGGCTCTCAACCGCAAAGAGATCGTGCCCGTCGACCGGGCCGAAGTAGGTGAAGCCGAACTGCTCGAAGAGCAGGTTCGGAATGAACAGCGCCTTGAGGCTCGTGAAGATGCGGCGTCGCGCCTCTTCGGCCAGATCGCTGCCGGGCATGTGGTCGATGACCTGTCGTGCGATGTGCTTCGCGCCGCGGTACGGCTGGGCGGTCCGCAGAGCCTCGAGCATCCGCGACACCGCGCCGACGTTCGGGGCGATGCTCATGCCGTTGTCGTTCAGCACGACGATGACGCGGGTTCGCATATGGCCGATGTTGTTCATCGCCTCGAAAGCCATACCCGCGGTCAACGCGCCGTCGCCGATGATCGCGACGACGTGGTTGTCGTCACCTTTAAGGTCGCGAGCCACGGCCATGCCCTGAGCGGCGGAGAGGGACGTTCCGGCATGGCCCGCACCGAACTGGTCGTGCTCGGACTCGGCGCGCGCGAGGAAGCCGGAGATCCCCCCAAATTGCCGAAGCGTGTCGAATCGATCGCGACGGCCCGTGAGCATCTTGTGCACGTAGGCCTGATGTCCGGTGTCCCAAACCAGCTTGTCTCGCGGCGAGTCGAAGACCCTGTGGAGCGCGATGGTGAGCTCGACCGTGCCGAGGCTCGATGAGATGTGCCCGCCGGTCTTCTGGACGCTCTCGACGGTGAAGTCGCGTATCTCGGCGCAGAGCTGCACGAGCTCGTCCCGATGCAGCACGCGTAGGTCGCGCGGCTGCTGTATGCGTTCGAGGACGCTCACATGCCGATACTAGCGGCGATGTTCGATCTCACTAAGCGCGCCGTAGTACTTACGGGCGCGACGGGAAACATCGGTCCAGCGGTGATACGCGCGTATCTCGCGCAAGGGGCGCACGTGGCCATCGCGGTCCGCGATCCGGCGAAAGGAGCGGCCCTCAAAGCAGAGCTCGGTGGTGGCGGACGCTTGATGGAAGCCGTGGCGGACCCCGCCGACCGGCAGGGGATGGAGCGGTTTGTCGAGCAAGTGCTCCGCGTCTGGGGTCGATTGGACATCGTCGCGAACCTCGTCGGTGGATACGCCGCGAGCGCTGCTGCGGACGGCGACCTTGCTGCCTATCGCGCTTCGTGGGACCAAAAGATCGCTACCGCCGTGACGGCGACCGCGGCATGCCTCCGGCCGATGCGCGCTCGCGGCTACGGCCGCATTGTCAGCGTCGCGTCGACGGCCGCCTTAAAGGGAGAAAAGGGCGCTGCCGGCTACGCCATGGCCAACGCCGCGCTCGTCCGCTGGACCGAATCCCTGGCCGAGGAGAGCAAGCGCGAGGCCTTTCAAGCGATGAGGCGAGTGGAGTGACAGGAGCATCGATTCCAGTCGTCGCACGAACCTGACGCCGGCGACACGGGGTGCCGCTCGGCGGAGCGGGGGGCGGCCACGCCAGAACGTGAGAGCAACACCTGTGCAGGGGCCCCGCGAGCCCGAGCGGTACCCCGGGGCGGCCGGCGCGCGGGCGCCCACTAGACTGCCGCTCGCCATGTCGCTCTTCGTCGTGATCAAGTTCCTGCACGTCCTCCTCGCGATCATCGCGGTGGGATTCAATGCGACGTACGGCGTGTGGCTCGCACGCGTTGCGAAGGAGCCGGTGCCGACGCAGTCGTTCGTGCTTCGGGGCATCAAGCGTCTCGACGATTGGTTTGCCAATCCGGCGTACGTGCTGCTCGCGGTCACCGGCCTGACGATGGTGTTCATTGGCGATCTCCGTCTCAACACGTTCTGGATCGCCGGTGGACTGGTGCTCTGGGTCATCGCCGTCGGACTAGGGTTCTTCGTGTACACACCCGCCCTGCGGAATCAGATCAGGGCCCTCGAGAGTTCCGGTCCCGGAGGCGCTGACTACCGCCGGTACGCCGCAAACGCTCGCTTTCTCGGGATCCTGCTCGCGGTGATCGTCGTGTTGATCGTGTTCCTCATGGTGACCAAACCGACGCTCGGCTGAGCTCGCGGGCCCACTCCGCGTACGCCTCAGCCGACGGATGAAGTCCATCCGACGCAAACATGCGTCTTTGCGCCTGCTCGCGCATGAGCGGAAAGAGATCGATCCATCCCGCACCGGCCTGCTCGGCCTCCTCCCGGGCGAGACCATTGAAGCGTTCGATGGTTCGCGCGATCACCACCGGATCGCCGAATCCAGCCGCCGCGGGCGACAGCGACCAGTCGGGCTGCGGCAATCCGATCACGCGCGCGTGCGCCGCGTCGGCGCGGAGACGCTCGTGGATGCGCGCGAGCTGCGAGCGATAACGATCAGCCCGAGTGCCCTGGACGATGTCGTTCGCGCCGATCAGCACCGTGACGAGATCGGGGCCGTACGATGCGACGAGTGGCAGCTGGTCCGCGATGAGGTCGTCGGTCGTGTAGCCGTTCACCGCGGGATTGGAGAGCTCGACCCGGTCGCCGCGATCGCGCCAAATGCCGACGAGCACCGCGGGAAACGATCGATCCGGCGTGGTTCCGGTGCCGATGGTGAATGAATCACCGAGCGCAAGGAATCTTTCGGGAATGGTCAATTGTTCTAGTGTGGGAGAGCTTTCCAGAATGGAGCCCGTGACCGACCTCGACCTCATCATCATCGGCGGCGGACCCGCCGGTCTCACTGCCGGGCTCTATGCGGCACGCGCGAATATGAAGACGATCCTCCTCGATTCAAAAGACGTCGGCGGCGAGATCCTCTCAAATTCGGTCTCAAGATCGAGACGTACAAACCCGTGAAGGAGATCCGGAGCGAGGGCGACCGGAAGATCGTGAAGCTCGAGGACGGCACCGAGCTCTCCGCCTACGCGGTCATCGTGACCGTTGGTGGAGAGCCCACCAAGCTCGGCGTCGTCGGCGAGAAGGAGTACCACGGCCGCGGCGTCTCGTATTGCGCGGTCTGCGACGGCGCCTTTTTCAAAGGAGCGGACCTGGCTGTCATCGGAGGGGGTGATTCGGCCTTCCAGGAGGGCCTTTTCCTCACGCGTTTCGCCAACAAGCTCTACGTCGTGCACCGGCGGAACGACTTTCGCGCGCAGGCCATCCTGCAGGACCGCCTCCTCAAGATGGATAAGGTCGAGCCCCTCACGCCCGCCGAGGTGAAAGAGATCGGCGGGAACGGCGACGTGAAGTGGATCGACATCGAGCGGGACGGGAAGCGCGAGCGGGTCAAGGTGGAAGGCGTTTTTGTGTTCATCGGCTTCAAGCCCGTGGGGCGCCATCTCTTCAAGGAGCACATCGACCACGACAAGAATGGCTATCTCATCACCGACCAGTACATGCGTACGAGCATCCCGGGCGTGTACGCGGCGGGCGACACGCGTGCCCAGCTCGCCAAGCAGATCACGACGGCGGTCGGAGACGCGACGACGGCGGTGCTCCACGCCGAGCGGTACATCGAGGAGTTGAAGGACATCGAGCGCGTGTTCCCCGGCGAGCCGAAGGACGTCGCCGCGGAGACCGCCAGCAAGGCCGATCTCCTCGTGTTTGCGCCAGGGGAGGTCATCCTGCGCGAGGGCGAGCCCGCCGATCGCTTCTATATGGTGATCAAGGGAGAGGCCGAGGCCTCTCAAACCGGACCCGACGGTGCTCAGGTCACGATCGCCCGGTTCGATCCCGGCGACTACTTCGGAGAGGTTGGGCTCCTGAACGACGCCCCGCGCATCGCGACGGTGCGGGCGAAGACCGCACTTGAGGTGATGGCCCTCGATCGAGCCGCGTTCAGCCGTCTCTTGGAGAGCTCGCAGGCAACGAAGGCCGAGGTCAGGCGTGTTGCTGAGGGCCGTGAGCGTCTGGACCGCCGGTAGCGCCATCTCGGCCGCTCGCGAGCCGCTTCACGTAGGACACCAGCTCGTTGAGGTCGAAGGGCTTCTTCACATAGGTAGCGATCCCGCGACGCTGGAACTCGAGGATGGTCTCTGATCCGCTCGCCGTCTCGAAGAGGATCGGTATGTTCCTGGTGCGCGGGTCCGTCTGGAGACGGTCGTAAAGCTCCAACCCGCTCATCCCGGGCAAACGGACATCGACCACCATCAGGTCGGGGGTGACGTGCTTGGTGGTCTCAAGCGCGGCCGTCGCCTCGCCGACATGGATCGCGCAATACCCAGGCTCGTCCGAAATGGCGCCGACGATCAACTCGCCGATCGCCCGCTCGTCCTCTACGACAAGCACGACCTTGCGCCGGGTCGCCGGTGTCTCCACGGGCGCGCCTCCGGTCTGGACCCGGCAGTATCGGTACCCTGATTACCTGGCGTCATCAAACCGTCGCGAGGAAGACGCGTCATCGACTCATCTGGACGCCGGTCAGGTAACGAGCCTGCCCGGAGGGGTAACGCGAGCCTGATTCGGCCAGCGATATGCGGCGAGACCGGAAAGCGGAAAGGGAGCAGTGCGTGGCCGTTGTCGAACGCAGGACCGCCACCTTCATCGACGTTCTGGACCGCGTGCTGGACAAGGGCATCGTCATCGATGGCTGGGGCCGAGTCGCGCTCGTCGGAGTCGATCTCATCACGATCGAGGGATGGGTCGTGGTGGCGTCGATCGAGACCTACCTGCAGCACGCCGACTCGCTCGGTTTGAGCCCGCGCATCGCCAGCGAGTGGCCCGTCAGCTCAGTGGGCGGCGCTTGAAGCAGTCGTCGCCAGATAACGCTCTGCCCGGCCGAGCGGGCTCGCGATCCGGAACGCGAGCGCGATCAGGAAGGTGATCACACCAATCACGGCATAGATCAAGCGGACGTCGCCCGTTCTCTCGATGAGGAAGCCGCCCGCGAGCGCGCCGATCGGATTGGCGGACCATGCGAGCACCATCGCGACGCTGATGATGCGACCGAGCATGTGATTCGGGACGATTCCAGAAAGAGCTCGTGTAGGCAAGGGCTGTCGTGAGGAGGGCTGAGAGCATCAGTGCCCCGAGCGCGACATTGCCGAATGACCACCGCCTTCGAAGCGGACCTGCGGCGAGTGACAGCACGACCACCCCCGCGGCACCCGCGGCGAATAGCGTGCCCACCTGAGTGTCCGAGGCGCCTAGAGCCTCCTTCGAGAACAGCACAAGTTGCGCGAATACCGTGGCGTCGACCATGTTGATCAGGGCCATCATCAGCGAGATGTTCCGCAGTACGGGGTGTGACAGGACGTAGCGGAGCCCCTCGACGATGTCCTGGCGGATGCTCGTCGCACGCCGAATGACCGACGCGTTGAACGCGCGGCGGATCAGCGAGAGCGCGAGCGCCGACACGACGTACGACGCCGCGTCCACGTACAAGACCGTCTCGACGGGTACGAACGCCAGGGCAGCGCCGGCAACGAGCGGGCCGAGCACCGACGCAGCCGCGAAGCTTGCCTGGATCCGCCCATTCGCCGTGACGAGCTCATCGCCCGAGACAAGGCTCGGGATGGCGCCGAACTCGGCCGCGACGAAGAAGATCGAAAGCGTCGACGAGACGAACGTCACGGCGTAGATCCACCAGAGCGACAGCACGCCCGCCACCGCGGCGAGGGGCACCGAGGCGATCGTCAGCGCCGACAGGACGTCGACCGTGATCATCAGCCGCTTCCGGTCGGTGCGATCCGTCCATGCTCCGATCGCGAGACCAAAAAGGAGCTGGGGCGCCGTGTAGATCGCTAGCGTGGCACCGAGCGCGATGGCCGACCCCGTGACCTTGAACACGATGAGCGGCATCGCGAATTGGGTGATCGAATTGCCGAAGCTCGAGACCGTCTCGCCGGTCCAGAACTTCCAGAAGTCGAGCTTCAGTCGGCCGCGTCTCCGGTGGCGGTCTTCTTTTGGGCGCCGCCACCCCGGCGTCCGCGTCCGCCGCGGCGCCCGCGCCGCGTCCGCTTGCGCGGGGCACCTTCAGGTGTCATTGGAGCCGGGCTCGGACCCGGCACCGCGGCCGAGCCGACCTCCGCCAGCGGCGTTTGAGCGTCCGGCATCGGCAACGCCGGCTGCGCCGGCCGAACGTCCCCGTTCAGCCGGTCGAAGTCGCCGAGGACGGTGCGCACTTCAACATGCTCGCGGTCGATGACGAAGCCCGCCTTCTTGCCGTGCTCTTCCGCTCGCATGACGCCGCGCTCGACCGCGCGCCGCATCGTGGATTCGAGCGCGTCCCCTTCGACGCGCGACAGGAGCTCGGCGAAGAGCGCCTGGTTCACCCAGTCGACGCGCTCACCCTTCCCGCGGGTCGATCCGACGAAGTTGAAGAGGTGGACGATCGATGCCGCCGGCTGTCGCGCGTAGACGACGAGCGGATGACCTTCGCTGAGCCAGCACATCGTGATCTGCCGGCCCTCGCGCTCGACCTGCTCCGTCTGGATCGCGCCACGCTCCTCGGCGATGTTGAAGAGCGTTTCAAGGAGCAGTCGCCGCTGTGAACGGCCGCGCGCGAGCCCACCCGGTTGGTCCGCACGCGAAAGTGGATCGAGGACGGCCTCGACCGCCGGGATGCGCCGGGTGTCCTTGCTGGTCACCGTGTCGATGCGGCGTAGCACGCGCACCAGGTGGAAGAACGTCTCGGCCACGAGCGGCGACGACATGTTCGGGGCGAGCATCTGCTTGGCCTTGGCGCGAGCGCGACCCTCGAGCTTCGCGAGGACCGTGCCCTGGTCGATGCCCGCGTCGATCCGCTGCTCGAGAACGCTGGAGGCTTCCTTCTCGGAGAGCGGCACGACGCTCGTGACGAAGTCGCCGCGCGCCATTGCCCGCGCATGGAGCGCGACGAGCTGGTCGAGGAGCAGGACCGCGAGTCGGCGCTGCTCCTTTTCCGACTCGGGCGACGCGGTCGGCACGACCGCCGGAACGTGTGGCTCGGTGCGCGCATGCACGCGGACGGCGCCGCGCCGCTGCGGCGTGCGGCGCGCCGACTCGGCGAGGACGGGCTTGTCCACCTGCGTGTCGTCGGCCCGCAGAGCCGTGCGGGTCCAGCGCGCCTGCGGGATGAGATCTTCCAGGAGGAAGACGTCATCGCGCAGATACGGCGAGTCGCGGAGCTCGTTCGCGAGCGACTTGTCGCCGGCGATCAGATAGACCTTCTTGTCCTCGTCCTTGATGGCCTTGCAGAGCGCGTTGAGATCGCGATCACCCGAGACGATGAACCAGACCTCGATGTCCTGCCGGTCCTTGTACAGGAGCTTCAACGCACGGGTGATGAGGACCGCGTCCGACCGGCCCTTGAGGAGGCGGCCGCTCATGCGCTGGGCGACCGCGATCGGCTCCATCCCGGTGAACTCGAGGGCCATGAGGAGCGTCTCGTCCTGCGCCGCGACCTCCTGTCCGAAGATCGCGAGCTTCACGCGGACCGGGCCGAACTCCGCGGCCTTTTGCAGGATCGCTTGCAGGATCGAAAGCGTCGATGGCAGCGCGCCGGTGGTGTGCTGGCGCAGGGTGTAGTAGACGTTCTCCCAGTCGATTAGGAGGGCGACGTCAGGCAATAGTTTTCTCCGTATGGGCTCGCGTGCCGCCTGACTCGTTCGCGGATCGCGGAATTCCACCGCGGTCTCGCGCTTTTGCTCTCCCTCGTCCGCTACCCCGGTTTACCGAGGCTCGGCCGTGAGCGCGTCCATCACAAACGCTTCAGTCGTCGCGCGCGCCGTTTTGTCTAACTCTAGCGTCTAATGCGCTCGATGGCCATCACCAGCTCGGTGTCGACGGATCTCGTCCACCTCGCGTCGTCGCGCGGCGCGACCTACGCGGACGCGCGAGCCGTCGAAAGAGAGCACGAAGCGGTCGGCGTGAAGGATGGCGCGGTGGAGTCCGTGACCCGCACCTCCGATCGAGGACTCGGCCTTCGTGTGGTCCACAGGGGAGCCTGGGGATTCGCGGCCACCGATCGCACGGATGAGGCGTCGCTGCGCGCGCTGGTCGACGAGGCTTTCCGCCGCGCGGAGGCCTCGGCATCCGTCCAACGCCGCAGCGTGAGACTCGCGCCGGTCGCGCCGCAGCGCGGTGAGTACCGGACGTCCCTCAAACGCGATCCCTTTACCGTTCCTCTCGCCGAGCGTATCGACCATCTTCTCGCTGTGGACGCGAACTCCCTGGGCCCGAACGTGAAAACGCGCCGCTCAGCGGTGGCCGCTTACCGCACGCGCAAGCGCCTCGTCACAAGCGAAGGCACCGACGTAGCTCAGGAGATCGTCGAGACGGGCGCGGGGCTTTCCGTTCTCGCCGTGAAGGCAGGCCGGAAGCCAGCGAGCCGCTTTGACTCGCGTCTGGTGCGACAGGCGGGATGGGAGTACGTCGAGCATCTCGATCTGGTCGCGCGTGCGGCGCGCTACCGCGATGACGCCGAGGCGACACTCGACGCGCCGCTTCCGACCGAACGTCCGACGACGCTCGTGTTTGCTCCGGAGTTCCTCGCTCTGCTGGTGCACGAGTCCTGCGGACATCCGACCGAGGCCGATCGGCTTCTCGAGCACGAGGTCGCGTTCGCGGGGACGACGTTCATGTGGCCCGAGGACCGCGGAAAGCTGCGATACGGATCCGCCCACGTGTCGATGACCGCCGACGCGACCCTCCCGGGCGGTATGGGGACGTTCGGGTGGGATGACGACGGCGTGCCGGGCATGCGCACCATGCTCGTCGACAAGGGGATCTTCGTCGGCTACCTCACGTCGCGCGAGACGGCCGGCGCGCTCGGCCTGCCTGTCGCGATCGGCTCGGCCCGCGCGGAAGGCTGGCAGCACTTCCCGATCGTGCGGATGGTGAACGTGAGCCTCGATCCCGGAACCGTCCCCTACGCCGACCTCCTCCGCGGCGTCGACTCGGGGCTTCTCCTCGAAGCGCCGGCGTCGTACTCGCTCGACGACAAGCGTCAGAACTTCCACTTCTCGACGCAAACCGCGCGCGTCATCCGCGATGGCGCGCTCGACGGGTACGTCCGCGGTGTGGCGTTCCAATCGCTCACGCCGGACTTCTGGGGACGCTGCGACGGTGTCGCCGACGACTGGGAGCTCCATGGCTTTCTCTCGTGCGCGAAGGGCGAGCCGCTTCAGCTCATGCGGGTCGGCCACGGCGCCGCGCACGCGCGCTTCCGTGACGTCCCGATCGAGGTTCGCGAATGACGCTCCTCGGCGCGGACGCGCTTCTCGGTCCCGTCCGGGAAGCGCTCCGGGGCGTCCAGGCTGATGAGGCAGATGCGCACGTGCATCGTCGCCGCGCGGCGATCAGCCGCTATTCGCACAGCTCGATCCACCAGAACGCGGTATCCGACGAGACGCACGTCCGTGTTCGCGCGATCGTCGGCAAGGCGGTCGGCGTGGTGACGACGAACTCGCTGGCGGTCGCCGACGTGCGCCGTGCGCTCGCCGACGCCGCCGCGCTCGCGCGCGCGAGCCGGCCCGACGTCGCATGGCCCGGGGTCGCGGAGCCTGCGCCCATCCCGAGCAGCGCCGCCTTTCACGAGGAGACCGCGCGCACCGATGCGCGTACGCAGGCGCGGGCCATCGGAGCGATCTGCGCGGCCGTACCCCAGGGGATGCGCGCCGCGGGCACGTCGCAGATCGAGATCACCGAGGACGCCGTCGCGAACTCCCGGGGCGTCGCGGCGTACGCACCGGCGACGATGGCCTACCTGCGTGCTCTGGTGCAGAGCGAGACTCACAGCGGCTCGGGATACGCCGAAGATCTCTCGATGCGCATGGACGGGATCTTTCCCGAGCGCGTGGCCGCGCGTGCGGTGGAGAAATGCGCGCTCGACCGCGACCGCCGGCAGCTCCCGGCTGGCGACTACGAGGCGGTCTTCGAAGAGCTCGCCGTCGCCGAGATCCTCCGCATCATGTCGATCACCGGCCTGGGCGCGGAATCGGTGCGGGAAGGGCGGTCATTCATGGCCGGTCGGATCGGCGAGCGCGTGACGAGCGAAGCCTTCACTCTCTCGGACGACGCGCTCGACGCGCGGACGCTCGGAATTCCCTTCGACGTGGAGGGCACGCCTAAGCTGAAGGTGCTGCTCATCGAGAAGGGCGTCGCGCGCGGACCGGTCTACGACCGGACCTCGGCGAAGGCGATGGGGGCGCGTTCGACCGGCCACGCCGCCGACCCCTCCCGCTACGCGCCCGGCGGACACGCCGGCAACCTCACGATGGCCGGCGGTGGCGCCACTCGCGAGGAGCTCATCGCCGCGGTCAGCCACGGCGTGTTGATCACGCGCTTCCATTACACGAATACGCCGGACCCGCGCGCCGCGACGATGACCGGCACCACGCGGGATGGGACGTTCCTGATCGAGAACGGGAAGATCACGGCGGCGCTCGCGAACGTGCGCTACACGATGAGCGCGCTCGACCTCTTCGCCGGGATCGAGCTCCTCGGACCGCAGCGGCTTGCGCGGGACTGGTGGAGCTCCAACGGGATGGGCTCCGTCGTGTGCCTCGTCCCGCCCATGAAGGTGCGCCGCGCGACGATCACGGGATCGAGCCCGCTCTAAGTGGCTTTGCCCGCTGCGAGGGCCTGCAAGAAGCGGATGATCTCCCAGCGTTCGGTGTCGCTGAGCTTGGGCTTACCAGTCGCGGGATCGACGACCGACCACGCTGGCATCGCCGTCGAAGGGATGCCTTCACTGATCCAGTAGAAGAGCTCGCCCGGCGCGTGCTGCGGGACGTGGACCTGGAGATTGAATGGACGAGGCTGCAGCGTGAAGGCCGCGGGCCCATCGCCGAGCCCCTGCGGCCCGTGGCAGATCACGCAGTTCGCCTGATAGACCGCGCGTCCGGCGGCGACGCTGGCGGGCGTATCGGGCGTCGGATTCTGCGCGAGGCGCGCGAGGATCGGGACGGGCGGCGTGGGGATGTTTGGTGCGACCGTATAGGCGAGACCGAGAGAGAGCGCGACGAGGGCGCCGAGGAAGCCCGCGCTCTGCGCGAAGCGGCGCCAGTCGTCCCCACGGCGCCATCGGATCAGCGCGAGAAGACCGAAGAGGACCACTCCGACCGCGAGCACGATGGCGATCTGCTCGAGACCTTGCCGCGAGATCGGAAAGGTCACTTCTCGAGGTCCGGCTTAATCGCGGGAGTGGCCTTCGCCTTCTTCTTCTCTTTGCGCGTCGACCACCACCAGAGGCCGACGAAGAGGACGAGCGGCACGCCCAGCTCGAGGATCTCGTCGAGCCAGGTGCCGGTCACGCCGTGCGTCGAGACCGACGCGAAGATCATCGCGATACATCGAGGCTATACGCACCCGTGCCTTCGTTCCCGACGCCGATCGTGACCTTCCAGGTGCCCGGGTCGAGGCCGGCGATCGCGAATTTGTAGCGGCCCGGACCGAGCGTTGCGGCATCTTCCGTCGCATCGATCGGGGCTTGCGACGTCGGACCCGTGAAGGTCGCTCGCATCTGCTTCCCCGTGACCGGGCTGCCGTCCGCCCCGATCAGGACCGCGAACATCGTGATCGGAGCTCCCGATTGCGGAGTCGCTGGATCGGTGAACACGATCATCGTGTACGGGCCGATCGTGATGACCTGCGATGTCGTCGAACCGCCGCTTGGTGCGCCGACCGGGAAGGTGAAGACCGTGCTCACGTCCTCGCGCCCGGGCAGTCGAACGATTGCCTGGATCTTCCAAGTCCCATACATCGCGGTCGGGCTGCCGTTAGCGATGTACTCGCCCGGCACGCGCTCCGTCGCGACGAGCTCCTGTTCGCCCATGTCGTGCTCGACCATCGTGAAACGGAATGCGACCTTCTCCGCGCCGGCGACCGGTGCGAGACCTTGATGCACGCGCAGCACGTAGGTGTTGCGACCCGGGCCGCCGCTCGCGACGAGCATCTCGAGCCGCAGACCGGAGACGTGCTGGGTCTGGTCGTACGCCGCGGCCGACGGCTGCGCCGGCGGCGCGAACGCCGTGAGGAATGCGGCGGCGACGACGATCGCGACGAAGATCGCCGTTTCGGCAAGCGTGTCCCGGATAAGCGCCGCCCGCGCGCGAATCCCCGCGCGGAGGCGCGGTCCCCAGCGCAGCAGATTGAAGGCGCCGATCGCGAGCGCGACGAGCACCAGGACGATCTTTGTCGCAAGCGCGATCCCGTACGGTGTCTCGTAGAGGTCGTTGATGAGAACGAGTCGGTCGAAGGCCTGGAGCGCACCCGCGGTGATCAGCAGCCCGGTGGCGATGAGCGCGGTCACTGAGAAGCGCCAGACAGCTGCGCCCAGCGCTCTCGCGTCCTCGACCGTCTCGTCGTGGCTCGCGAGGAGTACGCACCAGAGCAGCGCGACGACGCCCCCGGTCCAGACCGAGACAGATAGCACATGGACGAAGTCGAGCGCCATGCTCTTGAGGCTCCCGAGCGCCGTGGCATGCGACACGAGGGTCGCCGTCATCGCGGCGGCGATGCCCGCCGCGAGCGCGATCATGCGCCGAGGGCGGAATGTCGCGAGCGGACCGAGCGTCATGACGCCCCCCCCGGCGAGCGCACCGACCGGCCGCATCAATGCGAGGCGCGGACTGATCGAGACAGCCGCGAGCACGAGACCAGCGAACGCCCGCACGGCGAGCATGAGGCCGAGCCGCGGAGGAAGCTTCGCGCCTTGATCGGCGATGAGTGCGAGCGATCCTGCGACGATGAACGCACCCGCGACGGTGAGAAGGGCCGACTCTCGGCGCGGGTCGGGCCCCGCGGGAGCCACGAAGAGCACGAAGAAGGCCGTGCCGAGCCCGAGCGCGATGCCGGCGTAGGAAAGAGCGCGGCCGGCGATCTCCAGGGGATTGGGAGGCGGAGCGGCCTCGGGGACAGGCGGCGGTGTGGGAATCGGACCGTTCCCCACGACGAAGGCGAAGCTCCCCTTCGTCGTGTGGCCATCGACCGCGCTCGTCGCTGTCCACGCGACCGTGTAGCCCCCGTCGGTGATGGGCTCAAGCGAGACCTTGAGGCCGTTGGGGTCGCCCGAAGGCGCGACGTCGCCCTTGTCGTGACGCTTGCCAGCCGTGTCGAGCACCTGGATGTCGCTCCCCTTGGGGTCGGGTGGCTCGCTGAACTCGATCCGCACCTCCGTGGGCGGCTTCACCAGGCGCGCGTCCGACGCCGGGTTGGAACGAACGTAGTTCGCGTGCGCGTCGGCGGCGGTCCCCAGAAGGGCGACACCGCCGATCGCGCACGCGACGATGACGGCCAGGCGACGCATCAGGTGCGGCGCGTGACCAGGCCGCCTACGGACGCGATGAGCGCGAGGCCGGCGATGACGATGCCAGCGATGACGAGCGTCTGGAGCTGATCGAGACGCGCCGCGAGGTCCGTGGTGGATAGGGCCTTGTCAGGGAACTGCAATCCGTCGGTCGATTCGATGCCTCCGAACGTGTTCGGTCCCGATTCGAACTTCTCGTCGACCTTGGTCGTGCCTACGTTGCCGAAGATGTGGAACGAGTAATCGCCGGTCTTTGTCGGCAGCAGCTGGCCCTGGTACTTGCCGGGCAGACCAAACCGTGCGGCGACCTTCAGAGGCATGGTCTTTGCGGAGCCGCCGACGATGACCTCGGCCTGCAGAGTTTTCTCGAGTCCCTCAACGGCCTTTGCGCCTTGCGTCTCCGTGACGGTGAGGTCCAGAGCGTTCATGTTGTTCACATAAGCAGGTTCGACGATCCAGCCCACCACAAAGGTGTACGGACCGACATTCCGGCGCTCATGACCGAGCGCGACGTTCCCATTGATAGCGAAGCTCGACGCGACGATGGCGAGCGTCGCCAGCGCCGCGAGCATGCGCGACATGAGACCCTCCTTGGTCTATTCGAGGTGCGGAGCGCGACGAGGAGGGTCTAGGCCCGGGGAGGTCCGAGCAGGAGCGGCGCGCTCCAGAGCGCGCGCGCGATCCTGGGGGCTGCGACATAGGCCGCGGGCCGCCGCGTCGGCCGCGGCAGACGCGGCCAGGCGAAGACCAGCAGGCACATGACGAGCGCCGCTATGCCGCTGGCGAGCGGCGACACGAAGGTCGCCTTCGGCCCGCGGTCGTAAAGCTGCTGCAGGCGCATGACGAAGATCGGGAAGCGGTACGCGGCGAGCACGTGGTCGTGGAAGACCGGCGTCCCCGGTGGATCGACGTGGGGCGCCACGACCAGGCCGGAGCCCGCGAGGGTCGCCCCGGTCGCCGCGAGCGAGAAGACAACTATCGCCAGTAGGCGGCGCACCTTCTCATGAGCATACGGCTGGGCGTTGCGTCCGGCGTGTCGTT
>VBIL01000165.1 GCA_005879975.1 Chloroflexota bacterium
CGACCACAAGCACGCGTTGACCATGCGCAACGAAGGCCGCTCCGAGGCTGATCGCTGTGGTTGTCTTCCCCACCCCACCCTTTTGATTGCTGATCACCAAGACCGTCACCAACTGCCTCCTGTCACACGTGAAACATCGGTCAGGAGGGGTCGCGAATGAGATTGCGGAAATGGGGTAAAAGTAGGGAGCGTCCGGGCGGCTTTCGTGATCACCATTCTAACCGACGCGACACGGCGGCGCGATGCCGGAGTGTACCAATGAGACCCCCGCCATGAAACCTTTTCAGGTAGCGCGGTCGCAACGGTTCCGACCTCGTCGGTCCTCACGATCGGCCTGATAATCCGAGACAGAGCATGGGAGCACGATGGAGCGGCACGACCAAGCGGGTGGTCGTCGTCCTGTTCGCACTCGCCGCCTTGTACATCGTCTATCGCGCGGGTGACATCGTGCGACCCTTCGTCTGGGCCGGGATCCTGGCGTACGTCCTCCTGCCGGTCGTAGCCCTTCTCGAGCGGCGGTTCGCGATGCCTCGGACGATCGCTGCGCTTATCGTCTTCGTGGCGTTGCTCGCGACCATAATGGGTGGCGGCCGGGTCCTCGTCCCGCTCGCGGTCGACCAGGTGCGCGACCTGCAGCGGTCGCTCCCCTCCCTTGTCGCGAACGCGCAGAACACCCTGGCGGAAACGGCAGATCAGCTCGGCTTGGGAGACCTCGACGCGCTGATCGTCAACTTCGCGGGCATCACCGACCTGAGCCAGATGATCGCCCGCGGAGCGGTCCCCTTCGTCGTCGGCTTCGGTCATTTCCTGCTCGAACTCCTCGTCTTCCTCATCGCGACGTTCTTCCTGCTGCGCGACGCGCCCCGGCTCTTCCAGTGGCTGCGACGACTGCTGCCCCCCAGCCAGCGGAACGAGATCATTCCGCTCTTCGCCCAGGTCAACACGCTGCTCGGCCGCTACGTGCGCGGGCAGATCTTCCTCATCGGCGTGATGGCGAGCGTGACGCTCATCGGACTTTCCGTCCTGCAGGTCCCATTCGCTTTGTTGCTGGCGCTCATGACGGGCGTGCTCGAAGTGATCCCGATCGTCGGCCCGATCACCGCCGGCGCGATCGCCTGCCTGGTCGCGCTCGGGCACCCGGCGCCCTGGGGCCTATCGCAAATCTGGTATGTGGCGATCGTCGCGGCCATGTACACCGTGCTGCGCCACCTGGAGGACTACTTTGTGATCCCGTTCGTCATCGGACGGATCGTGAAGCTCCATCCCGCGGTCGTGATCTTCTCTTTGCTGACCGGCGGCGCTCTCTTCGGTCTGCTGGGTGTCCTGGTCGCGGTGCCCGTCGCGGCGACGCTCCGCCTCGTGCTCATCTACGTGGGCGCGAAGCTGCGCGATGAGGACCCCTTCCCGCAGCTCGAGGAGGAGCTTGAGGTCCCGCATCCCGCGCCGGCCCATCCTCGCCCCGTCGGTCGTCGCGCGCATTCCTGATCGGGCGATCGGAACGGCGGAAAGATGGCCACGACGGCTTGGTCTCGCGAAGGAGGCACCGTGCGCCTGGCGCTCGCGGTCTTGATCCCGCTGTCCGCCGCGCTGCTCCAAGGGACGGTCGCCCCGCTCATCGCGATCGGGGGGGCCCGACCCTTGCTACCGATATTGGTCGCTGGCTCCTGGGCGGTGGCCGCCGGCGCTCGCGAGGCGGTCTGGTGGGCATTCCTAGGTGGTCTCGCGTCTGACCTGCTGTCGGGCGGCCCGCTCGGCGCATTCGCACTCGCCTCTCTGCCACCCGTCGCGGCGATCGGGGTCCGCGAGCGGGAGAGCACTCGGCCCACGCCGATCATCATCGCGGCGCTGCTCGTGGGGATCGCGGCGCTCGCCGCGGCGCTCATCTACCTCGGCATCCTCGTCGCGACGGCCCAGCCCGTCGCCTCAGTGCCGCTTGCGGCGGGCACCGCCGTCGCGAGCGCGATCTACACCGGGCTCCTTGCCCTCGCGATCTATCCCGTGGCGAGACTCCTGCGCCGCGCCACGGAGAAGCAAGGGGCGTTAGGCGTGTGGTGAGAGAGAACCCGCGCGCGTTCGTCCACCCACGGCGCTTCATTGCCTTTGCCGCGGCCATCGCCGTGGTGTTCTCGGCGCTGACCGTCCGTCTATACGACCTCGAGATCGTCCGGGGCGATTACTACCACGACCTCTCCGAGCAAAACCGCATTCTTCGGCTGCCGGTCGCGGCCGAGCGCGGTGGCATCACCGACCGGCGCGGCTACGTCCTCGCGCGCAACGTGCCCGGATTCGCGGTGAGTGTGATCCCTGTCGACCTGCCCAGGTCCCGGGAGACCGAGCTCTTCCAGCGCCTCGGCGCCGTCCTGGGTCTGCCGAGCGACGCCGTGGCCGACACCGTCCGGACGCAGCGGCAGCGGAACCCGTACGAACCGGTGCGCATCTCAAAGACGCCTGTGCCGCGCGAGATCGCGTTCGGCATCACCGAGCGCGCCGAGCTCTTTCCGGGCGTGCGCGTCGATCCTGAGAGCATCCGTCTCTACGTCGACGGGACGCTCTATTCGCCGGTCATCGGATACACCGGTCCGATCACCGAGGACGAGCTCCAAAAGCTGCGCGATCAGGGCTATCTCGGCGACGACGACATCGGCCGAACCGGCATCGAGAGCGTCTATGAGCGGTACCTCCGTGGAACGTACGGCTGGCGCGAGATCGAGCGCGACGCGGCGCAGCGCGAGATTAAGACGCTGGCGTTGCAGCAGCCGATCGTCGGAAACACCGTCGTCCTGACCATCGACGATCGCCTGCAGAAGCTGCTCGACGCGGAGCTGCGCAAAGGCGTCGTGGAGGATCGCTTCACCCAGGCCGTTGGCATAGCGATGAACCCGCAGAATGGCGAGATCCTCGCGATGGTCTCGATCCCCGGTTACGACAACAACATGTTCGCCCGCGGGATCACGACGTCTGAGCTCGCCGCGCTGAACGCCGACGATCGCCACCCGCTCGTGAACAAAGCGGTGGGGGACCAGTACCCGGCGGGCTCGACATTCAAGATGGTGACCGGCCTCTCTGCGCTCTCCGAAGGCACGGCCACGCGCAGCACCACCGTCAACGTGTCGGCGATGTCATTCAGCGTCTCGGGCACGACCTTCTACGACTGGCGAGCGCACGGGACGCTCGATTTCGTCACGGGATTCGCGCACTCGAGCGACATTTACTTCTACACGCTCGCCGGCGGCACGCCGTTCGCGCCGAACGTGCGCGGCGTAGGTCCGGAGGCGATCGCGAAGTACGGCAAGATGCTCGGCTTCGGCTCGCCGACGGGCATCGATTTGCCCAACGAGGCCTCGGGGATCATGCCCGATCCCGAGTGGAAGCTTGCGACACAGGACGAGCCGTGGACGATCGGCAACACCTATCAGGAGGCGATCGGCCAGGGCTTCGTAGCGGTGACGCCGCTGCAGCTCTTGAACGCGTACGCCTCCGTCGCCAACGGCGGCACCCTCTGGCAGCCGCACCTTCTGAAGCAGGTCACCTCCCCAACCGGAGCCGCGGTCCCTCTCGCGCAAGCGAAGCCGATCCGGAAGCTCGACATGACGCAGGAAAACCTTCGACTCCTGCGCGAGGCCGCGCGACGCGTCGTCACGATCGGTCACGCGTACATGCCCAATGCCCGCCTCCCGATCGCGGGCAAGACCGGAACCGCGGAGTTCGGCGCCTCGAGCGGCAGAGACAGCGCGGGCCGGAACAAGCTCGGCTTCCACAACTGGTTCATCTCCTTTGTCCCGCAGGCCGACAACTCCGACCCGACCGCGCAGATCGCGATGGTGATCTTCACCTACGACTCTTCGAAATCCCTTTGCGATAACTGCTTCAACCCGGCCGTGGGCATGTCGCAGCGGATCCTCGAGACCTATCTGCTGGACACCAAGTGAGCGTCCGTCCACTTGCCATCCCGCATCCGGCCACGCCGCTGCACGATCGGCCGGTCGCGCGGCGATGGACCGAGATCGACCCGATCCTGCTGATCGTGACGCTGCTCCTGATCGCGTATGGCCTGGTGATGACCTATTCGACGACCGCCGAGACGCGCACCTTCACCGGAGATCCGATGCAGTTCGTGATTCGCGGCGCCATCTGGGCGGGGGTGGGAATGGCGACCATGACCGCTGTTGCGATGTTTGACTACGCGTGGCTCGGGACATTCGCGCCGGTCCTGTACCTCGTCACGCTCGGTCTGCTCGCGATCGTCCTTCAGTTCGGCACGGCGAGTCTCGGCGCGCAGCGTTCGGTGAACATCGCCGGGCTCACGTTCCAGTTCAGCGAGGTCGCGAAGGTCCTGATGATCGTGGTCCTCGCGAAGTATTTCGCCGATCGCCGAGCGCGGATCGGCTCACCCCTTGTGATGCTCTTCGGCATGGCCTTGTTGGCGCCCGCCGTGTTCCTCGTCTACCGCCAGCCGGATCTCGGCACGAGCCTCGTTTTCATCGCGATCTTTTTTGGCATCGCCTTCCTCGCGGGTGCCCGGATGTGGCAGCTCGTCGGGCTCGTGGCCATCGCGGCCGCGTCGTTCCCGGTCATCTGGGCCCTGCTCAAGGACTACCAGCGCGCCCGTCTCTCCGCGTTCCTCGATCCGTATTCCGATCCGCAGGGCGCAGGCTGGAACATCATCCAGTCACTCATCGCGGTCGGCTCGGGCGGCGCGACGGGAAAGGGACTCACCGCCGGAACGCAGTCGCCTCTCGGCTACCTCCCGATCGCCGAATCGGACTTCGTCTTCGCCGGTCTCGCCGAGGACCTCGGATTCGCCGGAGCGATCATCCTCTTCGCCCTTTACATCGTCATGCTGTTCGCGGCGCTCCGCGTAGCCTTCCGGGCGCGCGATCCCTTCGGAATGCTCATTGGCGGAGGCATCGCGACGATGCTGCTCTTCCAGATTCTCGTGAACGTGGGCATGGCCATCTCGCTCATGCCGGTCACCGGCATCCCGCTGCCGTTCATCTCGCACGGCGGTAGCTCGCTTGTATCGATCTGCTTCGCGCTGGGTGTTTTGCAGTCCATCTCGATGCGCCGCGAGCCCGAGGGTCCCTAGTCCTTATACTTTTCATCTGAACGGCCACGAACGGGAGCAGTAGGCGTTTCCCTCGAGTGAAGAGAGCCGGTGTTGGGTGCGAGCCGGTCTCGCGGGAACGCTGAACTCGCCCGGGAGCCGCGGGAGCGAACGGCCTAGCCGCTAGCCCTCGCCGGGGTCACGCCCGTTAGAAGCGTGCTCGAGCGAAGAGCATCGGGGCTGTGGCGCAGTGGGAGCGCATCACACTGGCAGTGTGGGGGTCGCGGGTTCGAATCCCGCCAGCTCCACCAGGCCGCAGGCCCGGGCTCTTAACTGAGGTGGTACCGCGGAAGGTCTTTCCGTCCTCGTGGACGAAAGGCCTTTTTGTTTTTGGAAAGGAGGTCGACATGACGAGCGAAGTGAAGAAGAAGACCGAACGCTACCCGCCCCAAGCCATCGAGGCGAAATGGCAGAAGCGCTGGAGCTCGTCCGGCCTCCACGAAACGCCGGACAGCTCCGATAAGCCGAACTTCTATTTCGTGACGATGTACCCGTACCCGTCGGGAGAGCTCCATGTCGGGCACTGGTACGCCATGGCGCCATCGGATGCGGCAGCGCGTTTCCTGCGCATGCGTGGACACAACGTGCTGTTCCCGATGGGCTTCGACGCTTTTGGGCTGCCGGCCGAGAACGCGGCGATCAAACGGAAGATGCATCCGGCGGAGTGGACCGAAAAGAACATGGCCCACATGCGGGATCAGTTCCGCATGATGGGCGCGTCGATCGACTGGCGACGCGAAGTCGTCACCTGCTACCCCGAGTACTACCGGTGGAACCAGTGGATCTTCCTGAAATTTCTGGAAAAAGGTCTGGCCTATCGCGCGATGGCGCCCGTGAACTGGTGCCCGAAGGATCAGACCGTGCTCGCGAACGAGCAGGTGATCGCTGGCCGTTGCGAGCGGTGTGAGACGCCCGTCGTCAAGCGCGACCTCGAGCAATGGTTCTTCCGCATCACCGACTATGCCGACGAGCTGCTGCGGTACGAAGGCATCGACTGGCCCGAACGCGTCCGCGTCATGCAGACGAACTGGATCGGCCGATCGGAAGGCGCCGAAATCTCGTTCGCGGTCGAAGGGCACGCCGGCGAGCGCATCAAGTTCTTCACCACGCGGCCGGACACGATCTACGGTGCGACCTTCATGGTGCTCGCGCCGGAGCATCCGCTCGTCGCGAAGATAACGACCGCGGACCGTCGGACGGAGCTCGACGCGTACGTCGCGCGCGCCCGGAACATGGCGGAGATCGAGCGGACCTCGGCCGAGCGCGAAAAAACTGGTGTCGAGACCGGCGCTTTCGCTCGGAACGAGTTCAGCGGCGAGCGCATCCCGATCTGGGTCGCCGATTACGTCCTCTCGACGTACGGGACTGGCGCCATCATGGCCGTCCCCGCGCACGACGAGCGTGACTTCGAGTTCGCGAAACGCTACCGGCTTGAGATCCGCGAGGTGATCTCGCCGGATGGGGCCGATCGAGGGAGCCCGAGTGCTCCATATCTCGGCGAAGGGACGATGGTTCGGAGCGGTCCCTTCACCGGAAAACGAAGCGAAGAGGGAAAGCGGGCCATTGCCGAGGAGGCCAAGCGCCGCGGCATCGGCGGGCCGTCGGTGATCTTCCGCCTGCGCGATTGGCTCATCTCGCGGCAGCGGTACTGGGGAACACCGATCCCGATCGTCTACTGCGACGATTGCGGCATCGTTCCGGTGCCCGAGAAGGACCTGCCGGTCATCCTGCCGCGGGATGCGCCCTTCATTGTGGAAGGGGGCAACCCACTGGCGAAGGTCGAGTCGTTCGTCCGCACGACATGCCCGCGCTGCGGCAAGCCCGCGCGACGAGAGACGGACACGATGGACACGTTCGTCGACTCATCCTGGTATGTCTACCGCTACCCCGATCCCAAGTACGAGCGCCTCTTCATGAACGCGGAAATCGGGCGTCTCTGGCTACCGGTCGCGCGTTACACGGGCGGGATCGAGCACGCGATCCTGCACCTGCTCTACGCGCGGTTCGTCGCGAAGGCACTACGCGACATGGGTTATCTCTGGTTCGGCGAACCGTTCAAGCACCTGCGTAATCAGGGCACGATCGTCTTCGGTGGCCGCAAGATGTCGAAGTCGCGCGGCAACGTCCAGGCACCAGACGAATACGTCGCGAGGTACGGCGCGGACAGCCTGAGGCTGTTCCTCATGTTCATGGGCCCGTGGACCGAGGGTTCGGACTGGGACGCCGCCGGCATCGAAGGTACGCATCGCTTCCTGAATCGTGTCTGGACCCTCGGGATCGAGAAAGCGGACGGCGCCGCCCCGGATCGCGACGAGGCAGTGGACCGAGCGGTCCACCGGACGATCCAGAAGGTGACCGCGGACCTCGAGGGCTATCGCTTCAACACGGCGATCGCGGCGATGATGGAGCTCTCGACAACGCTCTCTCGCGCCCGTGGCAAGAGCCGCGAACAGGGGATCGACGCGCTGGTCCTTCTGCTGGCGCCGTTCGCCCCGCACATCGCCGAGGAGCTGTGGGAGCGACGCGGTGGCAAGGGCTCGGTGCATCGGCAATCCTGGCCGGCTTTCGATCCCGCGCTCGCCGCGGAAAAGGAGATCACCCTGGTCGTCCAGGTCGACGGCAAGGTCCGTGACCGCATTGCCGCCGCGGCCGGGCTGGCAGAGGCGAAGGCGCGGGAGATGGCCCTCGCGAGCCCCCGCGCGAAAGCTGCGCTCGACGGTCATATCGTCGACCGCGTCATAGTCGTGCAGGATCGTCTGGTGAACATCGTCACGAAGCGGCGGTCGTGACAGCCGAGATCCGGCTCGCCGCGCTCTGCGACCACGCGCTCGTCGGCCAGGACGGAAAGGTCAGCCTGATGGGGATCTTTCGCAACATCTCGGTCAGCGGACTGCCGGCGCAGCACCCGCGAATGTTCGTCGTCGCGATCCTGGGCCTCGAGGTCGGCGCGCACACCGTGCGTGTGCGGCTGCTCCGACCCGACGGCCAGCAGGCGATGCCGAATCCGCCCGAGATCTCGGTGCACGCGGTCGCCGGGCAGGACGTAAACGTGATCGTGGAGCTCAACAACATGAGCTTCACGAGCTACGGCGTCCACAAGTTCGACCTCGAGGTCGACGGCAGCTCCATCGGCGGGTTACCGGTCGCGATCGTGCAGATGCAGCAACAGCAACAGGGCAGACGCACGAATTGATGACAGGCTGTCGTCAAAAATGACGACAGCGCTGACACATTTGTCGGCTAGCCACGGCGGCGCGGGCAGCTCACCGTTCCGGGCGTGCCCCGGACAGTTCTCATCGGTATCGCGACCCTCGTGCTCGCGGGCGCCGGTCTTGTCATCGCCCGGCTGCACGCGGACGAACCGCAGCAGGTCGCCATCGTCGAAGAGACGCACGCGCCGGCCCGGACGCCCGAGCCTCACCTTGTCGTCGACGTCTCGGGCGCGGTCGCGCATCCCGGCGTCTATCGCCTACCCGGCGGCTCACGGGTCGTCGACGCCCTCCTCGCCGCGGGAGGGATGACCGGCGAGGCCGACCTCGCCGCGCTCAACAAAGCCGCTCCGATCCACGACGGACAGCGGATCTACGTCCCGCGGCCGGGTGAGATGGTGCCGCCCGGGAGCGCGACCAGCGAGGCGCAGCTCAAGCTCGACCTGAACCGCGCCACCGCGAGCGAGCTCGAGAGTCTGCCCGGCATCGGTCCCGCGACCGCGGCCCGCATCGTCCGCTCCCGCAATGCGCGCCCCTTCGCCAAAGTGGAAGAGCTTCAGACGCGCGGGCTCGTGCCGGCCCGCGTATTCGCCGATATCCGCGATCTCATCACCACCGGGTGACACAAGTCCTTCGGGCGCCGCTCGTGGCTGCCGCGGCGGCCGCGATCGCCATCGCCTTCGTGAACCGGATCGCGCCGATCTGTGGCCTCGTGCTCGCCCTCGGCCTCACGATGGCCTGCGCGTGGCTCGCGCTCGCGAGCATCGACCGCGCGCGGCGCCTCTGCTGGTCCGCCGCGGCGCTCTTTGCCTCGCTCGCCGGAGTCGCCGCCATCGTCGGGCCCCTCCCCGGCTTCGATCTCCGGCATGCCGGACCGCTGGACGCCCTGCGGGACGCGCTCGCCGAGCCTCTCCGTCGACTCATCCCGGAGCCTGAAGGCGGGATCGTTCGGGGCATCGTCCTCGGCGAGCGCGCGAGCGTCGATGCGGATCTCGCGGCGGCCTTCGCCAGAAGCGGGACTACCCACCTGCTCGCGATCTCCGGCTTCAACATGACGCTCGTCGCGACCGGAGTGGCGATCGTGATGCGAGGTCGGGTGCCTCCGCTGGTCACGGCGGCGGCGACGCTCGGGTGTGTGATCGCCTATAGCGTCCTGGTCGGTCTGGCGCCAAGCGTGATCAGAGCCGCGCTCATGGCGGCGGTCGCCGCTTGCGGACTTGCGTTCGGCCGCCGCCCGGCGACGGTGAACGGGCTCGCCCTCGCCGTCGCGGCGATGGTCGCCGCCGACCCCGCGACGCTCAGCGATGTCGGCTTTCTGCTCTCGGCGACGGCGACCGGAGGTCTCCTCTTCCTCGGCGATCCCCTGTCAGAGCGGCTCGCGTTCCTGCCGCCTGCGATCCGCGAGGGGCTCGCGACCTCGTTGGCGGCGACGCTCCCGACCTTGCCGATCATCGCCGCGGTCTTCGGTCGCGTCTCGCTCGTCTCGCCTCTCGCCAATCTCGCCGCCGTACCGCTCTTCGCTCCGCTGATGCTTTCCGGTGCGGCCAGCGCGGCGATCGGCGCTCTGTCGATCGACCTGGCGCGTGTCCCCGCGCTCGGTACCTATGGGCTCGCCCTCTTGCTCCGCACGATCGTCGAGTCGACGGCGTCTCTACCCATGGCGTCGCTCGCCGTCCCCGAAGGTCCGCTTGCCGGCGTGCTGTACGGAGCCCTCGTAGCCGCGGCGCTTCGGTTCGGGCCAGAGTTGGCGAGCGCGTCGGTTCGTAGTGCTGGGTCACGTGCCATAGGAGCGCTGCGCACCCCGCCCCTCTCGATCCGATCGTTCGGGCGGCGCGCCCGGTCGGCGTCCGCAGCGCTTCTGGCGATCGTCCTCGTCGTCCTCGCGGCGACGCAGCTCTGGCCAGCAGCGAGCGGCGTTCGCGTGCGGGCTCTCGATGTTGGCCAGGGCGACGCTTTCCTCGTCGAGGTGAGCGGAAGAACGCTGCTCGTCGACGGGGGACCTGACCCAGCGCGACTCCTGGCCGAGCTCGGCGCCAGCCTGCCCCCATGGACTCGTCGGATCGACGTCGTCGCGCTCACGCACGCTCATGCCGATCATGCGAATGGGCTCATCGGCGTGCTCGAACGCTATGAGGTCGGTCTCGCGATCGAGCCGGTCGGACTCAATCCCGGCCCGGTGGCCACGGCCTGGGGCGAGCGAATCGCACGCGCGCATGTGCCTCGGCGCGCCGTCGCGGCCGGCGCGCGGATGCGGATCGGCGACGCGACGCTCCTTGTGCTTGCGCCCGATGGCGATCCGCGCGTCGACGTCCCATCGCTCGTGCTGCGGCTCGAGCTGGGGACGTTCTCCATGCTTTTCATGGGCGACGCGACGGAACAGGCGCAGGCGGATCTGCTGCTCTCGAAGGATTCGCTCGCGACACGGGTCTACGTGCCCCCGCATCACGGCGCCGCAACGCCGTATGCCGCGGCTCTTGTCGAAGCGGTGCGGCCATCGGTGGCGGTCATCTCCGTCGGCGCGCAGAACCGGTATGGTCATCCCACTCCCGAGACGCTCGCGGCGCTCGGCAGGGTCACGACGTATCGCACCGACCGCGATGGCACGGTGGAGTTCGATCAAGGTGGCAGGCAGTTCTTCGCTCGCACCCACGCGAATGGTCTTCCTCCTCCACGGGGAGGATTCCTTCCGCATGCGCCTCCGACTCGGTGAGCTCGTTGGAGCGTTGCTGGCCGGTCGATCGACAGCATCGACGAATCTCGCGGCGCTCCTCGAGCCGCGGATCGGAACGCTGCTCGGCGTCTCGCGTCACGACGCCCGGACCGACTCTGGCGCCGCGATCACGCTCTCAGGGCAGGCGCAAGGCCTCTTCGATGCGATCGATGAACGCCGGGTGGTGGTCGTCGAACACGCCGAGGCGCTCCGCGACCTCGAGGTCATCGCCTCGTTCCCGCCCGAGGCGGCCCTGGTACTCGTGGCGGTCGAACGTCTCCCCTCGAGCCGAGCGCGTCGCGCGCCACGGACCAAGGCCGCTCCGCCTGCGACGCTTATCGACGCGGTCGAGTCGGTCGGCGGCCTGGTCGAGCGGATCGAACGCCTCGCGCCAGCCGACGTCCCGCCCTGGATCTCGGCGCGGGCCAAGCTTCACGGGATCACTCTCGGGGCGGATGCCATGCCCGCGCTCGCGTCGGCCGTAGGGCCCGATGCCGAGCGCATCGAGCAGGAGCTGGGCAAGCTCGCGGCGTACACGGCGGGCGTGGCCGTGACGGCGGCGGACGTTCGAACCCTTGTGAGCGGCGCGATCGAAACCGACGTGTTCGAGCTCACGCAGTCGGTCGTGCGGAAGGACGCCAAGACCGCGATCGGCACCCTCGAGCGGCTCCTGGCGGACGGGAACGCGGTGCAGCAGATCCTCGCGCTGCTGCTCTGGCAGTTCCGCGTGCTGCTCTTCGCATCCGCGATGCGGACGAACGCCGACGCGGAGCGCATGGCGAAGGCGATCCGCTCGACACCGTTCGCCATCGCGCGCGCGACGGCCTTCGCGCGGCGTGTCACGCGCGCCGACATCGTCCGCGCGTACGAGGCGATCTATGCGACCGATCAGGTGATCAAGACCGGGCGTGCGGAGTCGGATGTCGCAGCGCTTACGCTCTGCGTGCTCGACCTCTGCGGGATCGCGAACGCCGACCTGCGGGACATGCTTCTGGTGGAGCCGCCGCGCCGCTGAGCGGGGCTAACGCTTCGCGGTGGCCTCCCGCGCTTGACCCTGCACCGGTTTCGCTTCCTGCGTCTTCCGATAATCCTCGAGGAAGCGCTTCTGTCCGGCCGCGGTCAGTGGATGTTCGAACAGCTGCTTCAGGACGGCAAAGGGCATGGTTGCTATATCCGCGCCGGCAAGCGCCGCCTGCGTGACATGCATCGGGTTGCGGATGGACGCGGCGAGCACCTTCGTCTTGATCTCCTGTTGGCGGTAGGCGGACACGATGTCCGCCACCACGCGCATGCCGTCCTCGTTGATGTCGTCGAGACGTCCGGCGAACGGGCTGACGATGTAAGCGCCGATCGCGGCCGCCAGAAGCGCCTGATTCACGGAGAAGCAGAGCGTCACGTTGATGCGGATGCCCTCGCTGGCGAGGACCTTCCCGGCCCCCAGCCCATCCGGTGTCAGGGGGACCTTGACGATGACGTTCTTGTGCCATGAGGCGAGGCGCCGGCCCTCGACGACCATGTCGTCCTTCTTCTCGCTGACGCATTCGGCCGAGACGTTTCCGATGATCTGGCAGATGCGCTTGACCTGCTCCTCGTGATCGTGGCCGGCTTTCGCGATGAGCGTGGGGTTGGTTGTGACGCCGTCGATCACGCCCCAGCCGACGGCCTGCTCGATCTCTTCATAGACCGCGGTGTCGAGGTAGAGCTTCATGTGGACATCTCCTGCAGTCGGGGTGCCGTCTCCAGGGCGCGGCCATTCGCCCGCGCGAACGCCAGCGCGGCTTCGATGAAGGTCGAAAAGAGCGGATGTGGCCGGGTGGGCCGTGACTTGAACTCCGGGTGGTACTGCGTACCCAGATAGAACGGGTGATCCGGGATCTCGGAGATCTCGACAAGTCGGCCGTCCGGCGACAGGCCGCTGAACCGCATGCCGTGGCTCTGCAGAAGATCGCGGTACGCGTTATTGAACTCGAAGCGGTGCCGGTGTCGCTCGAGGACGATCGGTTGGGCGTACGCCCGCGCGGCGAGCGAGCCGGGTTCGATCACGCAGGGGTAGCTGCCGACACGCATCGTCCCGCCTTTGTCGGCGATGTCGCGCTGCTCGGGAAGCAGATCGATCACGGGATGCGGCGTGAATGCGTCGAACTCCGTCGAGTTCGCGTCGTCGGTGCCGAGCGCGGTACGCGCGAGCTCGATGACCATGCACTGCATGCCCATGCATAGGCCGAGCGTCGGCACGCGCCGCTCCCGGCCGAACCGCGAGGCCTTCACTTTGCCTTCGATTCCGCGGTAGCCGAAGCCTCCCGGGACAACGATCCCATCGAGGCCGACCAGCGGCTCGACGTCGTCCGAGCGCTCAAGATGTTCGCTGTCGATCCACTGCAGGCGAACGTCACATCCCGCGGCCCACGCCGCGTGCTTGACCGCCTCAGCGACCGAGAGATACGCGTCAGGAAGCTCGATGTACTTGCCGACGAGCCCGATTGCGAGCGGAATGCGCGCTCCGCGGATGCGATCGGTGAGCGCCTTCCATTCCGCGAGGTCCGGCTCCTGTGCTCCAGCCAGGCCGAGCTCCTCGACGACGATCTTGCCCAGCCCGGCCTCCTCGAGCATTAGCGGAACGCCGTAGATCGACCAGGCGTCCGGCTCGCTGATCACGTTGTCGACCCTCACGTCGCAGAAGAGAGCGATCTTCTCGCGCAGATCGTCATCGATCGGCTCGTCGGCGCGCGCGATGACGACGTCGGGCTGGATGCCGATCGCCCGGAGCTCCCGAACTGAGTGCTGTGTCGGCTTGGTCTTGAGCTCCCCCGTGGCGACGCGCGGCAGAAGCGTGAGGTGGATATACATGACGTTCTGCCTGCCGACGTCGTTACGGAACTGCCGGATCGCCTCGAGGTAGGGGAGCGACTCGATGTCGCCGACGGTGCCGCCGACCTCGACCACGACGATCTCGGCCTGCTGCTCGCGTGCGACGCGATGGATCCGCTCCTTGATCTCATTCGTGACGTGCGGAATCACCTGCACGGTCGCGCCGAGGTAATCGCCGCGCCGCTCCTTCGCGATGACGGCGTTGTAGACCTGGCCTGTGGTGAGGTTCGACGCGCGCGTGACGTTGCGGTCGATGAAGCGCTCGTAGTGCCCGAGGTCGAGATCGGTCTCGGCACCGTCCTCCGTCACGAAGACCTCGCCGTGCTGGTACGGGGACATCGTCCCTGGGTCGACGTTGAGGTAGGGGTCCATCTTGAGCGAGGCGACCGCGAGACCTCTCGCTGCGAGGATGCGTCCCAGGGAAGCTGCGGTGATGCCCTTGCCAAGCGAGGAGGTGACCCCTCCGGTCACGAACACGAACTTCGGCACGAGGTGGACCTCCGGGGTTTTTTCTATGTTACTCCGCTCGGCAGAGCTGAAGAAGACACGCGAGGATCAAATTTCGTTCATTCGATGGGGAACGGCAGGCTGTTCAACACGACAAGTCGCGGCCGATCGTGGCCGGTGTGCGGCGGGTAGGAGGGGACCTCGACGGGCGCGTCCTGCCGGCAGTCATCGAGCCGTCCATCGAACCGCAGCGCGCGGAAGCGCGCGTCATGAAGCGCTCCATCCTGAAGGCCGGCATGCTCGACGATCGCGACCAGGCGCGGCCGCATGAACTTGAGTCCTGGTTGCAGGGCGATGGGCGATGCGAAGGGCGATTCCTCGTTCACGAAGTCGCGCGTCGCGCCGTCGAGCCATGCGCCAAGGTACGGCGGTACGTACGCCTCACCCGCGAACGCCAGCGCCCCCTCGTTGGCTCGGAAACCGCAGAGCAGCACGCGGGCTCCACGTCGCTCGTCGACGATCAGGCCGCCGATGACGACATCGGCTCGAGGCGTCACGTGGCACTTGAGCCACTCCGCGGTCCGCGCCCCGGGGACGTACTTCGAATCGCGGCGTTTTGCGACGATGCCCTCAAGTCCGTACTCGGCGACAACGTCGAGGAAGGGCTCGCCGTCGTCATCGAGATGCTCCGGCACCGCGAGGATCCGAGAGCCCAGGCCGGCGCTGAATAGACGCGCGCGTCGATCGGCCAGCCGGCGTCCGATCAGCGGGCGTCCGTCCTCGTAAAGGAGGTCGAAGGCGACGAAGATCGGCCCGCGGCCGCGCTTCGCGGCCTTCGGGCCGAGCCTGCCCGCGAGAAGGTCGTAGCTCGGACGGCCGCGCGAGTCGCAGACGACGATCTCGCCGTCGATGAGCACGCCCTCTGGAAGGCGCATGTCGCGAAGCTCGGGAAGAAGGCTCAGAAGGTCCCCGCCCGAGCGATCGGTAACGCTCAGGCCGGTCGCGTCACGCCCCGCAAGCGCCCGGATCCCATCCC
The DNA here is from genome assembly GCA_005879975.1 of Chloroflexota bacterium. Taxonomy (GTDB): domain Bacteria; phylum Chloroflexota; class Limnocylindria; order P2-11E; family P2-11E; genus 3-1-20CM-2-70-9. The sequence continues at coordinate 15,375 of VBIL01000165.1, forward strand.
ACTTCAGCTCGAAGATGTACTCGGGCGAGTTGAACGCGCGGGCCGCGAGGCGGGGCCGCATCGGGACGAGGGCGCGAGGGAGAGCGCCCACCGCCTCGCGGACGTCGATGAGCGTCGGGTGCTGGGCATGCTCGTCCCGTTCGCCCTCGCGCGCCATTCAGCGAGGATAGTTCCGCGACCGGCGGCGACCCCCAATAGATGCGGTCCTAGGACGCCTTCTTTCTCGCGGCACGCGAGGGCGACGCCGCACGCTTCGTCTTCGCCTCGCCCTTCTTGGCCTTCTCGACAGATGCTTTGAGCGCGGACATGAGGTCGATGACCGTGGTCTCGGTCTCAGGCTCTGGGGCTTCGATGACCTCGCGCTTTTCGACCTTCGCCTCGACCAGCTTCATGACCGCTTGCTTGTATTCGTCCTTGTATTCCTGCGGCTCGAAATCGCTGGCCATCATGTTCACTAGGTTCTCGGCCATCTTGAGCTCGGCGGGAGACACCTTGACGGTCTCCGGAACGTCGAGGTCTTCGGTGGATCGGATCTCGTCCGGCCAGTGGAGCGTGTTCATGAGCAAAGCGCCGTCCAGCGGGCGGACCGACACGAGTCGCTCGCGATCGCGCAGCGCGAACTTGGCGATCGCGATGCGTCCGGTCTTCGTGAGCGTCTGGTTGAGGAGGGCGTACGGCTTCTCCGCCGACTTCTCCGGCTCGAGGTAGTACGCCGACTGGTAATAGAGCGCGCCGGGCAGCTCCTCGTCCTTGACAAAGCCGGAGATGTCGATGGCTTTGCTTGACCGCAGCGGCAGCTTCTCGAGGTCCTCGTCCGTGAGCTCGACGTAACTGCCCTTCTCGTACTCGTAGCCACGCACGACCTCGCTCCAGGCGACCTCGTGATCACCCTCGACGCACCAGCGCTTGTTCTTGATCCGACTCTTGTGCTCCGGGCAGAGGAGGTTGAACGACACCTTGCTCGTGCTCTCCGTCGCCAGGTACATCCGGACCGGGATAGCGACCATGCCAAAACTCATCACACCGCGCCAGATCGAACGTGGCATTCCACACCTCGCGGCCGCATCTTCCCGGCAGGACCCCGTCCTCGGCTTCGCCGCGCGGCCTAGCCGCGCGAGTGTAGCGCCCGGCTCACGGCAGCGCCGGTGGCGGCTTGCGACCGCCGAAACGCACCACGCGGAGGATCCGATCGAGCGTCGCTGAATCACCGTGCCAGTGCTCGCGCACGATCCGCTCATCCGTGGCGCTCAGGACGATGCGCAGCGCGAGCCCCGCGACGATCGCGTCGTCAAAAGACCCCACGACGGGAATGAAGTCCGGGATGAGGTCGATCGGCGAGGCAAGCCAGAGACTCGCGAGCCCGAGGACGACCTTCGCCGGAAGAGGCACGCGCGGATCACGCGCGAGACCGGTGAAGAGCCGCACAAGATTCGGCAGAAGCAGAGCGAGCTCGCGCGCGAGAAGCCTCTGCCCGGCGACCACAAGGACGATGACGAGCAGCGTCCAGATGAGGATCAGCGCGACCGCGAGCTGCACCCAGCCCACGAGGTCCATCCGTCAGTTCGCGATCGCGCGCTCCGCGAGCGACGTCGGGATCGAACCGCTCGATGTGATCGCGTCGTGGAAGGCGCGCAAGGCGCTCCGATCCGCGGACCCGCGTTTAGCGAGCCAGCGCGTGCGGATGTCGACGATCTCGAGCATTCCGGTGAGGTAGCTCGATGCCTGGGTCGGCCACGAGCAATACCGTCCCACCTCGGCCTTCGCGTTAGGCGGCGTGAGGTTGCCCTTCTTGACCATGAAATCGACTGCCTCGTCGAAGGTCATCTCGCCCATGTGCAGCGAGGTGTCGACGACGATGCGTGCCGCCCTGAAGAGCGTGGCTTCGTATTGGAACAGCAGGTGGCGCGGATCGGCGAAGAAGCCCTGCTCCCGCATCACGCGCTCCGCGTAGAGGCCCCATCCTTCGGCGAAGTACGAGGTGAAGTGGGTCCGCCGGATCTCCGACCGGTTCTGCTTCGCCATCACGAGGTGCCAGTGGTGTCCTGGATAGGCCTCGTGGACGGCGGTGGTGGGGATACCAGCGCTGCAGTTTCCCTCGAGCCTCTTCTGCACCTCTTCGGGCGGGGTGTTGTCCGGCGGATACGGAACGAAGAAGTGACCGTGCAGCGAGTCGCTGAAGGCGGGCGGCTGGTTGTAGCTGGCGACGGCCTGGATCGGCCGCTGAAAGTGCGGTGACGGCTCGACCGTGCAGCGCTCCCCCGGTGGAAGCGTCACGAGCCCGGTGTCCGCGAGGAAGGCTCGGGCGCGATCCGTCCATTCCTCATATTCGACGCGCATCGCGTCCGGCGTCGGAGCGTGCACGCGGTTGAGGCGCTCGCAGACAGTCGTCCACTCGCCGCCGCCGTCGATTTGGCTGGCGATCTTGTTGGCCTCGTTCGTCAGCAGCTCGTACTGCTCGCGACCGCGCTCACGGAGCTCCCGCGCCCCGAAGGGGAGCAGCTCTTTTTCTCTAAGGAGCGCGGTGTAGAGGTCTTCTCCGATCGCGAAGTCGCCCGAAGCCCGCCCCTTGTTAGTCTCGAGGAACTCGGCGAAGTCCTCATACGCTCCGGCCGCGGTGGCGCCGGCTTCGGCTACCTTTTGTCGGAGCGCCGGATCCTTCACCTCCGCCGGGACGAGCTCGCGGGAATAGCGCGCCGCGGCCTTCGCCTGGCTGACGGCGCGATCGGCGTACACGCGCGGGACGAGCGACCAGTCGAGGTTCGCCCTTCCGTCGGCAACGTGCCGCGTGACCGTCAGCAATCGCGCGCGCGCCGCGTCGGCCAGATCGCGCTCGGGGCGGAGCCGATGCAGGAAGAGCGTGAACACGCCGCCGAGCGATGGATTGAGATACACGTTGGGTTGTCGCTTCCAGTCAAGACGTGGCTGCGTGAGCTCTCGTCCGCGCAGCGAGGAGAGGACGACGTCGCGGTCGATCCGCTCGTCGGCCGAAAGCTCGGCGTCGGCCGTCGCGCGAAAGCGCTTGGTCCATTCCAAAACCCGGGCCTCGCGCCGGCGGAAGGCTTCAGCGGACAGGTCCTCGGAGCGCCCGTCGTATTCGGTGAGGCCGAGCATGCTCGCCCAGGAGGGCGATTCGTCGTACCGCTCGGTGAGGTAGTCCTTGACCAGCGACGCAAAGGACGCGGACGTCACGATGCGACCTCCCCGACAATGGCGAAGGTCACAGATTGAGCCTCACCGAGTATCAGCGCAAACGCGACTTCCGCCGCACGCCCGAACCCAAGGGCAAGCAGCCGAAGAAGGAAGAGACGCGTCGCTACGTGGTCCACCGCCATCATGCGACGCGCCTCCACTGGGACGTGCGCCTCGAGATGCGTGGGACCCTCGCATCGTGGGCCGTGCCGAACGGCCCGCCGCTCGAGGCCGGAAAGAGACGCCTCGCGGTCCATACCGAGGACCACCCGATCGAGTACCTCAATTTCCATGGCGTGATCCCGGACGGCTACGGCGCCGGGTCGATGACGATCTGGGACAGCGGCACGTATGAGCTCCTCGAGGAAAAGGACGACGAGCTCAAGCTTCGTTTCAACGGGAAACGCTTGCAAGGCGAGTGGGTCCTGGTGAAAACGCGTCAGAACGAAGGACGCGACTGGCTGATGATCAAGCACGGCACGCCGCCGAAGAACGATCCATTGCTCGGGAAGATCGCGCCGATGCTCGCGGCAGCGGCCGACGAGCCGTTCGACTCGCCCGAGTTCACGTATGAGCCGAAGTGGGACGGCGTGCGCACCATCGCCTTCGTTGATGGTGGCGAGGTGCGCCTGCAGACCCGCAACCTGCTCGATTGCACGCGGCAGTACCCCGAGGCCACCCAGGTCGCCGAAGCGATGACCGGCGCGTACCAGGCGATCGTCGATGGCGAGATCGTCGCCCTCGACGAAAAAGGCGTACCCAGCTTTCAGCGGCTGCAGCCACGCATGCACGTGACTGACGACTCGACGGTCCGCAAGCTCCGGCGATCCACACCGGTCATCTACCAGGTCTTCGATCTCCTCTACGCGGATGGCGAGGACCTCACCCGAAAGCCGCTTCGTGAACGGCTCCGCAGGCTTGACGAGGCACTCACGCCGATGGGCGCGATCCGCCGCAGCGAGGGCTTCGTCGGAACGGGCGTTGCGCTCTTCGATGCCGCGAAGGAGCAGGGGCTCGAGGGGATCATCGCCAAGCGCCTCGACTCCACTTATCAGCCCGGCGCACGCTCGCCCGCGTGGGTGAAGGTGAAGGCGTTCCGCACGATGGACTGCGTCATCGGCGGATGGACTGCCGGACAGGGCGGGCGTGCGAGCACGCTCGGTGCGCTATTGCTCGGCGTATACCGCGACGGAAAGCTCGAGCCGGTCGGCCACGTCGGGACCGGGTTCGACGAACGAACGCTTCGAGATTTGCTCGCGACGCTCGAGAAGCACGAATCACCGACCTCCCCATTCGCCACGATGCCGCGTGTCAATCAGCCGGCGCGGTGGTGCATGCCCGAGCTGGTCTGCGAGGTCGAGTACGTGGAGATCACGCGCGACGGAACACTCCGGCACCCCACCTACCGCGGCCTGCGCCCCGACGTCGACCCTCGCGAGTGCACCGGCGAGGAGCGGCGCGAATCGGCGAAGCGTGCGCAGGAAGCCGCGAAGAAGGCGGCGGTTTCGCTTCCCGTAGCCAGGAACGGCGAGGGCCCCGAGCGCGTGCCTGCCGTTCTCGAGGTTGAGGGCCATCGAATCAAGCTCACGAATCTTCAGAAGGTCCTCTGGCCCGAGGACGGCTACACCAAGGCTGATCTCATTCGCTACTACGCGGAGGTCTCACCGTTTCTGGTGCCGTGGCTGCGGGACCGGCCGCTCACGATGAAGCCGTTTCCCGACGGGATCGCGGGGCAGAGCTTCTATCAGAAGGACAAGCCCGACTTCACCCCGCGCTGGATCAAGAGCTGGAAAGACCCTCACGAGCCGGACAACGACTACGTGCTCGCCAACGACATGGCGACGCTCGTCTGGCTCGCGAATTACACCGCGATCGAGCTCCACCCGCGGCTCGCGCGGATCGACCTGCCGGACAATCCCGACAACGTCATGATCGACCTCGATCCGGCGGAGGGCGCGACGTGGGATGACGTGAAGGAGGTCGCGCATGCGGTCAAGGGCGTGCTCGACGATCTCGGCCTCGTGGGCTTCCCAAAGACCACCGGCTCGCGGGGCATCCACGTCCTCGTCCCCGTCGCGCGCCGCTATACCTTCGAAGAAACGCGCGCCTTCGCTCTGCGCGTGGGGCAGCTGGCACGGGAGCGGCTGCCCAAGCTCGTGACCCTGGAGTTCACGAAGGCTCGCCGGCGCGGCATCTACATCGACTACCTGCAGAACGTGCGCATGAAGTCGACCGCGGGGCCGTACAGCGTCCGGCCCATCCGGCGCGCACCCGTATCGGCCCCGCTCAAGTGGGAAGAGATCGCTGCTCTCGGCCGGCCCGACGCGTTCACGATCGCCAACATGGCGACGCGTCTCGAATCGGTCGGTGATCTGTTGACGCCGTCGCTCGAGCTCGCGCAGAAGCTGCCGAAACCGCAGACGTGAGCAAGCGCGCGGCGGTCCTCGCTCCCGGTTACGGCGGGACCGCGGACCAGCCGATCCTGAAGAAGCTCGCCTCGGCGCTCGCATCGTTCGGGATCGAGTCCCGGGCGGTGACCTTCCGGACACGCGGATCGCGGCCGAGCAGGGAGTACGCGCTCGAGCTGGACGACCTTCGCGCGGCGCGCGGCGCGCTCGGCGATGCCGAGCGCATCGCTCTCGTCGGCCGCTCGTTCGGGGGCCGCATGTGCGCGTTCCTCGCCGAGCGCGAGCCCCCTGACGCGCTGGTGATCCTGGGTCATCCGATCGCGCCTCCCCAACGGCCCCGTCCGCGGGACGAGGCCGTCCTCGCGGCGATCACCTGCCCGACGCTCATCGTCCAGGGAGAGCTGGACGAGCTCGGGCCGCTTGCGGTCCTCGAGCGGATCGCCGGCCGCAATCCACGGATCGATCTTGTGACCATCGCCCAAGCCGGACACGAGTTCGGAGCCGCAGAGGTCGAGGCAGTCGCGGCGGCGGCACGCTGGCTCGACGGCGTCCTCCGCTAGACGACGATGTCTCCGCACGGCGTTCACACCCAGTTCACGAGCCTTGGCGACGATCTTCGCCGACGACAATCAGCAAGGGAGAGTTCACATGCGAGGCATCGGCATCATCGTCACGCTCCTCATCGCCGCGATCGTCGGCGTGGGCGCGTATCAATTGGGAGTCGCGCAAGGTCTCGCGACTACGGGGACCGCGGTCGCCCCGTACGGCTACTACCACCCGTTCTTCTTCGGCGGGTTCGGGTTCCTCTTCCCGCTTCTGTTCATCTTCTTCATCTTCTTCCTGCTCCGCGGCGCGTTCTGGGGCGGGTGGGGAAGGCGTTACGGCGGCGGTCCCGGAGGCGGGTACTGGGGCGACCCGAAGGCGCGCCTCGAGGAGTGGCACAAAGAGATTCACGGCGAGAAGCCACAGGGCGGCGGGTCGACGACCCCGACGCCGCCCAGCGGACGCTGAGCCCTCCTTCATCGCGAGGACGCCGGACCGCTGTCCGGCGTCTTCGCTTGCATAGGATTGCCCGGCGGTGAGAACGATTCTCGTCGTCGACGACGAACCTAAGATCGTTCAGCTCGCGCGCGACTATCTCGAGCACGCCGGGTTCGCGGTCGTCGCCGCACACGACGGAAAGGCGGCGCTCGCGGCCGCGCGTGGGCAGCGCCCCGACCTTGTGGTCCTGGATCTCGGGCTTCCCGAGCTCGACGGTCTCGATGTTGCGCGCACGCTCCGGGCCGAGTCGAACGTGCCGATCGTGATGCTCACCGGTCGCAGCGAGGAGTCCGACAAGCTCGTGGGCCTCGAGCTCGGCGCGGACGACTACGTCACCAAGCCATTCAGTCCGAAAGAGCTCGTGGCGCGGGTGCGCGCGGTGCTGCGGCGCGTCGAGCGGCCGAAGCTTTCCAGCGAGCTCATTGCGGTTGGAGACGTGCGGCTAGACATACCGCGGATGCGAGTCACAAGATCCGACCGCGCCATCGACCTCACGCCGACCGAGTTCCAGCTCCTCGCGACGCTCGCGCGCGAGCCGGGTCGCGTGTTCACGCGGGCGCAGCTGCTCGACGCCGTACGCGGCGTAGCGTTCGAGTCGTACGAGCGGGCCATTGATGCGCACGTGAAGAACATCCGGCGGAAGCTCGAGGACGACGCATCCGCACCCCGCTATCTGCTCACCGTCTACGGGGTCGGGTACCGTTTCGCGGACCTCGACGAGTGAGAGGCGGTTGGCGTCACGCGCGCGCGCGTCCACCGTGGTGGCCGGAGAACGAACCATTTCCGCCCCGGCGCGGCTGGGCGGGAGGGCCCTGGGCGATGCGCGGCGGGTTCGTCCGCCGGATGGCCATGTTCTTCGTGGCGGCGGCGGTCCTCTCCGTCGTCGCTGCGACATTCCTCTTCTGGACACTCGCGAGCGCACTCGGCGCCCCGGACCTTCCGGGGAATATCGCGCGCGGGGTCGCCCTTCTCATCGTCCTTCTCGGTTTAGGCCTGGCGGCCCGGTCATTGCGTCGGCTCGCCGCCCCGGTCGGCGACGTCATTGACGCGGTCGGCCGCGTTGCCGAGGGCGATCTCTCCGCGCGCGTCGAGGAGCGCGGCCCACGGGAGGCCCGCGCTCTCGCGCGAGCGTTCAATGCGATGACGACGCGCCTCGCCGCGAGCGAGGAGCAGCGGCGCCGGCTACTCGCCGACGTGAGTCACGAGCTCAGGACGCCGCTATCCGTGGTGCAGGGAAATCTCGAGGCGATGGTCGACGGCGTGCACCCTCCCGATGAAGAGCATCTGCTCTCGATCCTCGATGAAACGAAGGTCCTCTCGCGCCTGGTTGAGGACCTGCGGACGCTTTCGCTCGCGGAGTCGGGCGCGCTCGCGCTTCACCGCGAGCCGACCGATCTGGGCGCGCTCGCAAGGGAGACGATCGCCTCGTTCGCGGGACGAGCCGAGGCGTCCGGCGTCACGCTTGACGCGACGACGCCGCCGGACCTACCGCTCGCGGATACCGACCCGGTGCGCGCTCGCGAGATCCTCGAAAATCTTGTCGCGAACGCGCTTCGCTACACCCCCCACGGAGGCAACGTGACCGTCGACGCGAGCGCGGATGACGGACAGATCGCGTTCGTCGTGTCCGACACGGGAGTGGGCATCCCAGCCGAGGCTCTCACGCGCATCTTCGACCGCTTCTACAAGTCGGCCGAGTCCCGGGGCGCGGGGCTCGGTCTTGCTATCGCTAAGCAGCTCGTCGAAGCGCACGGTGGCACGATCGGCGCGACGAGCATCGTCGGGCAGGGCACCGCCGTCCGTTTCACATTGCCACGATCGACCTAACTGCGGGTCGCGCGCTGCGCGCCGACCGCATAGGCCTCCCTCATCAGGCGCCATAGCGGCGGATCGACGTCGGCCTCGCTCGTGATCCGGAAATGAAGGACGCGTCCGAGCGCGCCGTAGTCGTCGACCTTTCGGACGCGCGCATGGGTCACATCGCGCTTGAGCCAGAGGGTCATGTCGATCCACCGTGCATGGGGCGCCAGGCCGATCGAGCGAGCGCGGACCTGGAAAACGATCCCGCGGCCCTGCGGATCGACCGTGACCGGACCGATCTGCCGGATGCGGTCGTGGAGGAATCGATACAGCGCGAGGATCTCGGGCGGTTTGCCCGCAAGGTGCGTCGCGACGGAGATGCGGCGGCACGAATGCGACATGTTCCGCGTGACGAACGTGCGGCCGCAAATAGGGCACCGCCAGAGCGGCCGTTTCCGCGCCGTCATGGCGCGAGCTTGGCGCCCTCCGTGTCGTCGATCTGCGCGCGCTGTAGCTTGCCCGAGTAGTCGACGTAGATCGACTTCCACTCGGAGTACACGTCGAGCGCGGCGCGGCCGGCCTCGCGATGGCCATTGCCGGTCGCCTTCATGCCGCCGAACGGAAGCTGGATCTCGGCGCCGATCGTGCCGGCGTTCACATACACGATCCCGGTCTCCGCGTCGCGCATGAAGCGGAACGCGTTGTTCACGTTGCGCGTGTAGATCGAGCTTGAGAGCCCGTACTTCGTCGAGTTGAGGACCTTGATCGCCTCGTCGACGCTGGAAACTTCGATCACCGCCGTGACCGGGCCGAAGATCTCCTCCTGCGCGACCCGCATGTTGGGCTTCACGTCGACGAGCACGGTCGGCTCGTGGAAAAAGCCCTTCGCGAGCGCGCCTTCCTTCGGGATCCGGCCGCCCGCAGCGACGGTGGCTCCCTCCTTCTCGGCCATGGGGATGAACGAATGAACGCGCTCGAGCTGCGACGAAGACACCACCGGCCCGACGTCGGTGCCGCGGTGCAGCGCTGGCCGGACGTCCCGAACGCCGACCACACGATCCCGTCGAGCGACAGGTCGACGTCCGCGTCGTCGAGGACGACGATCGCGTTCTTCCCACCGAGCTCACACGACACGCGCTTGAGGAGCCGCCCCGCAATCTCGCTGATGTGCGAGCCGGTGTCGGACGACCCCGTGAACGAGATGAGGTCCACGCCGGGATGCGAGACCAGGTGGTCGCCGAGGTCGCCGCCTGGGCCGAGGACCAGGTTGAGAACGCCCTTCGGCAGACCGGCCTCTTCGAGGATCTCGACCAGCCGCACCGCGAGGAGCGGGGTATATGACGCGGGCTTGAAGACGACGGTGTTCCCGAGGATCAGGGCCGGCATGATCTTCCAGGTCGGGATCGCGAACGGGAAGTTCCAGGGCGTGATCGCGGCGACCACGCCGACGGGGTGCCGCATGCTCATCGCCCACTTGTTCGGGAGCTCCGCAGGAACGACGTCACCGAACTGGCGGCGCCCCTCGCCGGCGATGTAATAGGTCATGTCGATGCCTTCTTGGACGTCGCCCCGCGATTCGGCGAGCACCTTACCCATCTCGCGTGTCATCTCGCGAGCGAGCTCGTCCTTGCGCCGAAGCGTGATCTCGCCGGCGCGATAGAGGATCTCGCCGCGCTTGGGGGCGGGGTAGAGCCGCCAGGTGTCGAGCGCGCGCCTCGCCGCTTCGATCGCGCGATCGACGTCGGCCGTAGCGGACTTGGCGACGTTCGCGATCACCTCGCCAGTTGCGGGGTCGATGTTCTCGAACGTGCTTCCGGTCGACGCCTCGACCCAGCGGCCGTCAATGAAATTGCGAAGCTGGAGCGTGCTTGCCATGGGACTCCCCCTTCTGAGGGGATGGTAGGGCGGCGGCGAGAGAGCGCTCGCCCTAGAGAGTGCCGCCGTAGAAGAGCCAGATCGTGAGCGCACCCACTGCGATGATGCCGAGAAAAATCAGGACGAACGCGATATTCGCGGCACGCTCGGGATCGTTCTGGGAAAAGCGATCCATAGGTCGGGAACAGTAGCGAAAATGGGATGGGTGAGGTGGCTGCTAGCCGACTCGCGTCGTGAGACACGCGACAGTGCGTCCCGTGGAACACGCGTCCGGTGAATCTTCTGCAGGCGCCGCTGCTTTCGGTGGAGACGCCGCTCGGCTCCCGCGACGGCCGCTCGTAAGCTGGCTGGGAGTCGTGCGAATTCTCGGAATAGTCGAAGCCAGGCCGACAACGTGAGCGCGGACGGGCCCGAGGTCGGATCGACTCGCGCGGCGTCGAGGAGTCGTCTTGAGACTCGCCCGCCGAAGAGCTGCGTCGAAGCGGCACCGACGTTCGGCTTTCGGGACACAAAAAGGGCGACGACGAGATTCCGGTAGAGGTGCGCAGCGGAGCCCGCGATGAGGGGCGGTCCGCGCTTGTGCATCCTGACCATGACGACGTCCACCGCTGGGGACGGCGCAAAGTCCGAGCGAGCAAAGCGATGGATGATCTGCACCGAGAACCACGGCGCGACGAGTAGCGCGGCGAGCGTCTGCCGCGGTCGCCCGAGGTAACGGCGTGCGGCCTCCTGCTGCAGCGCGAGGTACGCGTCGCGGGGCGGGACGGCCGCGGACCTGAGCTTGCGCACGATCGCCGAGGTGGTATCGAACGGCGGACTCGCGAAGACCACGTATTCCGCGCGGGGGAACGGGTGAGCGAGGATGTCGGCGTGTCTGATCTCAACGTTCGCTCGACCGCGGAACCGCGCTCGGAGGCGCGCCACGAGCGCGGCGTCCTTTTCGATCGCGATGACCCGTCCGGCACGTCGGGCCAGCGCGTCGGTGAGCATGCCCCCGCCTGCCCCCAGGTCGTAGACCACGTCCGTCGGGCCGATCTTGGCGCGCGAAACGAGGCGCTCTACCAATCTGCGATCGCGGAGGAAGTTCTGCGTGCGCCACAGGGTCGATTCGTTGTGAGCTGCCATGAGGGTCCTCCTTCGGATTCGTGGGTACGAAAAAGCCGCGTGGCGAAACCACGCGGCCGGAGCGGAACCCACGCCGAAGGCGACTACACGTCGCGCGCTCTAGAGGAGCGGCAGGACGAGCAACAGATGCCCCGAGGGGCTCCGCTCAGTCCTGGCGAGAAACGATGCCCACAGCGCGATCCTACTCACATTCCCATTCAGATTCCTGAGAGAATCGAGCTGAAGCACTCCGTCAACGAGGAGTGTGGGGGCGGCAGATGAGTCAAGCGGTATGGACCGGCAGCATCAGCTTTGGGCTTGTAAGCATCCCGATAAAGCTCTACCCCGCCACCGAGCAGAAAGACGTTCGTTTCCATCTCTACGACCGGCGCACGGGCAAACGGGTGCGCTACGAGCGCGTGACGCGCGCGGACGAGGCGGCGGTTTTCGAGCCGGAGCCGCCTTCCCGCCTGTCCCCTGCGGAGGGAGCGGGGTCGTGGCCGGAGGATCGCGCGGGCCAAGCATCGTTCGAATCGGCGTCCGCGAGGAACGCTCTCGAACCCGAGGATGTGGTGAGGGGGTTGGAGCTTCCCGGCGGTGATCTCGTGACCGTGACCGACGCCGAACTCGTGTCGATCGCCCCGGAGCGGAGCCGGACGATCGAGATCGAGGAATTTGTGGACCTGGCCGAGATCGATCCTGTTTTCTACGAAAAGAGCTATCACGTTGGGCCGGTTCGCGGCGTCGGCGCGGAGAAGCCCTACCTCCTTCTCCTGCGGGCTATGCAGGCCGCTCGGATGGTTGGGATCGGCCGTTTCGTGCTTCGGACCAAGCCACACCTGGTCGCCGTTCGCCCTCTGGAGACGGCCCTCGCCCTCGAGACGTTGTTCTTCGGCGACGAAGTTCGAAGCCCTCAGCAGCTCACCTATGGCCTTTCAGATCTCGCGGTCTCCGACCGGGAGGTCAAGACCGCCCGGCAGCTCATTAGCGCGATGTCCACGGCGTGGTCTCCGTCTGCTCACGCGGACGCCTACCGCCAGGAGCTCCTCGAGCTCTTGAGTAGAAAAACGCCTATGACCCCGGGGCAGACGATCGAGACGAACGGGGAGAGCCATATCG
>VBIL01000208.1 GCA_005879975.1 Chloroflexota bacterium
CGCGGAGACCAGTCGGAGGATCTCGCGCCGCCGCGGTTCCCCAAGCGCGGCGAAGGCGTCCATGAGAGCAGAGCGTAAGTACAGGCTTACGTAAGTGTCAAGTGACGGTCAGCCGAGCGCCAGTGCACGCTCCGCTACTGAATCAGGACCCAATCACGACCGAACTGGCAGTTCACCTCGCACATCGCTCGCTGGAGGCTTGTCTCGGACAGAACCCGTGGGGAGTTGCAGATGACGTTGACGATGGAGCGGCCCGCGACGGCGGCACCCGCGCAAGCGAAGACCTCGCCCAAAGACATCCTGAGGCTTGCGAAGGACCAGCAGGTCAAGATCGTGGACCTGCGTTTCGTCGACCTGCCGGGTACGTGGCAGCACTTCTCCATCCCGGTCGAGGAGCTTTCGGAAGGCCTCTTCGCTGACGGGATCGGGTTTGACGGATCGTCCATCCGCGGCTTCCAGCACATCCACGAAAGCGACATGCTCCTCATGCCCGACGCGAACGCGGTCTTCATCGATCCGGTCCTCGAGATCAAGACGCTCAACATCACCTGCGACGTCGTCGATCCGTTGACGCGCAAGCCGTACTCGCGCGATCCGCGGTACATCGCGAAGAAGGCTGAGGAATTCCTCCCCACCACCGGCATCGCCGATACGTCGTTCTGGGGACCGGAGATCGAGTTTTACATCTTCAACTCGATTCGTTTCGATCAGACCCAGAACTGCGGCTACTACTACATCGACTCCGAGGAAGGTATCTGGAACTCCGGCAAGGACGGCGGCGTCCCGAACCTCGCGCATCGGCCGCGCTACAAGGAGGGGTACTTCCCGGTCCCGCCGGCCGACAAGCTCCAAGACCTGCGCTCGAAGATGGTCCGCGCGCTCATCGACTCGGGTATCGCGGTCGAGGTCCATCACCACGAGGTCGGCACGGCCGGCCAGACCGAGATCGACATGCGCTTCTCCACGATGGTCGAGATGGCCGACAAGGTCCTCAAGTACAAGTACGTCACGAAGAACATCGCAGCGAAGAACGGTTACGTCGTCACGTTCATGCCGAAGCCGCTCTTCGGCGACAACGGCTCGGGCATGCACACGCACCAGAGCCTCTGGAAGAACGGATCGAACCTGTTCTACGACAAGGACGGCTACGCGCTGCTGTCGACGACGGCACGCCATTACATCGGCGGCCTCTTGAAGCACGCGCCGGCGATCCTCGCGTTCGCCGCTCCGACGACGAACAGCTATCGCCGGCTGGTCCCCGGCTACGAGGCGCCGATCAACCTCGTGTACTCGATGCGTAACCGCTCGGCGTGCGTGCGCATCCCGACGTACTTCGACAAGCCCGAGGCACGCCGCCTCGAGTTCCGCGCGCCCGATCCGTCGTGCAACCCGTATCTCTCGTTCTCGGCTTGTCTCATGGCCGGGCTCGACGGCGTGATCAACCGGATCGAGCCGCCTACGCCGATGGACGTCGACCTCTACGAGCTCGAGGGCGAGGCCAAGAAGCACGTGAAGCAGACGCCCGGCTCGCTCGAGGAAGTGCTCGATGCGCTGGACGCGGACCGTGACTTCCTGATGCGTGGGGACGTGTTCACCGAAGATCTCATCGAGACCTGGCTCACGCTCAAGCGCGCGAGCGCGAAGGAAGTCGCGCTTCGCCCGCACCCGTACGAGTTCTACCTGTATTCGGACGTTTAGGAGAGACCGAGGAGATGGCCGCGACCGCTCAGGATCTCGCTCGAGCACAGGCGGGCCACTGGGCGGCACGGCCGCTTCCCGAACCGCCGCGTTACCGTCGCGTCTCCAAGAGCGCCCCGCCCCCGATCGATCGCATGGGCAAGCTGCTTGAAGACTGGATGCGCGAGCTCACCATCGGGAACACGTTGGAAGGCGAGTAGCGAGCTCGACGACCCACACCTACGCGCTCTATCTCGAGTCGGGGCCGCAAAAGAAGAGCACGCTCGTCCACGTGCTCGAGCTTGTTGGTTGCGTCGCGAATGGCAAGACATCCGACGCGGCCGTCGCGGCGTCACCCGAGGCTATTCGTGCGTATCTCGGCTACTTGAGGCGTCATGACGAGAAGGTCGATCCGAGCGCGAAGTTCGAGACGCGCATCGCCGAGCACAACATCGAAGGCCTCTTCTCCGGACAGGCGATCGTTCCGCCTGACCTGAGGCCGCTGGCGCCGGGCGACCTCGCGCGCTATCTGAGGTGGCTCGAGTGGTCGCGCGAGGATCTACTCGCCCTTGGGGGCGGATAAGGGCTACGTGTACGCCCTCGTCGGCCCACTGAAGACGATGGGCGATCCGACGAACGCCGCCGAGCGCGGCGAGCTCGATCTGCGGCTGGCACTGGCCGAAGCGCGGCGCGCCGCGATCGCGCGCCTCGCCACGCTGACCGTGGCCGAACGAAAACGCGTGCGAAGGGCCGGCCAGTCGACGTACTCCGCGTTCCGGGTGATCCGCCGGATGCTCGAGCATGAGTGGGAGCACCGTCGCGAGATCGCGGCGCGCATGGGACGCGAGGCCTAGGCCCGGGCCGGAACCTCCGGCACCGCACCCGCGAACGCCTCGACGAGTGGCGCCACCAGCTTGCGGTCCGCATCGGCGCGCGCGTCATAGCCGCAGAGCGAGAAGCCTTTCACGTCCGCGACCGAGAAGAGCTGGCGAAGGAGACCGCCGAGCGCGGAGAGCGAAGGACCGCCTATCGCAGCGAAGGCCACGGCCGGGAATTCGCGCGGGTTCACGACGTCGATGTCGACATGCAGCCAGACCGAGCGGCGGCGCGCCCACGCCACGAGTCCGGGTGCCTC
>VBIL01000017.1:0-7260 GCA_005879975.1 Chloroflexota bacterium
GCCAAGCGCGGCGACGTGCCCAACACCGCGGAGGCGTACGCCGATGCGCTCTTCGATAGCTTTCACGCCGACGCTGCGACGGTGGCGCCATATGTCGGACTCGATGCGATCGCGCCGTTCTGCGCGGAGGGGCGGTACGCGCTCGTGCTGGCGCGCACGAGCAATCCTGGCGCGCGCGACTTTCAGGACCTCGAGGTCGCGGGACGTCCGCTGTACGAGCGGGTCGTGGAGCGCGTCGTAGCGCGCTTCCCTGCCGACCGCTGCGGATTCGTCGTCGGCGCGACCTACCCGGACGAGGCTCGCCGGCTTCGGGCGCTCGCTCCTGACCGTCTGTTCCTCATGCCCGGAGTGGGCGCGCAGGGCGGGGAGGTCGGGATCGCGATCGGAGCGGCCCTTGACGTGCGGGGCGGGGGTGTGCTCGTCTCGGCGTCGCGCACGGTTCTGTACGGCGCCCAAGACGGCGATGTCGAGCGTGCGGCGGGCGCAGCAGCGCGGTCGCTGCGCGACGCCGCGAACGTCGCGCGCACATCGGCTACGGTGAGTGGCTGATGTTCGGCATAGGCACGGGCGAGCTGCTGCTCCTTCTGATCATCGCCCTCATCGTGCTCGGACCGGAGCGGATGCCCCGGATGGCGCGGGACATCGGCCGTGTGGTCGGCGAGCTCCGCAGGACCTCCGACGAGCTTCGGGACGAGTTCATGAACGCGGACAAGCTGATCAATAAAGCTGCGGATGTGGCCGCAAGCCAGCCACCCTCCCAGGCGCTTCCCGCGACGGCGCAAGCGAGCGAGCCCGCGGCGCCGGCGATCCCAGGCGAGACGCCCTTCGATCGTGAGATGAGAGAGGCGAAAGAACGGCTCCAGCGCGCGCGCGACGCCTGATAGTCCCCTAAACTTTTCTCTGTGAACCGCATCTTCCCGTGGCTCGTCTTCGTGGTGTTCGTGCTGTCGGTCTTTATCGACATCCCGAAGCACCAGCTCTCGTTCCCGTTCAACTGCCCCGGCATCTGCCTGCGCATCGGGGGCTTCTCGGTGAACCAGGAGATCAAGACCCACCTCGGGCTCGACCTTCAGGGCGGCACACAGCTCGTGCTACAGATGAAGACGGACGAGATCCCCGCGGGCCAGAGCATCACCGACTACAACGAGCGCGCGCGCAAGGTCATCGACCGGCGTATTAATGGCCTCGGCGTGTCCGAGCCGGTGATCCAGGCGATTGGCGACGACAAGATCCTGCTGCAGCTGCCGGGGATCGATGACATCCAGCAGGCGAACGACATCGCGACGAAGCAGGCCAAGCTCGAGATCAAAGTGCCGGACAAGGACAATCCTGGGAAGTTCAAGTCGCTGACGCCGCCGCTCACCGGCGAGCATCTGAATCCGACCTACGTGACCTTCGATCAGTCGAACCAGCCTGTCGTGAATTTCGAGTTCACCGGCGTCGACTCGGACCGTTGGGTGCAGCTCTCAAAGGACTACCTCAACCAGCCGGTCCAGATCACGCTCGACGGCCAGCAGATCTCGGCGCCGACCATCCAGGTCGTTTTCACCTCGGGCAAGGGCATCATCCAGGGACAGTTCACGGTCGAATCGGCCAAGCAGCTGTCGCTGCTCATCAACTCCGGTGCGCTGCCGGTCTCGCTGATCGTCATCCAGTCGTCGCGCGTAGAGCCGACGCTCGGGCGTGAGTCCGTGAATCGAAGCCTGATCGCTGGAGCCGTCGGACTCCTGCTGGTGGCCTTCTTCATGCTGGCGTACTACCGGCTCCCAGGGGCACTCGCGGTGTTTGCGCTCGCCTACTACACGGCGCTGACGTACGCGATCTTCCGACTCATCCCCGTGACGCTGACGCTCGCGGGCATCGCCGGCTTCATCCTGTCGATCGGCATGGCCGTCGACGCGAACGTGCTGACGTTCGAACGGCTCAAGGAGGAGCTGCGATCGGGGAAATCGCTGCGGGTCGCGGTGGAAGAGGGACGAAGGCGAGCATTTCCTTCGATCTTCTATTCGAACCTTGCCACCGTGCTCACCGCCGGGATCCTCTTCGAGTTCGGCACGGGCACCGTGAAGGGATTCGCGCTCACGCTCGGCATCGGTGTCGCGGTCTCGTTCTTCACCGCGGTCGTCGTCACCCAAATGCTGCTGCACGGCGCGATCGAGTTCGCGGCTCTGCGCAGGCGCTGGCTCTACGGGGTCGAAGAGCGTCAGCCCGAAATGCCACGGGACGGCCGCGAGCCGCGGCCGGTGCCGGCGGGCTAGCCGTGCTTTTTCGATTCGTCGAGCGCAAGTGGTGGTATTTCCTTCTGTCGGCGCTGCTCATCGTGCCCGGCGTGTTCTTTCTCGCGATCGGCGGCCTGAAGCCTGGGATCGAGTTCAAAGGCGGCAGCCTCCTCGACGTCACGTTCTCCGAGCGCCCATCGGATTCCGATCTCAGCGCGTTCTTCGGCACCCTCGGTCACCCCGAGGCGACGGTCCAGGGCGTTGCCGGCGGCCGCGTCGAGGTCCGCACGACCGAGATGCTTCCCGAAGAGCTCGGGAAGACCGAGCAGGCGCTCAAGGATCGTTATGGAGCGGACACGCGGGTGGACTCCTCGGTCGTGAGTCCGTCGTTTTCGGCTGAGCTGATCCAGAACGCGATCAAATCGATCGCGCTCGCGAGTCTTTTGATCGTGCTCCTGATCGCGTGGGCCTTCCGCAACTTCGGCTGGGGGGCGTTCCGTTACGGCATCGCGGCGATCGTCGCCCTTCTCCACGACGCCGCGGTCGTCCTTGGCATCTTCGCGATCCTCGGCTACTTCCTGAAGGTCGAGGTCGACAGCCTCTTCGTCACTGCGGTCCTCACGATCATCGGCTTCTCGGTGCACGACACGATCGTGGTATTCGACCGGATTCGCGAGAACCTGCGCCTGAATCCGGGTGAGGCCCTGAACCCCGTCATCAACTTCTCGATCATGCAGACGCTCGCGCGGTCCGTGATCACATCATTGACCGTCGTGCTGACGTTGCTCGCCCTCTTCCTCTTCGGTGGCTTTTCGGTGCGCAACTTCGCGCTCGCGCTCCTCATCGGGATCATCTCGGGTACGTACTCCTCGATCTTCAATGCAAGCCAGATCGTCTCGCTCTGGCAGGAGGTCGAGGACCGCATCCGCCACCGCGCGCTCTCGCCGGCCACGTAGCATCGTCGCCGCGCAGTGACGCGGCAGGTCGCGCTCTTCATCGTCGTGCTGCTCATCGCAGCCTTGTGGCGTCCGCTTATCCGGCCGATCGGCGCGGGTGCGGTGATCGTCGGGGACATCTACTCGGGCGCCCTATGGGATCGGAATGTTGCCGCGGTCGTGACACCGCCGCCGCGGATCGACGACACCATCGTCCGGATCGGTAACGCTGACATGCGCGTGACCTGGTGGATCCCCGGATGGGGCACACGCCATCCGGGTGTCATGCTCGTGAACGGCGCGACGGAGTTCGGCAACGACGATTCCGAGACGCGGCGCCTGTCCGACGCTCTCGCGCGCGCTGGGTATTTCGTGATGCTGCCGGAATTCCCATTCATCAAGGCCGGAACCCTCGAGCGCGAAGCGACGGCGATCATCGACGAGGCCTTCGCACGCCTCCAGGATCGCCCTGAGGCGCGCGGGATGCCGACCGGCGCCTTCGGTTTTTCGGTCGGAGGAGGGATGCTCCTCGCAGCGGCGTCCCGGCCCGGTTCGCTGGAGCACGCCTCATACGTCGGCGCGCTCGGCGCGTACTTCGATCTCGACACGTATCTCGCGAGCGTCCTCGGCTCGGCCCAGCGTCGGAACGGCGCGGTGGAGCCTTGGGACCCCGATCCGGAGGTTCGTCTCCGATTGCCCCTCGCGGCGGCGCAGGCTATCGCCGATCCAACGGATCGCGAGCGGCTGATCGCGGCGCTCCGAGCGACCGGCGGTCGCCTTTCCGATGATCCACCGAACGGAATGGGCGCTGAGGCGGTATCCCTATGGCGAGCCCTAGCGACCACCGACTATGACGGGGCGCTCGCTCGGCTCCGCGCGCTTCCGCGCTCGCTGCGCGATGTCTTAGAGCGGCTTTCCCCACGGACATCCTGGTCGGCGCTGCGTCCCGAGGTTTTCTGGCTGCACGACGTCGGCGACCGCTTCGAGCCGGTCAGCGAGGCGGAAAACGCCGCGGCGACCGCGCACGTGGGTGCCACGCACCTCCACCGGACCGCCCTCATCTCGCACGCCGCCGCGCTCGGGCAAGGTGCACGCGAGCGGGGCGTCGACTTCTGGGCAGGTGAACTTAGCGGACTCTTACTGTTCGCTGCGCAGACGCTTTCCGCGGGCGGATGAATCGAAAGACCCGCGCGTAGACTCTTTCGATATGGTGACGCGCCTTTTCGCGGGCTCGGTGGCAACCGTCCTGGTGGGCGTCCTGGCTGGATTCATCCTCTCCTCCGCTGCGGGCCTGTTCATCCAGGACAGCGGTGTGTTCGGTGGATCGGGGGAGTCGCCGGTCGCGCGCGCGTACATGCTCGGACTTCTGCAGCGCGACCCGAGCTCGATGTCCAGCGTCCGCCCGCAGCAGGGGATCGCTCAGCGGGCGGCCGAATTACAGGGCGCCGAATCGAGCCGAACCAGCAGTTCGATGCAGCCTCTCTCTCTCACGTACATCGGCGGAGCGACGATGGGGCAGTTCTCGGTCCATATCTACGCCGTCGGCCTGCGCACGTCGAGCGGCGTAGATCAGTTCTTCCCGCTCGCGCTGACCATCGCGGGCGGAAAGGTCATGCGGAGTGAATGAGAGCCGGGCCCTGGGGACGATCCTGCTCTTCGCGCTCGGCCTCGTCGCGGGCGTCGTGCTCCATCAAGTCGTCGACCGCGGCCCCGGCGACAACCCCTATCCGGCGCTGCCGA
This sequence comes from Chloroflexota bacterium, assembly GCA_005879975.1. Taxonomy (GTDB): domain Bacteria; phylum Chloroflexota; class Limnocylindria; order P2-11E; family P2-11E; genus 3-1-20CM-2-70-9. Next base: position 4,895 of record VBIL01000017.1, read on the forward strand.
AGAGCGAAGAGCCCGCGGCAGCCCACGACGTTGTCCAAGCTATCCAGAGCGATGACCCGCGCTCGCTGGCGAAGCTGCTCTCGAGCGACATGCTCACCGATCTTGACAGCGCGCTGCAGCCGATCGTTGATGTGCGCACCACCAAATTCGTGGGCGCTGTCGAGAGCGAAGGTCGCCTGCTTTCCGCATATGTGGCCACGGGCAAGACAACAGATGGCAGCGACTTCGTAGTCGGATTCGTGCTCCGCGTCGCGAATGACCAGGTGGTAGGTGTGAATTGACCGCTCGAGGATTCGTCACGACGAGCGCTTACGTGCTCGAGCACAACAAACGGCGTCTCCTGATCCTGCTTGGGGTCATCGCGCTCGCCCTGTTCTTCTGGGGCATCCGGACCGTGTTCGAGGGACTCGCGGCGTTGGTCGGGCAGGCCCCAGGCCTCGTGGTCACCCTCCTCTTCTACGCGTTCGCGATGATCGTGCAGTTCGGGGCCCTCATGTGGTTCCTGTCGCGACCTCGCACCTACACGGTGACGCCGGACAGTCCGCAGATCGGACTCTCCTTCGAGAATTACCGAGGCCAGCCTGATCTGCTCGATCATGCCAAGAGCCTCGTTCGGATCCTTCGCGGCGTCCAGGCTTTCCAGCAGCGAGGCGGCGAGATGCCAAAGGGCATGCTCCTCGCTGGCGCACCTGGGACCGGAAAGACCTTCCTCGCCGGCGTCATGGCTGCCGAAGCGAAACTGCCGTTCATCTACATCGACGCGTCGAGCCTCACCAGCATGTGGTTCGGGATGGACGCGCTGATCGTCGTCTCGCTGTTCCGCAAGGCGCGTGGCCTCGCGCGGAAGTACGCGACCCCCGGTACGCCGGGCGCTTGCATCATGTTCCTCGACGAGCTTGACTCGATCGGCCTTTCACGAGGCGGCGTCCAGGGCGGACAGCAGCAGGGAATGATGGGTCCGATGGGAATGATGGGTGGGCGCGGCTTTGCGCTCAACACGATGCTCAATCAGATGGACTCGCTCGGGCAACACGTCGAAGACCGCATGAAGTACAAGCTGCTGCGTTGGCTCGGCGTCGTCCGCGGTCCGGTGGCTCCGAAGCCCGTTGTCTTCGTCATCGGCGCTACGAACCGACCGGATGTCCTCGACCCGGCGCTGGTGCGTCCGGGCCGACTGGACCGGCGGCTCAACGTCTACGAACCGGACGGCGAGGGCCGTCGCGACATCCTCCAGCACTACCTGAAAATGAAGGCGCACGATCCCGAGATCCCGGTCGAGCTGATGGTCGCCGACTCCATCGGCTGGACACCGATCGAGATCAAGACCGTCATCAACGAGGCCCTGATCGTCTCGCACGACGACGGCCGGGAGGCGCTCACCTACCGAGACTGGCTAACGGCGCGCGACGCACGCATCCTCGGCATCAAGCAGCCGATCCTCAGCATGTCGCAGCACGACAAGCGGACCATCGCCTATCACGAAGCGGGGCACGCGATCGCCTCCCACTACCTCAACAAGGAAGACCGCATCCAGAAGGCGTCGATCATCCGCATGGGCGACGCGTACGGCGTCGTCATGCCGACGCCCAAGCTCGAGCGTCACCAGTTGCACCAACAGGAGCTCGAGAACGACATCATGGTCTCTCTCGGTTCGCGCGCGGTGGAGGAGCTGCTGCTCCACACGAAGACCGCGAACGCCTCGGCGGACCTGAGGCACGCCACAGACAGGGCGATGGCCTATGTCGGCAATTTCGGCATGGGGTCGACCCTCCTGGCCTTCCCGCCCTCGGCAATGGGGGTGGCGCCGCAAGTGCTCGAGCTCGCCGACCGTCTCCTCGAGCTCTTATACGAGGAGACCAAACGGCTCATGCGCGAGAAGGAGTACGCGATCCACGCCGTTGCCAATGCCCTGCTCGAGAAGGGCGAGCTCATCGGGCCCGAGCTCGATGAGATCTTCGCTTACGCCGATGAGGCGAATCCGGAGAAAGCGCAGCCCTTCGAGCGCAAACCCGTGATCTTGCCGAAGATGTCGGATCTCGCACAGCGCAATGGGCATCTCCCGGCGACACCGGTGCCACTCGCGCCGGTCCAGGATCCGACTCCGATACCGCAACCGCAGCCGCAGCCGCCGGGCCCCTTGCCCCGAGGTACGGGCGACTAGCGCCCGTACGCCTTCGCGAGCTGCGCGAGCGTGACGAAGCGGACCGGGCCAGTGTCCCGGTCGTAGCGCATTGGATCGAACGCTTGGAAAAGCGCCTCGATCCCAGCGCGCTCGGTCGCACTGATTGTCCCCGGGTGGCTCACGAGTGTGATCGCGCGGCGCTCCTTCGCGATCTCGCGGGCCGGCGCGATGAAGGAGAGGTCCG
>VBIL01000017.1:7278-8408 GCA_005879975.1 Chloroflexota bacterium
CGCGTCGCTCGCTGACGGCCGGTACGGCTGCGCATCGGCCGGGAGAGTCCAGGGGTAGGGAAGCCGGCCGAACGCACCTGCCGGCACCGCGCTGGCGTCCGCCACGAAGTCAAAGGAACTAAGAGCACGTAGGGTCGCGTCATTCGCGAACTGCCCGCCCGCGCGGAACGTCGTCGGTCGCGCGAGGCCGTGCTCCGCCATCAAGCGCAGGGAGAAATCGAGAAGAGTGCGCGTGTCGCTCTCGCCGTATGCGGTGATGGGTACGTCGTAGCCGTCGCCGCGGCCTGCCCAGCTCGGCGCCGTCCGCGGCACGATCCCCGCGGCGCGGACGAAGTCTGTCCACATGTGCAGATGCAGCGAGACCTCATCTCCGCGCGCCGCGCGGTCCTTCGTCCACGCGAGCATCGCCTCGGCACGCGCGGGGTTGAGCTGAGTGGTCGTCCACACGCGCGGGTTCCACATGACGGTCATCGGGACCTTGTGCTCGTCGGCGATCGCGGCCGTGTTGGCCAGCGCGTCGTCGCTGGAGGCGTCGCCCTCGAAGTCGAGCGTCCACACCACGTACTCGGGCGCCGACAATCGGACCTCGCCACCGGCCTCGTTCCCGTTGACCACGACGTCGGCGCCCGCGACCCGCTCGACGACACCCACCTTGTACGAGCCGGGCGCGAGCCCCGTTAGGTCGACCTGCGCCGACCAAATGTTCGTGGCGCCCGTCGGGACGAGCGGCGCCTCCCGACCCGCCGGCTCGAGGCGGATGCGGGGCTGGCCGGCCGAAGGATCGGCGGCGAATTCGACGTTGAAGAGAGCCGGATCGTGCATGAGCGAATCCGGGACGGTGAACCAGTGACGGAGCTGCGACACCCTGACCGGGATGACGGCAGCCAACCCCGAGTCGCGGGTCCCAGTTGGTCGCGCTGACCCCGGCGGCGCGATGGAGGGCGTCGCCGACGGTGCGCACGAGGCCACCGCGAGACCAAGGGTGAACACCCGTGCGAGATACTTGAGGTTCACATGAGCCTCGTGGCGCAGCGGCGCTGGGTCATGCCGACGAAGCCCCGGAATGTTCCGGATGGTATCCCCGCGCTCGTCGCGCAGGTCCTCGCCGGTCGGGGGTTCGCGGCCGGCGA
>VBIL01000018.1 GCA_005879975.1 Chloroflexota bacterium
CTCCGTCGCGCGACGTTCGGCGCCGGGCCGACCGAGTACGCGCAATCAATAAAGGACGGATTCAAGAAGACCGTCGACCGCCTCATCGAGACGCCCATCGCCGAGCCGCCCGCTCTCGCTGGGGCGGACGACGCGACGCAAGAGAAGCCGATCAAGCCACAGGAGCTGATCAGCTGGTGGCTCGACTGGATGCTGCGATCGCCGACGCCGTTCGGCGAGCGCATGACCTTCTTCTGGCACGGCCACTTCACCAGCGACTTCCGCAAGGTGAATCTTCAAACACCCTTTATCTACTGGCAGAACCTCTCGTGGCGGAGGATGGCGCTCGGCAACCTCCACGACATGCTCTACCAGGTCACGATCGATCCGGGGATGCTGCGCTACCTCGACCTCGGCACATCGACAGGTCGCGCACCGAACGAGAACTACAGCCGTGAGCTCATGGAGCTCTTCACCATGGGCGTAGGCACCTTCACCGAGGACGACGTCCGGGGTGGCGCGAAGGCCCTCGCCGGATGGCGCGAGCCGGTCACGCAGACGATGTACGACGCGCTCGTGAAGCGCGCGCAGGATCAGGGCCGGCCGATCCCGCGCAACCTGAAAGTCGACGACGTCAAGACCGGCGTCTTCGACCAGCAGCGCGCGTACGTGGGCGGCGTGAAGTTCCTCGGCCTGACGAAGCAGTGGGATACGAAGGGCGCGCTCGAGCAGATCCTCGCGCAGGACTCCGTAGCGCCGTTCATCGTGACGAAGGTGCTCCGCGAGTTCGTCACCGACCAGCCGTCCGACGCCTACGTGAAGGGCCTCGCCGACGGTTTCCGCAAGTCCCGCTACGACGTGAAGACCCTCATGCGCGACGTCTTCACGAGCCCGGAGTTCCTCGCGCCCGCGAGCTACCGCGCCCTCGTGAAGAGCCCGACCGAGCTCATGGTGCACATTGCGCGCGCGCTGGAGACACCGGCGCTCGCGAAAGCCATCGGCCTCGCCGGCCAGGGCATGGGCCAGCTGCTCTTCGATCCGCCGGAGGTCGGCGGCTGGCCGTCGAACGCGAGCTGGATCTCGAGCAACAACGTGCTCGAGCGGGTGAACTTCGCACAGGTGACGCTCACCGGTATGGCGAAGATCCCGCCATTCAAGGACGCGCACGTGACGCACCTCGATGGCGTCGTGAGTCCGGCCACCGCGCAGCTCCTCAGCTCGTCTCCTGACGACGCGACGCGCTGGCTGATCCTCCTGGCCTCGCCGGAATTCCAACTGAAATAGGTGCAGCGATGAAAGAGCTCGGTGGCACGAATGGTTTGACGCGCAGGGACTTCCTGCGGAACGGCCTCGTGTTCGGCGTCGGCGCACAGGCGCTCGCGTCGGGCTACGCCGCCGTGCCCGACGTCTTCGCGCGTGCCGTGCTCTCGGCCAAATCGGCGCAGATCCAGAACGACAAGGTGCTCGTGATGATCCAGCTCGGCGGGGGGAACGACGGACTTCAGACCGTCATACCCATCGGCAGCTCGCAGTACCGCGACTTCCGCCCGCAGCTTTCCGCCGCTGCGACGAAAGCGCAGCCGATCAATAAGGACATCGCACTGCACGAGAACCTCAAGGGGATCAAGAAGCTCTACGACGCCGGTAAGGTCGCGATCGTCCAGGGCGTCGGCTACCCAAAGCCCTCGTTCTCGCACTTCGACTCGATCCGGGTGTGGGAGACGGCCGACCCGGACCGCCGCCAGCAGGACGGCTGGCTCGGTTCGGCGATCGCGAAGAACTACGACTCCGCTGGTCATCCGCTGGTGGGATGCGCGTGCGGCACGACCAACGTGCCGGGGATGCTGCGTGACCTGCAGGCCACGCTCACGGTCATCGACGACGTGAAGACGTTCGGCTTCCAGGGGGGCCAGAACGTCGAGAACGTCATGGGCACGCTCTACCGGAGCACCCCCGGGATCTACGGCGCGCTCTTCGACACGGCGATGACGACGGTCCGCGACACGGTCGCGCAGCTGCGCACGTCGTCCACGCAATACACGCCCAAGGGCGGTTACAGCGACAAGGTCAATCTCGTTTACTCAAGCAAGAACCAGCTCGCGGCCGCGCTCCAGCTGGCCTCGGAGCTCATCGTCACCGGCACGGGCGTCAAGGTGCTTCACGTGACGCTCGGCGGCTTCGACACTCACTACACCGAGCTCAATCGTCACGACGCGCTCATGAATTACCTCGACTCGGCGATCAGCGCGTTTCACGACGATCTCACCGCGTACGGCATGGCCGACCGCGTGATGATCGCGACGTGGTCCGAGTTCGGTCGCCGGCCCAAGGAGAACGCGAGCGGCGGCACCGATCACGGGACAGCGTCGCCGGTGTTCCTCATCGGCGACGGCGTGAAGGGCGGCCTGTACGGAGAGACGCCGAGCCTCGCGAAGCTCGACCAGGGCGGGAACCTGAGCTACTCGGTCGACTTCCGCGCGGTGTACCAGGAGATCCTCAATTCGCACCTCGCGGTCGACGCGAAGGAGATCCTGGGTCAGAGCTTCGACCGCGTCGCCTTCGTGAAGACGCAGGCGTAGCCAAGATGTCCGCCTGGGGCCTCAAGCTCGGCTCGCTGATCACGACGCTGCTCGTGCTGGCGGGCTCCTACGCGTACACGACGGGGCACGCGAAAAACCTCGCCGCGCCGCTCCAGCCTCCTGTCGCGGACAAGCCGCAGCCGACCGCGCCCGCAGGGCCCACCTCAACGCCCATCCCATCGCTTGTGGGGACGCGCCGCGGAAATCCACCACGACCGACGTCGTCGCCCGCGCCGCTCATCAACCTGCTGCCGGGCGTTCAGGCCACGGCGCTCCCTCAGGTGACGTTCACGCACGTTTCGTAGAGCCGGGGTCAGCGCACTCCAAACTCGCGGAGCAAGAGCCGAGCGTAGCGCTCGGCCACGGCCTCGTTGAAGTACGACCCGTGCCGCCGTTCCTGCACGTGGTGGCCGAGCTCGTGCGCGAAGCTCGACAGCGGATCCTCGCGATCATCCCGGAGCTGGTCGGCGTCGAAGTCCGCGGCCTGACACGTGCAGGGCACCCACACGCGAATGAGGCCGGGCTCATAGTCGGCGAGCACCATTCCATGCTGGACGCCGGTCCGCTCCGCCTTCCGCTGGGCGCCGCCGGGGCGGCCGCCTACGCCGTAGCCATAGAGCGCGAGCGTTCCTTTAAAGCCCGCGCGCCGTGCGAGGCGCTGCCAGAAACGGGCGCTCCCGGGAAGACGCTCCTTGCCGCAGTACCTAGAAATCCGCATCGACCGTCCCTTAAGCACGCCCTGTACCGGTGTCGGCGGGACGGCCCTCCGCCGATGGCAGATTGGCGCTTGGTCGCCCGGCTATGGAGAATGCGGCCGTGATCCCCGTCGGCGACCAGGACACCTCCGGCCGGACCGGCATCCCCTACGTGAACATCGCGATCATCGCCATCAACATCCTCGTCTTCCTTTATCAGCTGACGAGCCCGGATTTCACAAACGGGTACAGCACCGTGCCCGCCGAGATCACGCACGGCGTCGACATCGTGGGGCCACAGACCCTTCAGCTGCCCGACGGCACCGCGGTCCAGATTGACGAGGCCCCCGGACCGAATCCGCTCTGGCTCACGCTTCTCACGTCGATGTTCATGCACGGCGGCTGGCTGCACATCGGCGGCAACATGCTTTTCCTCTTCATCTTTGGCGACAACATCGAGCGCGCGTTCGGCTCGATCAAATACCTCGTCTTCTATCTCGTGTGCGGGATCATCGCGAGCCTCGCGCATGTCGCAAGTCAGCCGGACTCCGTCATCCCGAGCCTCGGCGCGTCCGGGGCGATCAGCGGCGTGCTCGCGTCGTATCTCGTGCTTTTCCCCCAGAACCAGGTGCGCGTGCTGTTCACGCTCGGATACTTCTTCCTCTTCCGGACGGTGCCCGCGATCTTCATGATCGGGATCTGGGCGCTGCTGCAGTTCGTCAACGGTCTTGGTGCGATCGCCGTGAGCGATCAGACCACCGGCGTCGCGTGCTGGGCGCACATCGGAGGATTCATCGCTGGCCTCGTGATCACGTTCCTGGCGCGGCCGTTCCTGAATACAGGTGGCGCGCCGCCGCCTCGGTACGCGACTTAAAGGATGCGGGCGAGCCGCTCCACGTCCTCGGCGACCGCACCCTGACCGTCGAGCCGGTAGGCGGTACCGAGCAGCTGGCATTTCTCACGGGCGGTCTCACGCCGGCCGAGCTCGCAGTTCACCTCGATGAGCAGGCGCTGCGCCTCGCGGTCCGCGAATCCCGCGCCGATGAAATCGAGCAGGACGTCGGACGCCGCGTGCAGCTTGTGCAGCGCCATCAGCTTGCGGGCCGCGTCGAGCGCGGCCTCGGGAGCCCGAGGGTCGTGAGCCCCAATGAGGATCGTGGCGCGAACGTCGGCCACAGCTACGTCCTCGGCAACGTTGCCACGCGTCGTTAAGCGCGCGAGCTCGGTCTCGACATCAACGGGTGGCATCGCCAGGCGCCTCGGCTTCGGTGCCGGGGCGGAGTGGACCATCGGCTTCCCGTTCAGTCCCGCGCGCGCAAGCAGCTGCGCCGGGTCCACGAGGTCCGAGTGCTCCGCGTGGGTCATGGTCTCGGCGTTCTTCAGCACGACCGCCGAGCTCGCCTGGGCCTGGGGGTGCGTGCGGGCTTGTACGGCCGCGGCCAGCGCCGACCTGTGCTGCGCCTCAATCGCTGCCTCCCGCGACAGCGACGAGGCTGGTGCAGCAACCGTGGGGGTGGGGGTGGGAATGGTCGGCGCCGGCGCGGCCGGCTTCGCAGCGGGGGCTGCGGTAATCGCCGCGGGCGCGGGGGGGACCGGTCGCGGCGTTGCGGGCGTGGAAAGTGTGGCCGCGACGCGAGCGGGCGGAGGCGGCGTCGGCATCGCCCCGCCCTGCGCCGCGGCCACACGGTCCGCGATCGCGAGAAGCTTCGGGAGGTCGCCAAGGGTCTCGCGTCCGTATGCGAGCTCGAGCCAGGCGCGGCGCGTGTCGCGCTCGCGGAGCGCGACATCGATGAACCGCCCGTATTCCTCACAGGCGCTGATGAGATCGCCCTGGTTGGCGAGGGCCGCCGCGAGGCGACGGTGGGCCGCGAGGTCTCGCGGGGCGATCTCCACCGCAACGCCGAGGAGCGCGATGGCGCTCACGCGGTCGCCCTTCCGCGCGAAGGCGCCGGCGCCCTCGCGGAGGACGCTGAGCGCCGCCGCGGAGTCCTCGAGCGATTGCAGCGTGCGCGCGAGGCCGCCGATCGCGTCGACATCGGCGTATTTCCTGACGAGCTCGCGGTAGGCCGCCTCCGCCTGACGCAGGTGCCCGCTGACGAACAGCTTCGCGGCCGCCTCGCTCGCCAGACGATGGTCGCCCGCGACCCGCGGTTGGCCGAGCCTCCCGCCGCGCTGCGCGAGGGCCTGCGCGAACTCGCCGGCCTTCTTGCTGCCCATGACCTGCGAAGCGGTCTGCCGGGCGCGCTCCGCGAGCGGCAGCACGTGGGTGGTCTCGACCGTGTTCGCGCTAACACCGAGCGCGTGCAGCTCGCGAGAAAGGAAGGCCGGCGCGGCCGGGCCGAGGTATTCCTTCGCTACGCCGAGGAGCTCCAGGGCGAGCGCGTTCACGCTATTCCTCTCCGCCGGTGCCGGGCTGGTCAGCGAGGGCGTAGTAGCGAAGCGCGTTCAGCATCCGATCGAAGGCCGACGCGACTTCGTGCGTGATGTCGTCGCCGCTCCGCGTATCGAAGGCGGCCTCGCGCAGATCGATGTCCCCGGTCGACACCTGCGTCGCCTCGCCGACGAGCCGGCGGAGCGGCCCGACGAGGGAGCGCGTGAGGACGACGCCGATGACGAACGAGAGGAGCACGCCCATGACGAGCATCAGCACCGCGTCGAAGGTCGCGTTGTCCGCCGCCTTCGTGTACGTCGCGAGTGGCACCGCGAGGACATAGCCCCAGGGCTTGGTCACAAGCCGTGTCACGACGCCGCGCTGCTCATCTGAGCTGGCCCCGTACGCGAACGGCGCGCCGCCGCTCACACCCTTCGGGAGCGCGTCGAGCGCGGTCTTCAGCGTCGGGAGAGGATCGATGACCAGCTGGTCCGGCGTCTTCTGCCCAAAACGCTTGTCGGCGACGAGCTTCTTGACGGTGTCGGCGTCGATCGGCGCGATCGGCTTGTAAATGAGCGATTCGGCCTGATCGCGATGGCCCTTCGTCTCGGAGACAGCGAGACGGATGCCGTAGTCGTCCACGAGGAAGGAGTGCGCTCCGACACCGACCGAGCCGGCATCGCCTTCGACGACATCCCAAATCGCGGCGAGGTTGACGCGTGTGCGCACCACGGCGAGGACGGAGCCGTTCGCATCCTTGACCGGCGATGAGAAGAAGAGCGCGGGCTTGTTGGTGATGACCGAGTACGACGGGTCACTCACATACGACGTGCCCCTCATGGCCGTGAGGAAGTACTCGCGGAACGCAACGCTCGTACCCTCGTCGGTCGTGACCGAGGCGGCGGTGATCGTCCCCTTGGGGTCGACGACCGCGACAGATTCGTATTCGGGCGAGCGCGCGGCGGCCGCCGTGAGCGCCGACCGGGCCGCGGCCCGCGCTCCCTGGTCGGCGAGGTTCGAACGCTGCTTGATGTTGGTGACGCCGAGGTTGGTGAGGTCGTTGCGCGTGCCCTGGATCGAGATGAAGGAGACGAGCGCGATCGGCGCAACGCCAACGACGAGGAGGGCCGTCAGGACCTTTTGCCAGAACCGAACACGAGGCCGACGCATACGCTCCCCTGCGCCGCGCGCCCATCTCGTCCTCACCCGCGCGCGACTAGAGCGCATCGTCGGCGCCTGGCGGCGTCCTGGCCAGTCATAGCGCGGGGCGCGCTCGTACCTGAAAGGTCCTAGTACGTGGTCCGCCGCAGAGACCCCCGCCAGGCGGGAAAGGGCTAAAGTTGCCGGAACATTACGGGACGTGCCACACGCACGTGGAGGACAAGTGGCCACAGGGACGATCAAGAAGCTCGTCGGCGACAGGGGCTTCGGCTTTATCCAGACGGAGGACGGCTCGGACATCTTCTTCCACCGGTCGCAGGTGGAAGGCGACGCATTTGACACGCTGCGCGAGGGGCAATCGGTGTCCTACGAGAAGGGCATGGATCCCCGCCGCGGCAAGCCGCAAGCGGAGAAAGTGACGCCGGCCTAGGTCCTCGCAGGCAGGCCCCGCAGCCCGCCACGCCGCGCGTCGCGCAGAAGACCACGGAGCAGACGCTTCGACGTCTCGAGCTGCTCGCGATCGGACGCCGTCAGACCGCCGCGCTCCGGGTCGGGCCGCCACCAGCACTCGAATCCCCAGACGCGTTCGTCACCGATACGCAGGCGCGGGACGCCGCTGCCCGAGCGGCGAACCTCCCCCGACTCGAAATCGAAGAACCCCTCGAAGATCGCCGCCGCACCCGTCCGATCGGGCTCGCCCTCCCGGCAGTCGAAGAGGATCACGCACGGCGCGCCCGGTCGAAGCTCGTCGCGAGCACGCACCGGCCGCCGGTCTCGCGGGCGCTGCGGCCGCCGGTCGACGCGCGGTTCGATCTGCCGCTGACTGCGAGCATTCGCGGCCTCGGTCGGCCGCGGCGGGGCCTTGGGTCGACGCGATCGGAAGCGGCGACGCCGCGGGCGCTCTTGCACGCGATCGAGTCTATCCGCGCGGCTAACATTTCAGGTGATGCGCGACATGCATGACGTCTTCGACGAGTTCAAGCACCAGCTCCCCGACATCGATCCCGACGAGACCCAGGAATGGATCGAGTCGCTCGATGCGCTCGTCAAGCAGTCGGGCGCCGACCGCGCCCGGTTCGTCCTCTACAAGCTCCTGAAACGGGCACGCATGCTCCACGTCGGCCTCCCGCCCCTCACCCAGACGCGCTACATCAACACGATCTCGCCAGAGCAGGAGCCGTACTTCCCCGGCGACGAAGACATGGAGCTCCGGATCCGCCGGCTCATCCGCTGGAACGCGGTCGCGATGGTCGTGCGCGCGAACCACCACTACGAGGGCATCGGCGGCCATCTCGCGACCTACGCCTCCGCGGCGAGCCTCTACGAAGTCGGCTTCAATCACTTCTTCCGCGGGAAGGACGACGGCGCCGCCGGAGACCAGATCTTCTTCCAGGGGCACGCCGCGCCGGGAATCTACGCACGAGCGTTCGTGGAAGGGCGACTCAGCGAATCGCAGCTCGACCACTTCCGCCGCGAGGTCGTTCCGGGCGAGGGGCTTTCGAGCTACCCGCATCCGCGGCTCATGCCCGAGTTCTGGGAGTTCCCGACCGTCTCGATGGGCCTCGGTCCCCTCGCCGCGATCTACCAGGCGCGCTTCAACCGCTATCTGCAGCACCGCGGCATCAAGGACACCTCCGCATCGCGCGTGTGGGCGTTCGTCGGCGACGGTGAATGCGACGAGCCCGAGGCGCTCGGCGCGCTACACGTAGCGGCGCGTGAGGGACTCGACAACCTCACGTTCGTCGTCAACTGCAATCTGCAGCGGCTCGACGGTCCGGTGCGCGGCAACGGGAAGATCATCCAGGAGCTCGAGTCGGTCTTCCGTGGCTCCGGCTGGAATGTCATCAAGGTGCTGTGGTCACGGGAATGGGACGACCTCCTGGCGCGGGACGTCGACGGTGTCCTCGTGAACAGGATGGCCGAAACGACCGACGGCGAGTCGCAGCGCATGACCATCGCCGACGGGGCCTACATCCGCGAGAAGTTCTTCGGACCGGATCCGCGGCTCCGCAAGCTCGTCGAGCACCTCAGCGACGAGCAGCTGCGCGGACTACGTCGCGGCGGCCACGACTACCGCAAGGTGTACGCGGCGTACCACGCCGCGGTGGGGCACACCGGCGCGCCGACCGCGGTGCTCGCGCAGACCGTCAAGGGGTGGGCGCTCGGCCCGTCGGTCGAGGCGCGGAACATCACGCACCAGGCCAAGAAGATGAGCGTCGCGGAGCTGAAGATCTTCCGCGACCGGCTGCAGCTCCCGATCTCGGACGACAAGCTCGTCGACGATCCGCCTTACTACCATCCGGGGCCGGACAGCCCAGAGGTCCGCTACATGATCGAGCGCCGGCGTTCGCTCGGCGGATCCATTCCGCGGCGCGTGGTGCGCGCCAAGCCACCGCAGCTCCCGGACGATTCCGTTTTCGCCGAATTCCCGAAGGGCTCGGGCAGCGCAGCCGCGTCGACCACGATGGCGTTCACACGCCTGCTACGGAACCTGCTGCGCGACAAGAACATCGGCAAGCGCGTCGTGCCGATCATTCCCGACGAGGCACGCACGTTCGGCATGGACCCGCTCTTCAAGGAAGTCGGGATCTACTCGCCGCTCGGGCAGCGGTACGAGCCGGTGGACGCGGAAACGCTCATGCCCTACCGGGAGGCGATCGACGGTCAGGTGCTCGAGGAAGGCATCACCGAGTCGGGCTCGATGGCCTCGTTCACCGCGGCCGGCACGAGCTACGCGACGCACGGCGAGCCGATGCTCCCCTTCTATGTCTTCTACTCGATGTTCGGCTTGCAGCGCACCGGCGATCAGATCTGGGCCTTCGGCGACGCGCGCGGGCGCGGGTTCCTGTGCGGCGCGACCGCGGGGCGGACGACGCTCAACGGCGAAGGGCTCCAGCACGAGGACGGGCACAGTCAGCTGCTCGCGACCGCGCTGCCGAACGTGCGCGCATACGACCCGGCGTTCGCATACGAGACCGCCGTCATCGTGCGCGACGGCATCAAGCGAATGCTCGGGGACGGCGAGGACATCTTCTACTACCTCACCCTGTACAACGAGAACTACCCGCAGCCCGCGATGCCCGCGGGCGTCGAAGACGGGATTGTCCGCGGGATCTACCTCTTCAAGTCCGGCGAGGAGGGACGGCGACGACGCGTGACGCTCCTCGGCTCCGGCGCGATCATGCGCCAGGTCCTTCGCGCTCAGGAGCTGCTTCAGGAGCGGTACGACGTGAGCGCGGACGTGTACAGCGTCACGAGCTTCCAGC
>VBIL01000019.1 GCA_005879975.1 Chloroflexota bacterium
CCGGTGACGAGCCCCAGCTGATCGCGCTCCTCGAGCGCCCAGCGGAGCGACCGAAGCAAGGCCGTGCGCTCGCGGGTAGGCGGCAGGACGCTGCGCTCGATGCGCAGCGGCCCAGCGTCCTCACGGTCGAGTCGCAGCTCGAGCCGGAGTGCGGCAAGGCCATCGCGTTCAAGCAGTGCCGAGATCTCGTCAACCACGATGCGAAGCGCGAAGACCAGCTGCTCGTGCGAAGCGATTGCGTCGTCCCACACCCGGCGTGCCCGAATGCGTCGCGGTGGCGCGGTCGCGCGCACCATGTCGCCAAACTCGCCGCGTGCCAGCGCGTGCGCGCGCGCGACGGCGCTCCCGAAGCGGTCGAAGACCGCCCCGCGCGGGAGCTCGGCGAAGTCGCCGACGATCCGCAGGCCGAGCAGGCGCAGCTCCTCGCGCACCTTCTCCTCGACCGGTAGCACGTCGAGCGGCAGCGAGGCGAGGAACGCGCGACCGTCTTCGACCGCGCGCACCTCGCCCGCAGGCGTGCGCTCGGCGACGACGCGCGCGACGAACGGCGTCGGCGCGATCCCGGCCGAGACCTGCGCGCCGACCCGTGCGCATCGCGCCAGGACACGACGCGCGATCCGCGCCGGCGCGCCAAGGAGCTCCTCCGTGCCCGCGAGATCGCACGCGAAGACGCCGGGGTCGAGCACGCCCACGCGCGGCAGAGCCGCATGGAGCGTCGAGAGAAGCCGGGCATGGACCAGAGCCGAGACGGAGGAGACGATCGCGAGGGTCACCGGATCTCTCATACCGCGATCTCGCCAAGATCGGCACGCATACCGAGATCAGTTAGGACCCCGTCGCTGAGACTGAAGACCGCACGATCGCTCGCGTGCGCGCGTCCCACCGCGAACGACCAGCCCACGGTCCGCTCGAAGCGGCGCTCCCATGCGACACGTTCGAAGACAAAGGCCGGCACAGCGACGCGACGCCCACGCTTCGCCGCGACCACCAAAAATGCCGCGGGGGACCCGCGCACAGTCGGAAGCGCGGGCGCGAGATCGTCGACCTCTGTCCCACCGAAGGCCGGATCGCCCGCATCGACGACCACGAGGCGAAAGCCTTCGCTCCGCAGGGCGGCGGCCGTCGCGAGCGCGACGGCATCGCGGCACGCGCGGACAACGATGACGCGTTCGAGATCGACGCCTACGCGTTCCGCGGCACATGGGTCGAACGATGCAGTCGGATCGACCCAGGCCACCATCCCGCCCTGCGCTTGGGCGCCGATGACGGCGCGGAGCGCGAGCGAGAGCTTACCTACGCTCGGCGGACCAACGAATGCGAGCGGCTCACCTGCGGCGAGACCACCGCCGATGACGCGATCGAGCGAGGTGTTCGTCGTGATGACGATCTCGCTCCGACGGCGCTCGCTTGTTTCACCGCGCGCAAGCGCGTGTACCCCAAAGCGCCCCTCGATATGTGCGATCGCGCCGGCCAGCCCGGTCTCTCCCACTGTCGCTCCCCAAAGTGCGTTCGTGATTCGTCCGTTACAGCCCGACGCCTGGCCTCATCGGGACTCATTAGAACAGACGTTCTAGAGGCTACTCACCCCCCAACACGTTGTCAAGGTGCCAAAAATGTCCTCCTTATGGCCGGAATCCTGCACGCGCTACCTGCCTATGGCGAGCGCCGCACCGGGACGCTGCGCGGACTGCGGGGCGGATGCCTACATCCAGCTCGCAGTCCAGAACGCCATGCTCTGCGCGCACTGCTACGCCCTACGTCTGGGCCTCTCTCGCGTGGCCGGACGTAAGGGCGGCGAGCTTGAGCGGCCAGCCCAGCTCCCGAAGCGGGAGAGCTAGGAGCTCGCTACAACTCGCGCGCGCACCGAGGCTACCGCCCCGCGGAGCGCGCTGACCCGAAGAGCCGCATATCCCGAAAGTAACGTCACGATCACTCCGCCCACCAGGAACGAGTTGTTGATCCCGACGAACGTGCCGAGAGATCCAAGCAGCATCTGGCCCAGCGGCATGAATCCCATGAACACCATCGTGTGCACGCTCATGACGCGTCCGCGAAGTGCGTCGGGAGTGCGCGTCTGCATCAATGTGTTCGCCATCCCCAGGAAGATCATCACGGCGAGACTCGTGAGGCCGACGAAGAGCATCGCGCCGAGGACGGTGTGCTGTGCGCCGAAAAGCGTGAGGAGGGTCCCGTGGGCAAACGCGGCGCCCACGAGGAGTGCGCCGCGACGCCTCAACGATCCGAGCGAGGCGGTGATGAGCGCGCCGGCGAGCGCACCGCCCCCCGACGCCGCGAGCAACCAGGAGAGCTCTAGGGCGCCGACCCCAAGGAACTGTGCTTCCGCCGGAAGAAGCTGAATGTAGGGACGGGTCAACAGCGCGGTCGCAATGCTCAGGGTCACGACCCAGCGGAGCACAGGATCGCCGCGGATGAAGGAGATGCCCTCACGGATCGAATCGATGAGGGGTAGGTGGCGGACGGGGTCGACGGGCTGCGGTCGCATCAAGACTAGGGCGACGACGATCGAGATGTAGGAGATCGCGTTAATGATCATCAGCCCGCCAACCCCGAACGGGATGATGAGGACGCCACCGAGGAGCGGCCCGACAAGCGTCGCGCCGTTGAAGGCCGCCGAATTCAGGCCGATCGCGCTCATGAGCTCTTTGTCCGAGACCAGGCGCGGCACCATCGCCTGTCGCGTCGGCGCGTCGAACGAGAAGATGATCGAGTTGAGGGCGCTGATGAGCACGATCTCGACGATGTTGATGTGGTCAGTGATCGTGAGGACGCCGAGGATCCCCGCGACTATCGCGGCGCTGGTCTGAGTCATGATCAATAGGCGTCGACGGTCGGCACGATCGGCGACGACCCCTCCGAAGAGCCCGAACGCCAGGCCTGGGACCGCGCGCGCCAGGCCGACGAGCCCGAGATAGAACGGTGCGAGCTGCGGCGAGCCGTCCTTGATGGCGAGCTGGACCACAAGCCAGCCGAGACCGAACTGCTGCATCCACGTCCCGACGTTCGACACAACCAGACCGATCCAGAACAGGCGGAAGTCGCGGTGCTCGAGCGCCGACCAGGCCGACGTGCGGCCGGGTTCGGCCGCCGCAGCTTCATCGAGCGCTTCGCCTTCGAGCTCGGGGGCAAGGTCTTTTGCGGTCATCTAGTGCTGCGAGAGTGCATGGGAGTCGAACCCACCACGGAACGTTCTACGCACCGTCAACGGTTTTGAAGACCGAGGGGCTCACCGGAGCCCCCGCACTCTCAAAATCGAGCTTCCAGGGAAACTCAAAGAGAAAGTGTAGGTATCCCGGCGCAGCAAGGCCCGACCGTGCGTCTTAGTCCGCGGAGGAGTCACTCCGCGGTTGCGCCGAGTCATAGGTTCCACGGAGGTCCTTCCGGCTTCGGCTCGGCCAGACCTTCGGACGTCCCTCGCTGACCCGAACGGCGGCCGCCTCCGGATCCATGTTGCAGTAGCCCTCGAAGATGACTCCCTTATCCATCGCGAAGGAGAGCGTCGCCACGTCGGCTTTCACGCGGGCACGCCCGCGGAGCTCGACGGAGTCACGAGCCTTGATCTTCCCGGTGACCTCGCCCCTGATGACGACCGAGCCGCAGCGGATGTCCGCGTCGACCTTCGCCTGCTCGCCGATGATCAGGAGGTCGTCGGTCGTGATCGCCCCCTTGAACGTGCCGTTGAACTCGACCTGGCCCTTGAAGCTCAGCTTGCCCTCGAAGACCAGTCCGGGGCCGAACGTGGCGTTCCCCGCAGGGTCGACGCTTGCCTGGTAGTCAGCTTCACGCATGTACCCCTCCCGATCTTGACTCGTAAGCAAGAACGCGAGGCGATGGCGCGACGCTACGGGTCGGGGATCATCGAGCCCTTGCTGTCACGCGCTACTTCGCGCGCATCCTGTTGTTCTTCGCCTCGTGCGTGACCTCGGCGACGCCGAGCGCTTCGAGCAGCGGCGGCATGTACATGCCGAAGCGGCCGCGCAGCCCTTTCTTCAGCCCGTACCAGCCTTTGACCGGATTCTTCGGCGACCGTCCCCACGCCTCGACCGTTCCCTCCGCAGCGGGCTTTTGCTCGTCGGCGCTGCCAAGCGGCATCCAATCTCCGTGCTTTTTGAGCATCGCCTCCAGATCGTCGATCGCCCGCAGCTGGTAGCGGAGCTCCGTTTTCCCTACGACGCACACAAGCGCCGGCGGATCGGCGTCCTCGGCCTTGTACATGACGTACTCGGAGCTTCCGCTCGGAGTCTTCAGCTTCCAAGGCTTCTCCTTGGTGCCTGCGCCCGCCATCTTCGTTGCCATCGCCTGTCCCCTCCCCGGATTGAAGTGGGAGAAGGCTAGTCGAAGCTAGTCAGGTCGTTGGCAGAGGTGCTACGTGACGCTCCAGATGCATCGCCGGGAGCTGGGCCACGAGAAGAGCCGAGCTGAAGTCTGCTCACGCACCCACTTTGGTTTCGACGAGCAGGACCTCCGCGCCTTGGTCGCCGGCCTCGATCTCGATGGCCGGCTCGTTCAAGATCTTCGCGGCGCCGCCCTCGTCGAGCTCGGGCTTAGCAAGCGAGCCGTGCACGACGAAGAGATAGCCGCCGAATCCACCACGGAACTCGTGGCGCACCTTGGCCTGCGGATCCAGGAGCGACGCGTACACCGCGGCGTCCTGATGGACGGTGACGGCATCGGCCGCCCGCGGCGCGCCGTCCTTGGCGTAGCCCGGCGCTGGTACGAGGACCGGCTTCAGCGTGTTGCGGCGCGAGTCGGGACTGAACTCACGCTGCTCGATGCTCGGGTCGAGGCCGCGCCGCGAGGGCATGATCCACATCTGGATGAAGCGCATCGACTCGGTCTTGGACCCGTTGCGCTCCGAGTGCTGCATCCCGGAACCGAGGGTCGCTCGCTGGACCGAACCCGGCGGGAGGATGCCTCCGTTGCCCCGCGAGTCGGCGTGCTCGAATGTTCCTTCGGCCACGTAGGTGATGCCTTCGATGTCCCGATGCGGATGCATCGGCCACGCGGCACCGGGGACGAGGCGGTCGTCGTTGAACACCCGCAGGTCTCCGAGACCCATGTTCGCTTCGTCCCGGTACTGGTCGAAGCTGAAGTGCCAGTTCGCGGAAAACCACCCGCCCTCGGCATGAAAGAGCGCCGCACGCGGGCGCAGAACGACCGTCACGGCAGCGCGGCGGGTGCTAGCTCGTACGCGGCGGTGTTGGCGACGGGGACTTCGGGGTCGTCGTGGTCGGCGGGCTCGTCGGTGTGGTCGGCGTTGGCGTGGTGGGCTTCGGCGACGTCGCAGTCGGGCTCATGCTCGTCTCGGGTGCGGCAGCGGCCGCGAAGTGCGGCTGGATCTGCTGCAGCAGCTTGTCCTTCGGGACGTAGCCGACGACACGCTGTGCTTCGCGCCCGTTCTTGAACAGGATCATCGTGGGGATGGCCCGGACGCCGAAGCGCCCGGCGGTGATCGGGTTGGCGTCGACGTCGAGCTTCGCGATCTTGACCTTATCGCCCTGCTCGCTCGCGATCTCCTCCAGTACCGGAGCGACCATGCGGCACGGGCCGCACCAGACCGCCCAGAAGTCGACCAGCACCGGGGTATCCGATTTGATGACCTCGGTCTCGAAATTCTGATCGCTGACGACTTGGGGTTTGGCCATTTCCTACACCTCTAAAACTTGAACGCTAGCTGATGGCCCATTTGTTCCACCTCGGGAGAAAGGCCCAGGACCGGTTCGAGCAAGTCCAGCGCCACGTCCGGTTTTGTGGCCCACCCGCGTAATGGTGCCCACTTTACGAAGCGCCAGCCCCGCCGTCGAACGAGGTCGGCGAGGGCCGGCGAGCGGCGGAGCTTGAATTCGGCGAGTGGCCGCCGCTCGTCGGCGATCGCGAGGAAACGGAAGACACGATCCTCATCGGGTATGGCCTCACCGAGCGCGACGAGGCTCCGATGCATGCGGGCTGTCCACTCGAGCTGCCAGACGAAGACCATGCGGCTGCGGTCGTACCAGACGCAGTCGACGTAATTCAATGCGTCGGTCGAGACGCGCGAGACGCGCGAGACAGGGATCGCGCGCTCGGCCTCGACGAGCTGCGTCGCGAGGAGCGTCTGATCGGCCTGCCGGCGCACGAGCCCGTCCTCCTCGCGCAGACGCCAGCGTCCGTCGTCGCCTTGCCGACCGTACGCGGCGATGCTTCGCTCGACCATCTCGCGATCCGGCGTTTCGATGTCGCGGAAGAGCCCATAGGCACGGCGCACGAGCGTACGGGTGTCGATCTCGCGCGACGATGAAAGAAGTCCCCAGACGCCCCATTCGAGGCGATCGTCGAGGGGCGTCGTCTCTGCGGGCGAGGCAAGCGTGTACAGAGTGGTGTCCGGCGCGTGCTCGGCCGACGGACCGTCGAGCGAGACCGTCACGATGCCGGACCGCCTGGCATCCGCGAGCGCCGAGCGGAAGTGATCGAGGAAGACCTCGAGCTCCGAGACGCCACCCGCGCGTGAGAGCGTGAGAGAAGCGAGCAGCTTCCGCGCAGCCAGGGACTCGAGCGCAGCGACCCCCGCACGGTCGGTCGCCACCGGTTCGCCTCGGGCACTGATCGCGTCGCGCACGCCGGCGCGCATCGCGTCTTCAATTGCGGCCGCGTCGGCGACACCGTGGTCGCGGAGGAGTGGGACGTCGCGGTCGAAGTCGCAGATCGCGGCCGCGCCCGAGCCGCCGGTGACAGCGGTCGCGAGAGCGTCGCGCTGATAGGTGATGCCCCGCAGGCGGTACCCGGCGCCCGCCGCGCCCAGCGTCACGGCGGCGATGCTCGCGAGATCGGCGTGCGGCACATAGACGACCGCCGGGGCTTCGGGCCGCGAGCCGCGGTAGCCGTCGACGAGCGCGGCGCGCACCGTTCGCAGCAGCCGTTCGCGCACGACGACCCGTCCATCGCCCGAGTCAGCCGGTTTCAGGCCACGCGTGCCGAGCAGCACGACGCCCGCGACCGCGCTCCAGCCACCCAGTCGGTCCTCGACAGGCGCTTCGCAGAGGACGAGGTCGGCGTCACCGGGATCGAGGTCCAACATGCGGCGCGGGGCCGCGGGGGGCAGAGCCCCCCGCGACTGCAGCCACGCCACGAGCTCGCGGACGGTCCGGTCGAACTCGAGCCAGACGTTGACTTCGCGCGACTGTGAAGCGTGCGGTCGCCGCGCGCGGCCCTTTTCGATCCGCAGTGGGGCGCCGTGTCCGGCGAGGGCGTTGAGCCGACTGCCGGAGACGAGGACCTCGAGCGCGCAAAGCTTGAGGAAGTCTCTCGCCGCAGGGGATCCGAGGAGCGGAGCACCCCCTTCGCCCGTGGTCTCGATCGCGCGAAGCGTCGCGACGAACGCCGTGAGATTCCGGGGCGTGTAGAGCGCGGCGATGCTCTCGCCGAGGGCCTGCGCCGCGGGATCGGGACCGAAACGCTCGACGAGCTGCCAGTAGGCCATCCCTCGCGGCTCGAGCCGCTGGCTCGCGACGGCGTCATCGTCGCTCGTCGCCTCGATGAGCAGCGCACGCCCCTCGCGCGCGCAGATGCCGCAGCGGAACGCCTTCTTGGTCGGCGTGGTGGCATCACGTTCCCAAAGGAACGCCTCGACGATGACCGGCCCGCGGCACGTCGCGCACGTCGATCCGTAGAGCTCGCGCATCGCGATCCGGTGTGGTGTGCCCACGAGCACGCTCTCGCCGACTCGATCGAGCGAGGCGAGGATCTCATCTGCGGCGGGCGCCTCTGCGATCACACGCCGCGCCCATTCGCCGAGCGGCTCACGCGATCGAGCGACCCCGCGACGATCGGCGTGCTCGGCGGCATCGGCCGCCGACCACGGATGTGCGAGGGGATCGAGGACCACGCCGCGTCGCGGGGAGTACGCGTTCGCGTAGACCTCGGCGAGGGTGGCCGGGAACGCGGTGCCAAAGCGATCGAGCGGACGTGGAAGAGGAAGGGTCTCGAGCGGGACCATGGAGCGGACGCGCTCTGGTTGGCTCAAGGCAACGTGAAGAGTACGGCCCTCCTGGTGTCCACGATGGCTCCGATGACGTGACCGTCGCGCGACATGGTCACGTCGGTGATGGTCCCGCCCGCGCCCAGCTCGTCGGCCGCGCCGTCCGCCGGGGCGAAGGCGAGGAGCCGATCGGCGCCGTCGAGGACCACCGCGCGCCGCGCCGCGACGAGCCGCCGGCCATCCACCAACGGAGCGGTCCACCGGACGGAATACGGCGTGTCGTACGCGACGAGTGCGGTCTGGTCGAGAAGATAAAGCGAGCCGTCGATACCGAAAGCGACGTCGCGAACGGTCGGCGAGATCCGCCGTGAGACCGTAGACGGTGCCGTAAGGTCGATCCAGTACGTCCCCTGGTCGGTGATCGCGGCTGCGGTCTTGCCCGCGCGGTCCACAGCGAGTGCGCGCCCGACCCCGGGGACCCGAGCGATGGCACGAGGGTCCGCGTCCCTGCCCGGTCGGAAGACTTCGACGTCGAAGGCGCCACCGCTGGTCGTTCCGATGTACACGTCGCCCGCGTCGCTCGACGCGATCTGCGCGCCCGCGGCGGGAGTCACGATCGGGAACGGATCGCCAAGCGGAGCGCCGTCGGGGGCACGGCCCCCGATGAGTCCCGGGCCGCCGGCCGCCTCACCGGTCGGGCCTTTCGAAGCGGCGACGAATAAGCGGCTCGTCGGCACGAACATGATCTGCGTGGCCGCCCCGGTGAAGCGCATCCCGGAGCCGACGACCTGGCCCGACGGCACCGCGAGGAAGTTCACGACCTGTCCGCCGGCCGCGAAGAAGCGCGCGTCGTCGGCGAAGGCCAAGACGCTCACGCCGGCGTAAAACTGCGGCAGCGCGCGAAGCGCGCCCGACGGGTCGAAGACGGCCGCATAGCCGTCGTCACCTCCGGTGACCAGCCACGACCCGTCGCCGCTCACTGCGAGCTTGCGCGATGTGCCGCGTGCGTCCTGCACGCGCGATGGCTCGCGCCAGAGCTCGGCGTCCGGCACGGGTCCGCTTCTCGTGAAGGTGTAGGACTGCTCGTCGGTGACGACCGAGGTGATGCCTTGCTTGGCCAGCTCGGCAGACGCCGCGTCCGCCGCGGGCCGGTCAGCGTAGGGGCCGAGGCGGACGACGAACGGGGAGACCCTCGACACCGTGGCGTTCATGGGTGAGCCCATCGCGCGGAGCGCTTGCGATGCATCGGTGAGGCTCGCGTACGGACCCGCGGTCACGGTCGCGCTTGTCGCCGATTTCACCGTCACGACGAAAGAGGTACCACGCGCGATCACGTTCTGTAGCGCGTCGTCCTTCGGGACCACCGCCGACAGCTCACGAAGTCGCTCCCAACCGGCGGTCACACCGGAGATGACCCGGGCGAACGTCGCCGCATCGCCGGCATCGGCGTACGCTGCGCCATCCTTCGCGAGGTCCGCGAGTCCGTCGGCGAGCGGCACGAGCCTCTCCCGGACGGGCCCTGACCGGTCCACCGTCGCGGCGAGGACGCTGCCGTTGAACGCCGCGATCGCCTTCGCCGACGCCTGAGCGATCGTGCCGTAGCGGACCGGCGCGACCGTGCGCGTCTTCTCGCCGCCGAGCGCCCCGGCGAGCCCGTAGTCGTACGCGGAGAACTGCAGAAGGATCGCGCCCGCGTCGCGGGCGAGCTTGGGCGCGGCGTCGACGTCACGCGAAGGCGATGGCCTGGGCTGGACCGACTGCGTGCAGGACGCGGCGAACGCCATGGCGAGAAGGAACGCGAGAACGCCGGGGGCCGGGGGGCAGAGCCCCCCGAGCTTGTTCACTCCTCGGCTTCGTCCTCCGTATCGTCGTCGTCCTCGGTCTCCACGGCGAGCGGCTCGTCTGTGGACTCGGCCTCCTCGAGGACCTCCTCGCCGGTCGGCTCCTCGGCCTCGGCCTCTTCCACTTCCTCGACCTCACCCTCCTCGTCGGCGCCGCCGTACCGGAAGAACGTGCCGCGAACGTACGCGCGCTCCTTCGTCTCGGCGGGACGGTGATGGCCGGGGAAGGAGATGCGGCTCGCGTTCTCCGCGCTCGAGAAGATCTCGCGGATCGCGATCCGCGGGTTCTGCGGATCGGTGCTGACGAGCGCCGCGACGTACTGGTTCCCCGTCCGGAGGAGATCGATCAGGCGCCTGCCGACCTTTGGCTCGAGAAACCCGACGAGCTCTCCGTCGCGCGCATGCACCGCGAGAAGGCCCTCCTGCTCGCGGAGCTCGCATTCCGCACCCGGGCTGTACTTGGCGAGCACGTGCGTCGGCGCGGGGTTGATGAGGCGGAGGATCCCGGTCTTCCCCATGTCCTCGATGAAGAGCCGGGGCTGCGTCTTGGTGGTGGTCGGGTTCGGCTTGCCCTTGTGCTCGAGGAGGGCGGCCACGCGGCCCTGATTGCGCAGGGCGATCGAGTTGTAGGGCTCGATCCTGAGGACCTCGGTGAAAGCGGCCTTGGCCTCCTCGAGCCTGCCCAGCTCGATGTAGGCGCGACCTAGTCGGTTGCGCCCTTCGACGTCGTCCGGTGAGGCCTCGACGATCTTCTGGTTCAGCTCCGCGGCGCGCGGCCAGTCCGCCTCGAGGGCGGCCACGATGGCCTGGTCGGCAAGAGCGCGCGCGCGAAGGCTGATTTCGCTTTTCGGTGGCACGGATCTTCCTCCAGCGCATGAGGGTACGCCCGGCTGGGCGCTCTGGGATGTACGAATTGTACCGGTTACGCTTGCGCGGTCGTGCCGTACCTGTCGGAGATACAGCACCGCAGGGTCATCGAGCCGAGCGGCAACGAGGTGGGTAAGCTCGCGGACGTCGCGGTCGTCCCGCAAGGGCAGTTCCCGGCCGCGCAGTGGGCGATCCTCGCGACGCCGAACGGTGAGAAGGTCGTGCGCTGGGCCGACCTCGCGCAGGAGATCGGACACTTCCGCCTACGCGCCCGCCTCGAGAGCACCCCCGACGCGCACCTTCCGCCCGAGGCGCTCCGCCTCGCTCGCGATCTCCTCGACAAGCAGATCGTCGACACCCACGGCGCCAAGGTCGTGCGGGTGAACGACCTACAGCTCGCCGAGCACGAGGGCCAGCTGCGCCTCGTCGGCGCGGATGTCGGCCTGCGCGGCCTGCTGCGGCGCGTGGGCGCGGAGACGATGGCCGAGCGCGTGGCCGGGCTCGCCGGACGACGGTTGCCCCGCGGGATCATCCCGTGGCATCTCGTCGAGCGCCTCGAGACGACTGGAGCGCCGGTGCGCCTGACGGTCCCGCACGGGAAGCTCGCGTTACTCCATCCCGCGGACATCGCCGACATCGTCGAAGAAATGACCGCGGACGAGCGGGTCGCAGTGTTCCAGCAGCTGGATCTCGAGACGGCGGCCGAGACGATGGCGGAGGTCGAGCCCGAGATGCAGGCCGCGATCGTGAGCGACCTTCCCGAGGAGCGCGCCGCCGACATCCTCGAGGAGATGGACCCCGACGAGGCCGCGGACCTTCTTCAGGACCTCCCCGAGGAGCGACGCGAGGAGCTCGTCGAGCTCATGGAGAAGGAAGAGGCGCAGGACGTCGAGGAGCTCCTCACGTTCCCGGAGGACTCGGCCGGCGGGATCATGACCAGCGACTTCGTCGCGCTCCCCGGCGGCCTCTCCGCGGCGCAAGCGATCGATGAACTCCGCACGAGGAAGCCGGACCCGGAGCTCACCTATTACCTCTATGTCATCGACGGTGAAGGAAAGCTCGAGGGTGTTCTTTCGCTGCGCGACCTCGTCGTCGCGGCGCCCGAGACAAAAGTCATCGAGATCATGGATCCGCATGTGCTGAAGGTCGACGCGGAGACGCCGAAGGAAGAGGTCGCCGCGCTCATCGCCAAGTACGACCTGCTCGCCCTCCCTGTCGTGAGCGCCCGCGGCAAGCTCATGGGCACCGTGACCATCGACGATGTGGTCGAGCTCATGCTGCCGCGGGGCTGGAAGAAGAGGTCGCTTAGGTCGATCGCACGGTGATACGGACCGCTTCCGCGGTCCGCCGCCGCGCGCGCGTCCGTCGTGCCACGATCCTTGCGTTCCTCGCCGTGATGGGGCCCGGGATCATCACCGGCTTCGCCGGCAACGACGCGGGTGGGGTCACCACATATACAGCGGTCGGCGCCCATTACGGGTACGCGCTTCTCTGGCTCCTGTTGCTGTCGACCGCGGGTCTGGTCGTCATCCAGGAGATGTGCGCGCGCATGGGCGCGGTCACCGGCAAGGGGCTGTCGGACCTCATCCGCGAGCGGTTCGGCGTGCGCTGGACGATCGTCGCGATGGTCGCGCTCCTTGTCGCGAACGGATCGAACGTCGTCGCGGAGTTCGCGGGCGTAGCAGCGAGCCTCGAGCTCCTCGGCGTGCAGCGGATCGTCTCCGTCCCCGCCGCCGCGATCGCGATCTGGGTGCTGGTCGTCTTCTTCAGCTATCGCGTGGTCGAACGCGCGCTCTTTGTCCTCCTCTTGGCGTTCGTCGCGTATCCGGCGAGCGCGTTCATCGTTCGGCCGGACTGGGATGCCGTCCTGCGCGGCCTCGCCGTACCGGAGCTCTCGCCGGGTCAGGCCGCGCTGATCGCGGCCCTCGCGCTCGTCGGCACGACGATCACGCCGTACATGCAGTTCTACATCCAGGCCTCGATCGTAGACAAAGGCATCGACCGCGAGCTCTATCGCTTCGCGCGAATCGACGTGTATCTCGGCGCGCTCCTTACCGGTCTCAACGGGTTCTTCATCGTCGTCGTCGCGGGCGCTGTGCTCTTCCCCGCGCACGTGCTGGTCAACTCGGCGGCCGACGCCGCGCAGGCGCTAGGGCCGCTGGCTGGGGATCAGGCCAAGCTGCTCTTTGGCGTCGGGCTTTTCGGGGCGTCCCTGCTCGCCGCCACGATCATGCCGCTCTCGACGAGCTACGCGATCTGCGAGGCATTCGGGTGGGAGTCGGGCATCAGCAAGGACTTCCGCGAGGCACCGGTCTTCATGGGTCTCTTCACGCTGCTGCTCGTCCTCGGTGCCATCGTCGTGCTTTCGCCGAGCGTGCCCCTTATCCCGCTCATCCTCGTATCCCAGAACGTGAATGGGCTGCTCCTGCCGATCGTGCTTGTGTTCATCCTTCGGCTCGCGGGCGATCGCGGGCTGATGGGCGATCAGGCGAATGGCCGCCTATCGCAGGTCGTGGGGATCGGGACCGCGGTCATGGCGTCCGCACTCTCCATCGGCCTCGTCGCGGTGACTGTCCTTGGGCTGTAACCGGCGGGCTTGTGCGCGGGCGCGAGCCCGACGCCGAGCCCGACGATAGGGCCGCTTCGGCTGGGCCTCGTGCAGCCGACGCCGAATGTGCTTCTCGGCCTCGACCTGCGCACGGAAGACGATGCCCGCCCGTTCGCGTCGCTCGACGGCTCCACCTATCCGGTCGTCTCTCCTGACGGGCGCCGCCTCGCGTACTGGCACCGCGATGCCGGGGCTGGCGACCGGCGCGATGCCCTGCGCGCGATGGAGCTCGTCAGCGGTCAGGAGATCGAGCTGGTCCGGCTCGATAACGAGCTCGCGGGCGGCATCGCCTGGCGCGACGACGGGGGAGCGGTCGTGTTCAGCGCGATATCTCCCGACGTCGTCGGCCCGGGTGCGGCACTCTGTCCGGTGCCGGCGTACTCGGCCGCGCGAACCGTCGAAGTCGGAAGTCCCCGGGCGCGCGAGGTACGGCGAATGGACAGGACGCGATTCTTCCCTCTCGCGTGGAGCTCGACGGCGAAGGTCATCGCCGGCCAAGATGCGTGCGAGGCACTGAAGACGCTGATCCGCGTTCGGGAGGACGGGACGAGCGCCGGAGACACGCAGCGCGACCAGCGCTTCGGCGAGATCGTCGACGTGAGCCGCGACGCGAAACAGATCCTGGCGCAGTTCGCGTACAGCGATTCAGGAAAGCTCTTAAGCGGCATTCGCGTTGTTGGCGCGGACGCCCCACGGCCTGTCGCTGAGCGGGTCATGCCCGAAGCGTCGAACCTCATTCGGGCGCGGTTCCGACCGGGCACGAGCGACGTTGTCGCTCTCTTGAGCGCGGGCGACAGCGGGCGCTACGCGCTCGAGGTCTGGCCAGCCGGCTCTCCTACCTCACGCCGTGTCTGGACGAGCGCGACCGCGGCGACAACGACGGGCGATGTCGTGATGCGCATCGACGGCAAGGCCGCGTACGTCCTCACGTTCACCGCGAGCGGCGGCTCATGGCAGACCATCGACCTCGAGACG